>JBLMWW010000270.1:0-10143 GCA_050257435.1 Rudaea sp.
GCGAATCAGCGGTGCGAGGTAGGCGCGCGCGTTCGCGGTGATGCCGAAGCCGTCGGCCGAGATGAAGCCGCGCGGCAGCATCTTCTCCTTGTTGGCGACTTCGGAAAGCGGCGCCATGCCGATCTTCCAGCGATACGGCTTGTCCGAGACACGGACGATGGCCGGCATGACCGCGTTGTGGCCGGCGAGCGCGAATTCGACCGCGGCCTTGCCTACCGCGTACGACTGGTCGAGGTCGGTCTTCGACGCGAGGTGGCGCGCCGCGCGCTGCAGGTAGTCGGCGACTGCCCAGTGGTACTTCAGGCCGAGCCGCTCCTTGACCAGGTTCGCGATCAGCGGCCCCACGCCGCCCAGTTGCGCGTGGCCGAACGCGTCGCGCGTCCCCGCCTCCGCCATCAGCTCGCCCTCGGCGTTCTGCAGGCCCTCGGAGACGCCCACGCAGCAATAGCCGAAGCGTTTCGTGCGCGCGTCGACCGCCTGCAGGAAGCGCCCCTCGTCGAACGGGATCTCGGGAAAGAGCAGCACGAGCGGTATCGGCGTCGCCTCGTCGTCGGCGAGGCCGACGGCCGCGGTGATCCAGCCGGCGTGCCGTCCCATGACCTCGAGCACGAAGACCTTCGTCGACGTCTTCGCCATCGACGCGACGTCGAACGCCGCCTCGCGCATCGACGTCGCGACGTATTTGGCGACCGACCCGAAGCCCGGGCAGTTGTCGGTGACGGCGAGATCGTTGTCGACGGTCTTGGGCACGTGCACGGCGGTGATCGGATAGCCGAGCGTCTCCGCGATCTGCGACACCTTGAGGCACGTGTCGGCCGAGTCGTTGCCGCCGTTGTAGAAGAAGTAGCGGATGTCGTGCGCGCGAAACACCTCGATCAGCCGCTCGTATTGCGCGCGGTTCTCGTCGAGGCCCTTGAGCTTGTAGCGGCACGAGCCGAACGCGCCGGCCGGGGTGTGCTTGAGCGCCGCGATCGCGCGCGCGGGCTCCTTGCCGGTGTCGATCAGATCCTCGGTGAGCGCGCCGATGATGCCGTTGCGCCCGGCGAGCACGCGGCCGATCTTCGACGGATTGGCGCGCGCGGTCTGGATGACGCCTGCGGCGGTCGCGTTGATCGTCGCGGTGACGCCGCCGGACTGCGCGTAGAACGCATTGGGTTTGGCCATGGTGCGATCGTTTCCCTCGCATGCCCGCGCCTCGCGGGCGAATCTCCGCGGACCCGCGCCGTCAGCTGCGCAGCGCCGCGAGGCACGCGTCGCGCACGCCCTCGACGGTGCCGAGCCCGTTCACCTTTCGGTAACGCGGCGCGCGCGGATCGCCGCTCGCCTCCCACTGCGTGTAATACGCGACGAGCGGCTCCGTCTGTGCGTGGTAGACGGCGAGCCGCTTCAGCACCGTTTCCTCGCGGTCGTCCTCGCGCTGGATCAGCGGCTCGCTCGTGACGTCGTCGCGGCCCGTGACGCGCGGGGGGTTGAACTTGACGTGGTACGTGCGGCCGGATGCGGGGTGGATGCGGCGGCCGCTCATCCGCTCGACGATCGCCGCGTCGGGCACGTCGATCTCGATCACGTAGTCGAGGGCGATGCCCGCGTCGCGCAGCGCCTGCGCCTGCGGGATCGTGCGCGGAACGCCGTCGAACAGGTAGCCGCATCCGCAGTCGGGCTCGCCCAGCCGCTCCCTGACGAGCGTGAGGACGATGTCGTCGGATACGAGCGCGCCGCGGTCGATGACCTGCTTGGCGGCGAGCCCGAGCGGCGTGCCCGCCTTCGCCGCCGCACGCAGCATGTCGCCGGTCGAGATCTGCGGGATGCCGTAAACGTCGCGAATGAACGCCGCCTGGGTGCCTTTGCCGGCCGCGGGAGGGCCGAGAAGGACGAGTCGCATCGCGATCACGCTCGCAGGATCTCAGGGTCGACGATGGGAGGCGTTATCGCGTGCGCAGGAGCCGTGCGGCGGTGGCGACGAACTCGCCGGTAGCATCGCCCCCGGCCGATTCTCGCCGCTCCGCCATGCGCGGTCAATCGCGGTGTCACCGGTCGTCCCGATCGCCGAAGAGCGCGCGCACGCGCGCGAGGTCCCCGGGCGTGTCGACGCCCGGCGCCGGCGTGCCCTCGGCGACGTCGACGAGGATCCGATAGCCATGCCAAAGCGCGCGCAGCTGCTCGAGCGCCTCGAACGTCTCGAGCGGCGACACCGCGAGCGTGGGGAAGCGACGCAGGAACGCGACGCGATACGCGTAAAGGCCGTAGTGGCGGAAGATGGGCAGCCCCGGCGGCAGCGTGCGGGGCGTGTCGGCGAACGCGTTGCGCGCCCACGGGATGGGCGCGCGGCTGAAGTAGAGCGCGCGCCGCCGCGCGTCGAGCGCGACCTTCACGACGTGGGGGCTGAACGCCTCGTCGATGTCGGCGATCGGGTGGCACGCGGTGGCAATGTCGACGTCGGCATTCTCCTCGAGCATCCCCGCCACGCGGCCTATCAGCCGCGGATCGAGCAGCGGCTCGTCGCCCTGCGCGTTGACGACGATCTCGTCGTCGGCGAGCGCGAGGCGCGCCGCGGCCTCGGCAAGGCGATCGGTGCCGCTTGCGTGGTCCGCACGCGTGAGGACGACGTCGATGCCGTGCGCGCGCACCGCCTGCTCGATGCGAACGTCGTCGGTCGCGACGACGACGCGCGCGGCGCCGCTCTCGCCCGCGCGCTCGGCGACGCGCACGACCATCGGCTTGCCGCCGAGGTCGGCGAGCGCCTTCCCCGGCAGCCGCGAGGACGCGTAGCGCGCCGGGATCAGGACGGAAAAGCTCACGAAAGCCGCGCGGAGCCTATTCCTTGAGCGCTTCCCATTCCTCGGGGGAGAGCTTGCGCGCCTCTTCCTCGAGCATGACGGGAATGCCGTCGCGGATCGGATAGGCGAGCCGCGCCGAGCGCGAGATCAGCTCGTTGCGCTCGCGATCATGGATGAGCGGACCCTTGGTGACGGGGCACACGAGCATCTCGAGGAGCTTGGGGTCCATCGATCTTCTCCAGGACGTAATCGACGAGCGCCACATCGACGCGCGCGCGAAGTGGCAGCGCCCACATTCGCTCGTCGTGAAACGCCGCGCATTTTACCGCGTCCTTCTCGGTCATCAGGATCGCGCGAGCGCCGGGGAACGCGACGTCGCCGCGCGTGTACGCATGGTGATCGGGGAATGCGTGCGTCGCGCCGCAAAAGCCCTGCGCGCCAAGCGCCGCGAAGAACGGCGCGGGATCGGCGATGCCGGCGATGGCGACCGTCGACGGGTCGGCGAGGAGCGCGACATCGAACGGCAGGGCGGGATCCGACACGTTGCGCCAGGGCTTCGCCGCGAGCGTCAGCACGTATTCGCGCGGATGCCACCCTCGCGGCCCCGCCAGCGCATCCGTGCCTCGCCACACGAGCGCGTCCACCGAAGCGAGGCGTGCGGCAGGCTCGCGCAACGGCCCCGCGGGAAGCAGGAGCGCGTTGCCGAGCGCACGCGCGGAATCGAGCACGGCGATCTCGACGTCGCGCGCGAGCGCGTAGTGCTGCAGGCCGTCGTCGGCCACGATCACGTCGACCTCGGGATGCGCGGCGAGCAGCGCGCGCGCGGCCGCTGCGCGACGTCTGCCGACGAAGACCGGCGCCGTCGTCGCGAGGAGCAGCGGCTCGTCTCCGACGTCGCGCGGATCGTCGTGGACGTGCACGGGGCGGACGTCCCGCGTGCGGCGGCCGTAACCGCGACTGACGATGCCCGGGTGCCGGCCGCGCGCGCGAAGCGCCTCGACCAGCGCCTGCACGAGCGGTGTCTTCCCGGCGCCGCCGACGGTGACGTTGCCGACCACCACCACGGGTACCGGCATGCGCGCGCTGGCGAGCACGTGCGCCCGATACGCGCCGCGGCGCGCCGCCGTCACGGCGCCATAGATCCAGGCGAGCGGCCGCAGGAGGATCGCGAGCGGCGTTGGCCGTGCCGCGTACCAGGCGCGCGCAAGGGGCTCGGCCGTGACCGCGATGCCGTGCCTTCGCGCCGGCGCGCTCACTTCGCCGGCGCGGCCGGGGACGATTGCGTCGCGAACGTGATATGCGTGAGGCCGGCGGCGCGCGCGGCTTCCATGACGCGCACGACCGACTGGTGCGTGGCCTGCGCGTCGGCGTTGACGACGACGACCGCGTCCTTCGCATCCGCGGCCGCGCGCTTCAGCATGTCGGCGAGCGCGTCGACGGTCGTGAACGTGAACGCCGGCTCGCGATCGATCTTGTAGTGGCCCTGCGCGTCGAGTCCGACGTTGATCTCGCGGGGGCGTTCCTTGACCGGCTCGGCGCTCGCCTCGGGCAGCGTGATCTGGAGCTCGGCGACGCGCTGGTACGTCGTCGTCACCATCAGGAAGATCAGGATGACGAGCAGGACGTCGATCAGCGGGATGAAATTGATCTCCGGGTCCTCGCGCGTCCGGTCGCCTCGCAGGTTCATCGCAGGGTGGACCCGCGCAGCAGTTTCACGGCGACGATCATTTGCGCTCGTTGTGGGCGAAGTCGACGAGCTTGATCGCCTGCTGCTCCATCTCGACGACGAGCGCGTCGACCTTGGCGCGGAAATGGCGATAGAAGATCATGCTCGGGATCGCGACGATCAGCCCCATGGCCGTGTTGTAGAGCGCGATCGAGATGCCGTGCGCGAGCTGGATCGGGTTCGAGCCGGTGGCGCTTTGCGAGCCGAAGATCTCGATCATGCCGACGACGGTGCCGAAGAGGCCCATCAGCGGCGCGAGCGCCGCGATCGTGCCGAGCGTCGTCAGGAAGCGCTCGAGATCGTGCGTCACGACGCGGCCGACTTCCTCGATCGCCTCCTTCATCACCGGGCGGGGACTTTTGACGTTTGCGAGCCCGGCGGCGAGGATGCGCCCGAGCGGGCCCTGCTCCGCCGTTCGCGCGAGCAGGTCCTGCGTGGTGCCGGTATGCCGGTACTCGACCAGCACGTGATCCACCATGCCGGCGGGCGCCACGACGCTCTGGCGCAGCGACCACAGGCGCTCGAAGATCAGCGCGAGCGCCACGACGGACGCGATGATGAGCGGCCAGATGGGCCAGCCCGCGGCTAGGATGATCGACCACACGACGCGTTGCTCCGGATTGCGACTGCGGCGAAATGTAGCGTGGGCCCGCGACGGGAGCAACCGTTACTTGCGCAACGTCACTTGACCGCCGCCGTGCGGCGCGCGCGCTGGCCGCCCGGCTCGGCGATCGTCGCGCTGATCGCGGCGCCGGCGAGGATGATGATCCAGCAGAGATACACCCAGATGAGGAAGATCGGCAGGGCGGCGAGCGCCCCGTAGACGGCGGCGTAGGACGACAGGCGCGCCATGTACCACGCGAAGCCCTGCTTCGCGGCCTCGAGCGCCGCGGCGCCGAGCAGGCCGGCGATCAGCGCGGGCGCGAGCGCGACGTGGCGGGCGGGCACGCCCTTGTAGAGCAGCGTCAGGCCGGCGGCGGAGAATGCGAACGGCAACGTCTCGACGATGTGCTGGCCGAGCGTCTTGCGGATCGGCACGACGGCGAGCGAGTGCACGACGAGCCAGGTCGTGATCGAGATGCTTGCGCCGAGGAGCACCGGCCCGGCGGTAAGGCCGATCGCGTAGGCGAAGATCCGCTTCGCCAGCGAGCGGCCGCTGCGAATGCCCCAGATCGCGTTGATCTCGCGCTCGACTGTCGCGATGGCGAGCCCCGCGGTGATCGCGATCATCACGATCGAAACCCCGGTGAGCCGCCCGGCCTGCGCGGCGAAGACGATGATGTGCGCGCGGATCTCCGTCGCCGGACCGACGGGCAGCAAGTGGCGCAGCAGGAACTGCTCGAATGCCGTCAGCCAATCCTGGAATATCGGGAAGCGCGCGACGAACGAGAACGCCACCGTGACGAGCGGCACGATCGCGAGGAGCGTGGTGAACGAGAGGCTGCCGGCGGTGCGCGCGAGCTGCACGTCGCGCAGGCGTGCGGCGACGCGGTCGAGAAAGCGGAGCGGGTTGGCCATGCGCCAGCCGGTATCGCAGGTCGCAATGATCGCGCGATGACGGGCGCGAATGATTACACCTCCGACACCGGCTGCGCGACGTCCATTTACCGATTTCCGGCCGGACCCCGACGATCGACGCGTAAGCTTCGCGTCACTCGCGGCGACTTTGCGTCACGGAACGCTCGCGGCCGCGCCCGCTTCTCGACCGCAACACCGTTCGGCCGCCGCCCTTCGTCATTTTCGGAGAATCGCCATGGATCGCCCCACCCGTCACGCGACCGCCGTCCTCGGCGGTGGCTGCTTCTGGTGTCTCGACGCCGTCTTCCGCGAGCTCGCCGGCGTGGTCTCGATCGAGTCGGGCTACGCGGGCGGGCGCACGGCGCAGCCGACGTACGAAGCGGTCTGCACCGGCGAGACCGGCCACGCCGAGGTCGTACGGGTGACGTTCGACCCGGGCGTGCTGTCGTACCGCGACCTGCTGCGCGTCTTCTTCACGATTCACGACCCCACGACGCGCAATCGACAGGGTAACGACGTCGGCACGCAATACCGCTCGATCATTTTCTGCGACACGCCCGAGCAGCGCGCCGATGCGCTGGCGGTGATGGAGGAGATCGAGCGCGAGGGCGTCTACCGCGACCCGCTCGTCACGGAGCTCGCGGGACCGGCGGCGTTCCATCCGGCCGAGGCCTACCATCAGGACTATTTCGCGCACAACGCCGGCCAGCCGTACTGCGCCTATGTCGTCGCCCCCAAGGTCGCCAAGTTCCGCAAGGCCTTCGCCGATCGCTTGAAGCGCCCCGCCGCCGGCTGACGCCGCGCGGCGGCCCGCCGTCCGGGGAGCGTCTCAGGTGCGCGCGGCGCGCGTGAGCCAGCCGCCGGTCGCGAGGAACACGCCGACCGACCACAGCACGGGCGCGAGCCCGATCGAGCCACCCACTGTGCCGAAAACCACCGGCACCGCGACGGCCATCGAATTGATGAGCGACATCCGCACGCCGGCGGCTTCGCCCATCCGGCCGGGCGGCGCGTGGGTGTGCAGCAGCGCCATCACCATCGGCTGGCCGGCGCCAAGCCCGAGGCCGAGGCAGAACGACAGCGCCATCAGCGTCGGCGCGTTGCGCGAGAACGGCAGCGCGAGATAGACCGCCGCGCCGACGTAGAGCGCGAACGTCAGCACCGCGTGCTCGGACACGCGTGCAGCGAGGAGCGGCATCGCCAGGCGGACGGCGAATGTCGCGGCGGCAAACGCGGCGAGCACCATGCCGACGCCGGATGCCGACAGCCCGATGGCGTGGCCGTAGATCGGCACGAACAGCGTGTGCAGCTCCCACGCCATCGAGATCAGGCCGTTGATGATGAAGACGCGCCGGATCTCGGGATGCGCGATGAGCTCGAGCGCACCGCCACGCGCGCTCGCCGCGTGCGCGGGATGCGGGCCCGGCAGCGCGATCATCCGCGCGCCGAGGACGCCGATCGGCAACAGGGGCATGAGCGCCAATACGGCGAACGCCGCGCGGAAGCCCCCATGGTCGATGACGAAGCCGGCGATCAGCGGCCCGGCGATCGACGATGTCGAGTAGCCGAGCGCGAGCAGGCCGAAATTGCGCGTGCGCGCCGCCCGGCCGCCCATCTCCCCCGTCGCGTACTGCGCGGCCACCTGGAACAGCATGAACGAAACCCCGCTCACCATCGCGCTCGCGAACAACGACGGCAGCCCGGGGAAGAGCGTGACAATGGCCGCGCCGGTCATCATGCCGATCGAGCCCACGAGCATGGGGCCGCGGACGCCGACGCGATCGGCGAGGCGTCCCGCCGGGATCGCGAAGAACATCGGAAGAAGCGCGAAGAACGCCATCAGCCCGCCGACGGTCGCCGCGCTCGCCCCGCGCGCGAGCGCGTCGAGCGACACCGCCACGCGCGAGCCGGTCAGCACGACATGATTGGCGATGCCGAGCGCGATCAGCACGGTGAACGGCGACACCGCCGGCAGCCGCCTCATGGGGCGAGCCGTCCGATGGTCCACCGCTCGGCCTGGCGCGAGTAGACGAGCCGGTCGTGCAGCCGCGATGCACGGCCCTGCCAGAATTCGAAGCGATCCGGGACCACGCGCACGCCGCCCCAGTTGGGCGGACGCGGTACGCCGGCGGCGAAGCGCGCCTCGGCGGCTGCGACCTGCTCCTCGAGCCATACGCGATCGGGGATCGGCGTGCTCTGCGGCGACGCCCAGGCGCCGACCTGCGACGCATGCGGGCGTAGCGCGAAATACGCGTCGGACTCCTCGGGGGCGACCCGCGCCGCCGTGCCGTCGATCCGCACCTGCCGCTCGAGCTCCGGCCAGAAGAACAGCAGTGAAACGGCGGGGTTGCCGGCGAGGTCGCGTCCCTTACGGCTCTCGTAATTCGTGTGGAACACGAACCCCCGGGCGTCGAACGACTTCAGCAGGACCACGCGCGCCGAAGGACGTCCGTCGGCGTCCACGGTGGCGAGCGTCATCGCGTTGGGCTCCGGCACGGCCGCGCGGACGGCCTCGTCGAGCCAGCGCGCGAACTGATCGTGGGGATCGGGAGAGGCCTCGTGCTCGCTCAGGGCGGCGCGCCGGTAGTCGACGCGCAATTGCGCAAGGTCGGTCGTAGGAGCGGACATCGAAGGATCGGACGCATGCATTCTACTCCGCGCCAAGCGAATTCCACGCGCGCCGCCGAGCGGAAACGACGCGATCGCGATCGCGCGCGTCGCGCGTTCGCATCGCTGCAACACCCGCTCCGCCAGAGTGAAAATTCCCTCTGGCGACCCCTTACTCCCTGCGGAAAATGCGGTATAGTCGCCCGCGATGGAGCGTCGTGCCCAGGACAGGAAGGCGCGTCGAGGACGCTACAGCGTAGTCCGCCCGCACAACTGACAGGAAGGAGAAACATGGCTACTGCCAAGAAAGCTGCGAAGAAGTCGGCGGCCAAGAAGCCGGCCGCGAAGAAGAGTGCTGCGAAGAAGCCCGCCGCGAAGAAGAGCGCAGCGAAGAAGGCCGCCCCGAAGAAAGCCGCCCCGAAGAAGGCCGCGGCCAAGAAGCCCGCAGCGAAGCGCAAGCCGAACGCGGCGTTCATGAAGGCCATGATGCCCTCCACCGTGCTCGCGGCCGTGGTCGGCTCGATGCCGATGCCCCGCACCGAAGTGACGAAGAAGATCTGGGATTACATCAAGAAGAACAAGCTGCAGGACGCCGTGAACAAGCGCCTGATCAACGCCGACGAGAAGTTGCGTGCCGTATTCGGCGGCAAGAACAAGGTGTCGATGTTCGAGATGACGAAGCTCGTCTCGAACCACCTCAAGTAACGCCCGACTTCCCGCGCGGCTTCGCGCTTACAGGCGGCCGGTACGCCCCCGCGGGCGACCGGCCGTTTTGCTTCCTACTCCATCGCCGCCATGCCGCGCGCCACCGCGGGGCGCGCGGACATCTCGTCGGCCCAACGCGCCAGATTGTCGAGGTCGCCCGCGCGCTCCACGAGCGCGTGGCGCACCCGCACGATCGGATAGAGCGCGAAGTCCGCGATCGACAACTCGTCGGCGAGGAAGCGGCGCGAGTCGAGCCGCCGGTTCGCCACCGCGAAGTAGCGCGTGAGGCGCTCCTCGTAATAGGCGAGGTTCGCCGGCGACTTGTCCGGCAGCACGGCGTTCGACAGGAAGATCGACGTGGACATCGTCGCGCAGTCGGTCGTCGCGAACATGAACCACTCGAAGGCGCGAGCGCGCAGCGCCGGGTCCTTCGGAAAGAAGCGGCCGGTCTTCATCGCGAGGTAGAGCAGGATGGCGCCGGATTGGGTGAGCGTGAGCGATCCTCCCGGCGCCGACTTGTCGACGATCACCGGTACCGCGCCGGCCGGGTTGAGCGCGAGGAACGGCTCGCGGCGGTGCTCGCCGGCTGCGAGGTCCACCTGGTGCACGAGGTTCGGGATCGCGCACTCCTCGAGCATGATCGAGACGCGCTGGCTGTTGGACGTGTTGGCGGCGTAGAGGTCGATCAGCGCGTGCCTCATGGCTTCGCCGCCGGGCGCCGTGCCGGCCAGTCGTCCTCGTCCTCCAGGATGCGGATCACGCGCGTGCGCTTGCCGCCGGCGTATTTCTCCATCTGGACGAGGATCGGGA
>JBLMWW010000271.1:0-4271 GCA_050257435.1 Rudaea sp.
GGTGATCGGGACGCGCTCGCGCGGGCACACCGACTGCGCGCGCATGTTCGGCGCGAGCTTCGCGAGCTCCTCCGGCGTGCGCTCGCGGCACGCCTCCTTGCGCGCACCGGCGTGCGTCAGCGACAGCTTGAGCAGCGCGTCGCCGGGAGCGAGGTGCTCGTACGCGGGCGAGGTCGAGAAGTAGCCGATGAACGCGACGAAGGCGGCGTACAGCAGCGCCTGCGCGACATAGCGGGCGACGTTGCGCATGGCTTATGCGCCTCCGAGCGAGACCAGCTCGCCGGCCGGCGTCGTGCGCTCGCGGTGCGGGGCGAGGCGGAACGCGTCGGAGAAGCAGTCGTCCTGCGACAACCCGTGCGCGGCGAACGCCGGATGCGCCGCCTCGACCATCTGGACCGAGCCGCAGGCGTAGAGCTGATACCGGGAGAGATCCGGAAAGTCGGCGAGGATGGCCTCGTGCACGAGGCCGGTACGCCCCGTCCAGTGATCCTCGGGCCGCGGCTGCGACAACACCGGGACGAAGCGGAAATTCGTATGCTCCGCGGCCCAGCGCGCGGCCAGGTCGCCGAGATACAGGTCCTTCTTCGCGCGCACGCCCCAGTAGAGCACCATCTCGCGCTTGACGCCGGTGTGAAACGCGTGCTCGAGCATGCTTTTCACCGGCGCGAAGCCCGTGGCGCCGGCGACGAAGATGATCGGCTTCTCCGAATCCTCGCGCAGGAAGAACGACCCGAGCGGCCCCTCGAACTCGACGACGTCGCCCACCTTCATCGCGTTGAAGACGTGCGTCGTGAATTTGCCGCCCGGGATGAGCCGGATATGGAGCTCGATCGTCTCGCGGTCGTACGGCGCGGTGGCGAACGAGAAGCTGCGCTTCTCGCCGTCGCCGATCAGGATGTTGATGTACTGCCCGGCATAGAAGCGCAGCGGCTCCTCGCCCTGGACCGAAAGGCGCACCTGCATCACGTCGTCGGCGAGGCGCGCGAGCGCCACGACCCGCGCGTGGTGGCGGCGAACCGCGATGCCGCCGGGCATGCGCACCGGCACGTACTCGAGCTCGACGTCGGAGAGCGGCACGGCGCAGCAGGCGAGCGCCTTGCCCGCGGCGATCTCCTCGGACGTGAGCACCTCGGGCTGGTGGAGGCCGTAATCGACGCGACCCGAGAGGATCGTGCACTTGCACACGCCGCAGCCGCCGTTGCGGCAGTCGAACGGGAACGGGATGTCCTCGCGCAGCGCGGATTCGAGCAGCGTCTCGCCCTCGTGCCCGGCGACGATCCGGTTGTCCGGATGGATCATCAGATGGAACTCGCCCGTACGGGACCGGCGCTTCGGCGGCAGCCACGGCAGCAACACGAAGAGCAGCGTCGCGCCGCCGACGAGGAACCACACGGCGCGCACCGACCATTTGTAGAACAGCGGAAAGATCGGCAGGTAGAACCAGTCGAGATCGAGGCGCGCGGGGACGCTGCCCAGGTCCGCGACGCCCTGGCTGACGGCGGGCTTGACGAGGGACAGGATCACGAGCGACGCGACGAGCCACGCCATGATGCGGCGCGGCGGGTTGGTCTTCGCGCCGGGGACGCGCTGCGTGTGCACCCAGAGCAGCGCCAGCACGCCGAGGGGGAAGCCGATGTGCAGGAACGACAAGAGCGAGAACAACCGGTCGTTGACCGCGCCCTCGAAGATGAAGTTGCGCACCAGCGTGCCGTTGAACATCGGCAGCCAGTCGAGCCATTCCGCCGTCCCGACGGTGACGAACTGCGCTAGCCGATCCCACGGCAGCATGTAGCCGTTGATGCCGGACACGTAGACGAGCCACAGCACGACGACGCCGGAGATCCACGAGAACCAGCGGAAGCTGCGGTAGTGGTCGAACGCGAAATGCCGCGTGAGGTGCAGCACCATGCCGAGCACCATGCCGTCCGACGCATAGCGGTGCAGGCTGCGCATCACGCCGCCGAGATACCACTGGTCGCGGGTCAGATATTCGACGGAGGCGTTCGCCTCCTCGACGCCGGTCTTGAAGAAGACGTAGAGGTAAAGTCCGCTCGCGATCACGATCCAGAACAGGAAATACGTGATCGCACCGAGGTAATAGAGCGGATTGTTCGCCTCGCCGAACGCGTGGTTGAAGACGCGCTCGACGCGCATGAACAGCCACTGTCCGCCGCGCTGGAGGAGCCTCAGCATGTCGGCGCGGCGCAGGGAGGACAAAAGAACGCCGGCGGCGGCCGAAGTCGGCCTACCGCCGCCGGGTGAAGGGACGCGTGCATGGCACGATGCTAGCGGCGTGCCTGCACCGACGACATGACGTACATCAAGCGATGCGGCGCGTTGCCGCGAGCGCGTTTCAAGCAGCGACGCGGTCGCGGCGCGTGCGGCGCTGCCGCCGCCATTCGCCGCCGATATAGAAGGCGACGGCGCCGAGAACGGTCAGTCCGGCGAAGATCTCGATGAAGAGCCCATAATCGAGTCGGTAGCTCCCGGTCGCCGGGTCGTACACGCTGCACAGCACGCGCACGCGAGCGAGCAGGCCCGACAGGTCCTGCAGCGGCCCCGGTGCGCCGGTCGTCGTCGCGCGTACCGCGCCCACGAGCAATTGCGGATCGAACGTGTCGCCGTAGATCTGCCGCACGACGCGGCCGCTGGCATCGACGAGCGTGACCTGCGCGATGTGGTCGAAGCCGCTCGGACTCGGCGCATACACGAAGCCGAGGTTGCGCGTGAGCGCTTCCACGCTCCCGGCGTCGGGCGACAGGAACGTCCATTGCGGATCGTCGATGCCCTGCTGGCGTGCGAACTGCCGCATCGCCGCGGGGTTGTCGAACGGCAGGTTGAAGCCGATCGTGACGACGTTGAACGCGTTCGGCCCGAGCGCACGGTTGGCCTCCTTCACCGCATTGGCGAGGAAGCGCGTCGTGGCCGGGCAGATCTGGCTGCAGCCGGTGTACACGAAGCTCACGAGGAGCGGCTTGCCGCGGAAATCGCTCATGCGCACGCGCCGGCCGTCCGCGCTGGTGAGCGCGTAATCATCGACGACGCGGTCGATCGCGGCCTGGCTCTCCTTCATCGCCGACGTGAAGTCGATCGCGCATGCGGGCGCCACGAGCGCGGCGGCGAGGACGAAGGCCGCGAGCGCGCGCAGCGGGTCAGGCGAACAGCGTCGCATCGACGATCGCCGCCGTCAAAAGCAGCGTGAGCTGGACGAGCGACGCGTGGAAGTTCGCCATCGCGGTTTGCCGCGACGGCGCACGCACGAGCGCAACGCTCTTCTGCAGGAAATACGCGCCGCTGCCAACGGCGGTGATCGCGTAGAGCCACGACAGTCCGGTCAGTGCCGGGACCAGCGATGCCGCCACGAGCAGGATCGTTCCCGCCAGCACGGCCCGGGCTGCTCGCCGGTCGCCGACGACGGCGGGCAGCATCGGCACGCCCGCCGCCTGGTAATCGGCACGGCAGGCGATGGCAAGGCTCCAGAAATGGGGCGGCGTCCACAGGAACAGAACGACGGCGAGCCACAGCGGCGTCGCCTCGAGTGCACCCGGCGCCACGGCCGCCGCGCCCGCCAGGACGGCGAAGCTCCCGGCCGATCCGCCGATGACGATGTTGAGCCAGGTGCGGCGCTTGAGCCACACCGTGTACACGACGCCGTAGACGAACGCGCCGAGAAACGTGTAGAGCGCCGCGAGCGCGTTCGTCGCAAGCGCGGCGACGACGACGGAGCCGGCGCACATGAGCGCGATGACGGCGAGCCAGCGGCGCGAATGCACGAGCCGCCCGGTGACGAACGGCCGGCGCTTGGTGCGCGCCAGCCGCGCGTCGATGTCGCGCTCGACGGACTGGTTGAACGCGCCCGCCGCCGCGGACGAGACGACGACGGCGAGGACGAGCAACGCGGCACGCCACGTCGCCGGCGCGTGGCCCGGTGTCACCACGAGGCCGGCGAGCGCGGTGAAGCCGATGACGAGACCGATCCGCAGCTTGAAGAGATCGAAGAAGAGGGCGATCGGCGCGTTCATCGTCTTGTTCGTTGGCTGGCGCGGATGGGGCGGACGGCGGCCGTCATCGAGACGGCCGCCATCCGTTCGCTCGTTATGAGAGCGGCCACACGGTCGACAGGTACTTCCAGTTGACGAAGTAGTAGAGGACGAACGCCACGAGGAACACCAGCGCGAGCGTGAACGTCCCCGGCGCCACGAAGCCGCCGATGCCGATGTTGCCGTGGCCGGTGATGGCGGCGGCGACCGGCTGCGGCGGCGGCGGCGCCG
>JBLMWW010000272.1:0-7976 GCA_050257435.1 Rudaea sp.
TCGAGCGTCGCCTTGTGCTCGGTCTTCACCGTGACGAGATGCCTGCCCTTGTCCTTGTAGAAGTGGGCCGCGCCCTTCAACGCCAGGTTGATCGACTCGGTCGCTCCCGAGGTCCAGACGAGCTCCTTGGGGTCGCAATTGACGAGCAGGGCGACCTCCTTGCGCGCCTCCTCGACCGCGGCCTCGGTCTCCCAGCCGAACACGTGCGAGCGGGACGCCGGGTTGCCGAAGCGCTCCGTGAGGTACGGAATCATCTTCTCCGCGACGCGCGGGTCGACCGGCGTCGTGGCGGAATAGTCGAGGTAGATGGGCAGGTGCATGGCTTTCCGAGAGGTTTTGGCGAGCGTCAGGCCATCGGGGCCGGTTCCGGTGCGCGCTCGGCGTTCCCGGCCTGGCGCTGATCGTGCAGCACCGCCACCTCGCCGTCGCGCGGCCGCTGCTGCCGGACCAGCTCGGCCAGCGTCACCGACCGCAGGTAGGTGAAGATGTGGGCGTTCAGGCCGGCCCACAATTCGTGCGTCATGCACCGGCGATCGTCGTGGCAGTTCTCGCGCCCGCCGCATTGTGTGGCATCGATCGGCTCGTCGACGGCGACGATGATGTCGGCGACGGTAATCTCCTCCGGCGCCCGGCCGAGGTTGTAGCCCCCGCCCGGCCCGCGCACGCTCTCGACGAGGCCCTGGCGGCGGAGCTTACCGAACAGTTGCTCGAGGTAGGAAAGCGAGATCTTCTGCCGCTCGGAAATGGCGGCGAGCGTCACGGGTCCGTTCGACCCATGCAGCGCGACGTCGATCATCGCCGTGACGGCAAAGCGGCCTTTGGTGGTAAGACGCATGGCGTTTCAATTGCGGCGCGATCGTGGGGATCCGCCGGAGATCGATATCCTATAATACCCGAACAAATTAGTCAACTAAAGTCGCGGAAAGTTCATTCGAGCATCTTGTTGATCTGCCCGGGATCGAACGCGTCGGCAACCGCCTTGGCCGCCCCGCAGTCGACGCCCTCGCTCTGCAGCAGCGTCACGAGCCGGTTGAAGCGCTCCTCGGTCGCCGCGGCGTGGTCGAGGAGCTTGTGGATCGCCTGGACGATCGGGTCGTCCATGTCCGAGGAGATCGCATAGGCGGAAAAGCCGATCCTGGCGGCCTGCGCCTCGCGCCGGTCCTGATCGGCCGCGGTGACGATCCGCGCCGGGATGCCGACCGCCGTGGCCCCCGGCGGCACGTCGCGCACGACGACGGCGTTCGACCCGATCTTCGCCCCGTCGCCGACGCGAATCGGACCGAGCACCTTGGCTCCGGCACCGATGACGACGCCGCGCCCGAGCGTCGGGTGCCGCTTGCCCTTGTTCCACGAGGTCCCGCCGAGCGTCACCCCGTGATAGAGCGTCGTGTCGTCCCCGATTTCCGCGGTTTCGCCGATCACCACGCCCATGCCGTGATCGATGAACACGCGCCGGCCGATGAGCGCGCCCGGATGAATCTCGATGCCGGTCGCGAAGCGGCCCCAGTGAGCGAGCCACCGGGCGAGCCAGCGCAGCCCCACGCGCCACGCGGGATGGACCACGACACGATGCCAGACGAGCGCATGCAACCCCGGATAGCAGGTCAGCACTTCCCACGCCGTGCGCGCCGCGGGATCGCGGTCGAACACGACGCGGACGTCTTCGCGCAATCGCTTGAACACGCGACAATTATGAGGAGTCCGAGCGATTCACTCAACTATTGCGTTCGCCGAACCCCCGCTGTCCGCCGGGCCGGCCGCCCGTCTGCTTGCTACACTGTGCCCGGCGTGCGGAGCGGCGCCGTCGGCGCTCCGCGCGGGAGACGCGCCCATGAGCCTGCAGGCCGCATGTCCCTTCTGATCCGCGTGGCGCTCGGCGCCGCGCTCGCGGTGGCGCTGGCCGCCCCGCCCGCCTTCGCCGCCCCCTCCTCCGAGTGCGCGAAGGCGCGGCGCAAGGTCGCCACGGAAGAGCGCCGGACGGTTTCTGCCGAGGCGACGATCGAGCGCGATCGCAAGGGCCGCGCTGCGTGCCCGACCCCGCAGTCGTGCGCGCGCTACGACGACCGGATCCGCTCGATGGAAGCGCGCAAGATGCGTCACGACACGCGTCTCGCAAAGTTCCGCGCCGAGGCCGCGAAGACGTGCAGCAGCGGCTGACTCGAGCTGGCCCGGTACTAGTTCTGCTCCCCACTTCCGCAGCGCTCGTCGATGCGCGCGAGGATGCCCCGCAGGATGTTGACCTCCTCGCGCTCCAGCCCGGCGCGCGCGAAGAGCCGCCTCAGGCGCGGCAACAGGCGACGCGGCCGCTGGGGATCTAAGAAGGCGAGTGCAGCGAGCGTGCGCGTCGCGTGCGCGTAGAGCGCCTCGATCTCGTCGTGCGTCGCGCGGGCGAAGCGCGGCGCCGTCCACACGTCGCCGCCCACCGCCGCCATGCGCAGCTCCCACGCCGCGACCTGCACCGCCGCGGCCACGTTGAGCGATTCGTAGTCGGGGTTCGCGGCAATCGTCGCGACGTGCGTGCAGCGCGCCAGCTCGTCGTTCGACAAGCCCGACATCTCGGTGCCGAACACGAGCGCGACATCGCCCTCCGCCGCGGCGGCGATCGCCTGACTCGCCGCGGCCCGCATCGGCAGGACGCGCCCGGCGAGCTTGCGCGGGCGCGCCGAGAGGCCGATCGAAAGCGCGGTGCCGCTGAGCGCATCGTCGAGAGTCGCCACGACCCGGGCATCGTCGAGGACGCGCGTCGCGCCGGTCGCGAGCGCGACGGCGTCGGGATGAGGGAAGCGCGCCGGGGCGACGAGGACGAGCCGGTCGAGTCCCATCGTCAGCATCGCGCGCGCCGCCGCGCCGATGTTCGCGGGCAGGCTCGTACGGACGAGCACGATCCGCACGCGCGCGAGCCCGCCGGTGGCAGTTGGCGCGATGGCGGAGGTCGGGCGAGCGGTCGATGGCATGCGGCGCGTGGTGCGCGAGCGAGGCGATGCGCCGGTAACGGTACAATCGTGCGGTCGTCCATTCTGACACGCGTGCTCGCCGGCACGCGACGCAAGCGGCGCCGTTCGCGCCGTCTTCCCTGCGCGAGTTCGAACATGCATCCGATGCTTACCACGGCGGTCAAGGCCGCCCGCCGCGCCGGCAACATCATCGCGCGCGGCGCGCGCGAACTCGATCTCCTCACGGTGAAGACGAAGGGGCCGAAGGACTTCGTGAGCGAGGTCGACCACGCGGCGGAAGCGGCGATCGTCGAGACCCTGCAGGCCGCGTATCCCGACCACGGCATCTTCGCCGAGGAAGGCACCGCGCGCGATCGCAACCCGGACGCCGAAAACGTGTGGTTCATCGATCCGCTCGACGGCACCACGAATTTCCTGCACGGCTTCCCGCAGTATTGCGTTTCCATTGCGCTCGCGCACAAGGGGATCGTGACGCAGGGCGTGATCTACGATCCGGTGCGCAACGACCTCTTCACGGCGACGCGCGGCCGCGGTGCGTTTCTCAACGACCGGCGCATCCGCGTGTCGCGTCGCGCGCACCTGCGCGAGAGCCTGATCGGCACCGGCTTCCCGTTTCGCGACGGCAGCTACATCGACACCTACCTGCAAATGATGAAGGTGATGATCCAGCAGACCGCGGGCCTGCGCCGCCCCGGTGCCGCGGCGCTCGATCTCGCCTACGTGGCGGCCGGCTACTACGACGGCTTTTTCGAAATCGGGCTCAATCCGTGGGACGTCGCCGCGGGAAGCCTGCTCGTGCTCGAGGCGGGGGGGCTGATCGGCGACCTGCAGGGCGAGGGCGACTACCTGCACGGCGGCGAGGTCGTCGCCGCGACGCCCAAGGTCTTCGCGCAGATGGTGAAGCTGCTCGGGCCCTATCGGGCGGACATGGCGCGTGAGCGCGGAGGGTAGTCCAGCGAGCGCCGCGGCCGCAAACGCGGGGACTCGCTAGTCAAGGCGGCATCGTCGTGACGGCAGACGCAAGCGCGCGTCACTTTTCGCGCTCGCGCGACGTATCGTGGTCGTGCGGGTCGTCGGCCAGCATCACGTCGCGCTGCGTGCGCGACTCGGCCCATTCGAGGAGCAGCGCGTAGCCGACGGCGAGGAGCACCGGGCCGAGGAACATGCCGATCACGCCGAACGCGGCGATGCCGCCCAGCACGCCTAGCAGCACCAGGATGAACGGCAGCAAGCTCCCGCGGCTGATGATGAGCGGCTTGATCACGTTGTCGATCGTCGACACCGCGAGCATCCCCCACAGCAGCACGAAGATGCCGCGCCCCGTCTGGCCGTCGTTGATGAGCCACAGTCCCGCGGGCACCCACACGAGGGGCGGGCCGATCGGCACCGGCGACGCGACGAAGGTCAGCAATCCGAGCAGCGGCGCAGCGACCATCCCGGCGATCCAGAAGCCGATCGCCGCGACGACCGCCTGCGCGAGCGCGGTGCCGAGAATCCCCAGCACCACGCCGCGCACGGTGGCCGTAGCCACCGACGCGAGCTCGGCGCCACGAGAGCCGGCGATGCGCTGCGCGACGACGCCGAGGCGATCGACGATCGCATGCCCGTCGCGGAACATGAACCACGCGATGAAGATCGACAGCGCGAGCTGCAGCACCGCACCGACGATCGACGCGCCGGAGGACACGACGAATTTGCGCACCGGCTCGACGTAGTCGCCGAGGACGACGAGCAGTTGCGCCGTGTCGTGCGCCATGCTGTTCCAGTAATCGGCGATCGTCGGCCCGACGATCGGCAGCCGACCGACCCAAGCGGGCGCCTCGGGCGGGCCCGCGTCGACCACGGCGCGGCCCCACACGGCGAAGCGCTCGGCGTTATCGGCGATCGTCGCGCCGACCACGGCGAAGGGCGCGAGCATCAGGAGCGCGAGGACGACGACCATCGCGAAGGCCGCCAGCGCATCGCGTCCGTGGAAGCGGGCGTGTAGGCGCAGATACAGCGGCCACGTCGTCGTACAGAGGATTGCCGCCCAGAGGATCGCCGTCAGGAACGGCCGCAACACGACGTAGCAGCCGACGATCAGCATCGCCAGCACCGCGAGGGTCAGCGCCTGGTCGATGCGCGAAGGCGGATTCGGCAGCACGTATGGGGGGAGGGCAACCTGCGCCGCCGCATCTTACGCGGAAACGCCGATGCCGCGGGTGAAGACGCGGAACACGGAGGTGTTGCGTTCAGCGCCGCGCCGCCTCGGCCGTCGGTGCGTCG
Organism: Rudaea sp.; assembly: GCA_050257435.1. Lineage (GTDB taxonomy): Bacteria > Pseudomonadota > Gammaproteobacteria > Burkholderiales > Casimicrobiaceae > VBCG01. The sequence continues at coordinate 5,220 of JBLMWW010000272.1, forward strand.
CGCGCAAGCAGCGCGTCGATGCTCGATTTGAGCTGCGCGAGGTCGACGGGCTTGACGAGGTAGCCGTCGAAACCGGCCTCGCGCGCGGTGTCGGTGTCGGTTGCCTGCCCGTACCCCGTGATGGCCACGAGCTTCGCCCGGGTGCGCACGGGCGCCGCGCGGAGCTTCCGCGCGAGCTCGTAGCCGGTCATGCCGGGCAGTCCGATGTCGAGCAGGATCACGTCCGGGTCGCCGGCACGGGCGCGCTCGATGGCGGCCTCCGGATCGTGCGCGGTGACGACCTCGAAGCCCTCGACCGCGAGCAGCGTGCCGATCGCGTCGGCCGCATCGACGTTGTCGTCGACGACCAGCAGCCGCACCGGCCGCGCGCCCGAGGCATCCCCGGGAGCCGGTGGCGCAGTCGCCGGCTCGCCGCCGGTCCCCTGCAGGCGCAGCACGAACGTGCTTCCGCGGTCGCGCCCTTCGCTTCCGGCGCGCACGCTGCCGCCGAGCAAGCGCGCCAGGCGCGCGACGATCGCGAGACCGGTGCCGAGGCCTTCGGTCGCGCGGCCGGTGCCGCGCACGTTGTCGAAGAGCTCGAACAGCTCCGACGCGCGTTCCGGCTCGATGCCTTCGCCGGTGTCGGCGACAGCGATCTCGACCGCGTCCTCGTCCGCCGCGCGCGCGGCGACTGCGATGCGCCCCTCGCGCGGCGTGTGGCGCGACGCGTTGCCGACGAGGATGCCGACGATCTGCTCGATCCGGTCTGCGTCACCCAAGACGCGTAACCGCGCAGGCGGCAGGTCGAGCGTGAGCTGCTGCGCGCGATCGCGCAACGCCGCGGCGTGGCGGGCAACGGCGCGCTCGACCACCGGGGCGACGTCGACGGGCTCGCGGCGCAACTGAATGTTGCCGCTGTCGATGCGCGAGAGATCGAGAAGGTCGTCGACGAGCGCGGCGAGCCGCGCGCAGTTGCGCTCGATGATTTCCTGCGCGCGCGCGACGCGCGGGTCGCTGCCGCGCCCGATGTGCCGCAGGAGCTCGACGGAGCTCTGGATCGGGGCGAGCGGATTGCGCAACTCGTGTGCGAGCGAGGCGAGGAACGCGGTCTTGCGCTGCTCGAACGCGCCGAGCGTCGCCGCCGCCTGCTTGCGCTCCGTGACGTCGAGGCACGCGCCGATGTAGCCGGCGAAATTCCCGGCCCCGTCGAAGCGCGGCGCGCCATGGTCGAGCATCCAGCGGTACGTGCCGTCGTGGCGGCGGAGCCGGTATTCGAGCGTGAACGGCGTGCGCGCATCGAACGCCTGGGCGAAGGCCGCCTGGCGCGGGCCGAAGTCCTCGGGATGGATCGACGCCGTCCAGCCGTCGCCGAGCTCCTCGTCGACCGCGCGCCCCGTGAACGCGAGCCACGCGCGGTTCACGTACACGTAGTGCCGATCGGTGTCGGACATCCACAACGGCAGCGGCGTCTGGTCGGCCATCACGCGAAAGCGCGCTTCGCTCTCCTCGAGCGCGGCACGCGCGCGCCGCGCCTCCGTGATGTCACGGAACACGATGACGAACCCGCCCGAGGCGCCGGCGCGCCCGCGGATACGGCTCACCTTGGGCTCGACGGCGCGCTCGGTGCCGTCGCGCGCGACGAGCACCATCGCCGACGTCTCGTTCTGCTCGCCGCCGTCGAGCTTGAGCGTGACGTTGCGTCGTGTGTGCTCGTCGAGCGCGCGAAACACCTTCGCAAGCGGCCTGCCGATCGCCTCGGTTGCCGACCAGCCGGTGAGCGCCGTGGCGCTGTCGTTCGCGAACGTGATGTCGCCCTGCGCGTCGGTCGCGATGACGGCGTCCGCGATCGACTGCAGCGTCACGGCGAAGCGATCGCGCTCGGCCGCGAGCTCCGCGCGCGCGCGCTCGAGGCCGGCCTGACGCGCGAAGCTTTCCCGCGCGAGCGCCTGCGCGCGCTCGCGCGACGCGCGCAGCGCCGACGCGATCGCGCCGATGCAAAGCGCGGCGGCACAATACAGGCCGAGCTGCACGGCGTCGTCGATGTCGAGCGCCCCGAAGCGATCGCGCGGGCTGAGATAGCCGAACCACGCGATGCCGGCGCCGAGCAGCGTGGCAAACACGGCCGGGCCGAGGCCGCCGTACCACGCCGCGAACGCGACCGACAACAGGAGCGGCGCATAGCTGACCTGCTGCCCGAGCACGGGGTCGAGCAGGATGCGCAACCCCCACGCGGCGGTGCAAGCGAGGACTGCCACCGCGTAGCCCCACACCGCGCTCGTCAGCGCCGAGCGCTGCCCCGCCGGCAGCGGCACTTCGCTTTGAGCCGTGTCGTCTTCGGGCTCGGCGTCCGGGTGCGACAGCGAATTCAGGATCCACGCCACGACGAACGCGACGATCGCGGGGAGGCCGAGCCCCAACCCCGCGACGGTCAACGCGACGAGGAGGTCGTCGACGCCGACGGTGCGAAACACCGCCCAGACGATGACGGCGGCACTCGCAACGAGGAAGCCGCCGCCGATCCAGGTGAGCCCCCGGGCGATCTGGAACAGCGTCCGGTCACGCTCGGGTCCCTTGCGATCCTGCGAAGCCGGCGGGTCCGCCGCTTTCGGACGACGCCAGGCATTGGGCAGGGAAAACGCCGGACGATGCATGAGGAAGTGTCGCCTCGCGATTGCTTGCGCCGGCGCGATCGGCGCCGTTACGCAGGATTGTAACGACGCGGCCACCGCCCGCCGGCGTCATTACGCACCGGGTTGCCGACCCGTGCAAGTGCGGCGC
>JBLMWW010000273.1:0-3730 GCA_050257435.1 Rudaea sp.
CCACCTGGTTCTCCTTCCACCCCTTGAGCTCGTAGTGGTGATGCAGCGGCGCCATGCGGAAGACGCGCCGTCCGGTCGTCTTGAACGAAGCGACCTGGATCATCACGGACAGCGTCTCGACGACGAACACGCCGCCCATGATGAAAAGCACGATCTCCTGGCGCACGATGATCGCGATCGCGCCGAGCGCCGCGCCGAGCGCGAGCGCCCCGACGTCGCCCATGAAAACGTCCGCCGGATACGCGTTGAACCAGAGGAACCCGAGGCCCGCCCCGCCGATCGCGCCGCAGATCACCGCGAGCTCGCCCGCCCCGGGAATGTGCGGAAAGCCGAGGTAGCGCGCGAAGATCGCGTTGCCGGTTACGTAGGCGAAGATCCCGAGCGCCGACCCGATCATTACCGTCGGCATGATGGCGAGGCCGTCGAGGCCGTCGGTGAGGTTCACCGCGTTGCTCGTGCCGACGATGACGAAATACGACAGCGCGATGAAGCCCCACACGCCGAGGGGGTACGAGATCGTCTTGAAGAACGGCACGATCAGGTCGGCCTTCGGCGAGAGGCCTACCGCGAAGCCGCTCTGCACCCACGCGAGGAAAAGCTGCGCGAACGTCGTGTTGTCGGGGGCGGACACCGAGAACGCGAGGTAGACGGCGGCCACGAGCCCGATCAGCGACTGCCAGAAGAGCTTCGCGCGCGCCGGCAAGCCCTTGGGATTGCGCGCGACGACCTTGCGCCAGTCGTCGACCCAGCCGACCGCGCCGAAGCCGAGCGTGACGAGCAGCACGACCCAGACGAAGCGATTGTTGAGATCGGCCCAGAGGAGCGTCGTGACCGCGATCGACACGAGGATCAGCGCGCCGCCCATCGTCGGCGTCCCGGCCTTCGTGAGGTGCGTCTGCGGCCCGTCGTCGCGCACCGCCTGGCCGATGCGCATCCGCGAAAGCCACGCGATCATCCTCGGCCCGATCAGGAACGAGATGACGAGCGCCGTCATCGTCGCCAGCACCGCACGAAGCGAGATGTAGCTGAAGACGTTGAACGCCCGGATGTCGCGCGACAGGATCTCGGTGAGCCAGAGGAGCATCAGTGCGTTCCTCCGGCCTCTTCACCGACCAGCGCCGCGACGACGCGCTCCATGCGCATGAAGCGCGAGCCCTTGACGAGCAGCGTGCCGCCGTCCTGCGCGGCCGCCTCGACGCGATCGACCAGCGCATCGACCGATGCGCAGTGCGCAGCGCCCGCACCGAACGCCTCCGCGGCCTCGCGCGCGAGCGCGCCGGCGGCGAGCAGCCGCTCGATGCCCGCCGCACGCGCGTATTCGCCGATCTCGCGATGAAACGCAACGCCGGCATCGCCCACCTCGCCCATGTCGCCGAGCACCAGCGTGCGCGGCGCCGCGCGCGCCGCCAGCACGTCGATCGCCGCCCGGACGGAATCGGGATTCGCGTTGTAGCTGTCGTCGATGACGGTCGCGCCGGACGTCGCGTGCCGCACGACGAGCCGCCCGGGCACCGGGCGAAACGCCTCGAGCCCCTGCACGATCGCCGTCAGTCCCAATCCCGCCGCGTAGGCGGTCGCCGCGGCCGCGAGCGCGTTCGCCGCCATGTGGCGTCCGGGGACGTGCAGCAGCACGTGCGCGTTCCCGGCCGGGGACACGATGTCGAGCGTGGCGCCGTCGGGATGCGCGGCGTAGCGCGCGAAGACGTCGGCGGGCCGATCGAGGCCGAAGCTCACGAGCGCGTGCGCGCCTTCCCGGGCGGCGTTGCGCCACAGGTCGACGCGCGGATCGTCGGCATTGACGACCGCGGTGCCCGATGGCGACAACGCGCGGATCGCGTCGGCGTGCTCTTCCGCGACCTCGTCGACCGAGCGCATGAATTCCTGGTGCTCGCGCTGGGCGTTGGTGATCACGGCGATCGTCGGCTGCGCGATCGCGGCGAGCTCGCGCGTCTCGCCGCGGTGGTTCATGCCGATCTCGAACACGGCGAGGCGGTGCGCGGCGCGGAGCGCGAGCATCGCGAGCGGCAGGCCGATCGCGTTGTTGTAGTTGCCCGGCGTCGACGCGACGGCGTCCTCACCCGCCGCGGCGCGAAAGATCGACGCGATCATCTCCTTCGTCGACGTCTTGCCGTTGCTGCCCGTCACGATCGCCACGGGAATGGCGAAGCGGCGCCGCCAGAACGCCGCCAGCCCACCGAGGGCGGGCAGCGGATCGTCGACGGCGATCAGGTTCCCCGGCAACGTCGCCGCGCGGCTTCGCGCGACGAGCGCCGCCGCCGCGCCGCCGTGCAGCGCCCGTTCGACGAAGTCGTGCCCGTCGAAGCGCTCACCGCGCAACGCGACGAACAAATCGCCTGGGACGAGCGCGCGCGTATCGGTCGTGACGCGTAAGAACGGCACGGAGGCGCCGACGACGGACCCACCGACCGCCCCGGCGGCCGTCGCGGTATCCATCATTCGCCCCTCCGACGCGCGAGCACGCGCGCAACGCAACCGGCGTCGGAGAACGCCAACCGCTCTCCGTTCGCTTCCTGGTAGTCCTCATGACCCTTCCCCGCGACCAAGACGACGTCGCCTTCGCGCGCATCGACGATCGCCTGCTCGATCGCGCGCGCACGATCGAGCTCGACTTCGAAATCGCGCGTCACCGGCGCGAGCCCCGCGACGATCCCTTCGGCGATCGCCCGCGGATCCTCGCTGCGCGGGTTGTCGTTCGTCACGATGACGCGATCGGCCAGACGCCCGGCGACGGCGCCCATCGGCGCGCGCTTGCCGCGGTCGCGATCGCCGCCGCAACCGAAGACGCATGTCAAGCGGCCGCCGTCGCGCACCGCCGGCCGCAATGCGGCGAGCACCTGCGCAAGTGCGTCGGGCGAGTGCGCGTAGTCGACGACGACGAGCGGATCGGCCTCCCCGCCCTGACGTTCCATGCGTCCCGGCGGCGCCGTCACGTGGCCGAGCGCCTCGAGCGCATCCTCGAGCGCGACGTCGCTCGCCAGCAGCACGCCGAGGACGCCGAGCAGGTTCTGCACGTTGAATGCCCCGACGAGCGGCGTCGCGAGCCGGCCGGTTCCCGACGGCGCACGAATAGCGAGCGTCATGCCCGCCGCCGTGGTCTCGACGTGCGTCGCGACGATGTCGGCGTCGTCGGTGCCGTAGGCGAGGACGTTGCGGCCCTGCGCGCGCGAACGGGCGATGAGCTCGCGCCCGAACGCGTCGGCGGCATTGACGACCGCGGCGTGCAGACCGGGGAAATCGAAGAGCCGCGCCTTCGCCGCGCCGTACGCCTCCATCGTGGCGTGGTAATCGAGATGGTCGCGCGTGAGATTCGTGAAGAGCGCCACGTCGAACGCCACGCCGTCGACACGCCTCTGATCGAGCGCATGCGAGGAGACCTCCATGGCGACGGCGTGCGCGCCGTCGGCGAGCCAGCGTGCGAGGAGCTCGTGGAGGACGCACGCGTCGGGCGTGGTGTTCGGCGACGGTGCGATCGCCCCGATGAAGCCGTTGCCCAGCGTGCCCATCAGCGCGGTGCGTCGGCCGAGGCGCCCGAGCGCCTGCGCCGTCCAGTACGCGCAGGAGGTCTTGCCGTTGGTGCCCGTGACGCCGACCATCCAGAGCGCGCGCGAAGGATGGCGATGGACGGCGGAGGCGATCGGGCCGATGCTCGAGCGCAGCTCGGGCACGGCGACGTGCGGCAACGCCCATTGCGGCACCCAGGTGAAATCGC
>JBLMWW010000274.1:0-18818 GCA_050257435.1 Rudaea sp.
CGTCGACTTGCCGCAGCCGCTTTCGCCGACGAGCCCGAGCGTCTCGCCGCCCGCGATCTCGAACGAGACATCGTCGACGGCGCTCACCTCGCCGCGCGCCCGACCGAGCAGGCCGCTTCGCATCGGGTAATGCTTGGTGAGATGCGCGACGCGCAAGAGCGGCGCCCCGGTTGCGCCCGACGCCTGGCCTGCCAGAGCACTTGTCGTCATGCGGCCGCTCCCGCCGCGACACGCGCCGATTCCCAGCACGCCGCGAAGTGGGCGGGCGCCTTCTCCTCGAGCGGGGGCGCCTCGCTGCGGCACCGCGCAGTGGCGAAACCGCACCGGGGCGCGAACGCGCAACCGGGGATGGGCTCGATCAGCGAAGGGACCGTCCCGGGAATCTCCGCGAGGCGCGCGCGCCCCCCGCCCGCCGCGCGCGCGGCGTGGGCGTCGCCCAGCTTGGGAATGGAATCGAGCAGACCGCGCGTATACGGGTGCAGCGGGCGCGCGAACAGCGGATCGACGCGGGCCTCCTCCACCTTGCGTCCCGCGTACATGACGACGACGCGCTCCGCCATCTCGGCGACGACGCCGAGATCGTGCGTGATCAGCACGATCGCGGCGCCGGTCTTCTGCTGCAGCTCGCGCATGAGGTCGAGGATCTGCGCCTGGATCGTCACGTCGAGCGCCGTCGTCGGCTCGTCGGCAATGAGCAGCCGCGGCTCGCAGGCGAGCGCCATCGCGATCATCACGCGCTGGCGCATGCCGCCCGAGAGCTGATGCGGGTATTGCGCGGCACGCCGGTCCGGCGCTGGAATGTGCACGACGCGCAGGAGCTCGATCGCGCGCCGCATCGCCTGGTCGCGCGAGAGTCCCCGGTGCAGCACGAGCGCCTCGGCGATCTGGTGGCCGATCGTAAGCACCGGGTTGAGCGAGGTCATCGGCTCCTGGAAGATCATCGAGATCGCATCGCCGCGGACCTTCCGCATCTCCGGCTCCGCGAGCTGCAGCAGATCCCGGCCCTCGAACATCACGCGCCCGCGCACCGTGCGGCCCGGCGGCGAAGCGACGAGCCGCATGATCGAAAGCGAGGTGACGCTCTTGCCGCAGCCGGATTCGCCGACGATCGCGAGCGCCTCGCCGCGCATCACGGCGAAGGAGACGCCGTCGACCGCGCGCACGACGCCGTCGCGCGTGAAGAAGTGCGTCGTGAGGTCGTCGACCTCGAGCAGCGGCCCGTCGTTGCTTCGCGCCCCGTCCATCACATGCGCCGCGCGAGCCGCGGATCGAGCGCGTCGCGCATGCCGTCGCCCAGCAGGTTGACGGCGAGGACGGTGAGCGACAGGCAGATGCCGGGGAACAGGATCAGGTAGTACGCGATCTGGAACAGGCTCCGGCCCTCCGCCATGATGTTGCCCCAACTCGGGATGTTGGGCGGCGTGCCGGCGCCGATGAACGACAGGATCGCCTCGGTGATCATCGCCGAGCCGCAGACGTAGGTGCCCTGCACGAGCAGCGGCGCGACGATGTTCGGCAGGATGTGGCGAGCGAGGATGCCCGGCAGCGTCGTGCCGGCCGCGATCGCCGCCTCGACGTACGTCTGCTCGCGCAGCGTGAGCACGAGGCCTCGCACGAGGCGCACGACGCGCGGCACCTCGGCGATCGTGATCGCCGCGATCACGTTGCCGACGCTCGCCTTGGTGAGCGCCATCAGCGCGATCGCGAGCAGCACCGACGGGATCGACATCAATCCGTCCATCACGCGCATCACGACCGCGTCGAGCCAGCGCACGTACCCGGTGACGAGCCCGGTGACGACGCCGAGCAGCGTCGACAGGATCGCGACGGCCAGCCCGACGATCAGCGATATGCGAGCGCCGTAGACGACGCGGCTGTAGACGTCGCGGCCCAGCATGTCCGTGCCGAACCAGTAGAGCGACGACGGGGGCTTCAGCCGCTTGATCGGCGAGACGGCCTCGGGATCGACGGTGCCGAGCCACGGCGCGAAGACGGCGATCGCGACCATCAGCGCGAGGATTACGCCGCCGACGATCGCCATCGGATGGCGCCGGAACGCGTCGCGAAAGCGCCGCCACGTCGGCGACATCGAGCGGGCGGCGGGAACCGCCGGCGCGGGCAGCGCTGTCGCCATCAGTAGCGAATCCGCGGATCGACGAGCGCGTACGACAGGTCGACCGCCAGGTTGACGAGGACGTACACCGCCGAGAAGATCAGCGTGACGCCCTGGATGATCGGGTAGTCGCGGCGCAGAATCGCGTCGACGGTGAGGCGCCCGATGCCCGGCAGCGCGAACACGGTCTCCGTGACGATCGCGCCGCTGATGAGGAGTGCGACGCCGATGCCGACGATGGTCATGATGGGAACCGCGGCGTTCTTGAGCGCATGGCCGATCAGCACCTGGTCTGGCGCGAGGCCCTTCGCCTGCGCGGTGCGCACGTAATCCTGCGCGAGCACGTCGAGCATGCTCGCCCGCGTGATGCGTGTGATCAGCGCGACGTAGACGGTGCCGAGCGCGATGCTCGGCAGGATCAGGTGCCGCAGCCACGGCCACACGCCGTCCTTGATGCTGCGGTAGCCCTGCACCGGCAGCCAGTCGAGCTCGATCGCGAACGTCAGGATCAGGATGTAGGCGAGCACGAATACCGGCACCGAGAAGCCCAGCACCGAAAGGGCCATGACGCCCCGGTCGAGCCAGGTGCCGGCGCGTGCCGCGGCGACGACGCCGAGCGGCACCGAAACGGCGATCGCGACGAGCAGCGTGAGGACGGTGAGCGAGACCGTCGGCTCGATGCGCTGGCCGATCAACTGCGTCACCGGCAGGTTGGTGAAGATCGACGTGCCGAGGTCGCCGTGCGCGAGCGCCCACACCCAGCGCCCGAACTGCACCAGGAACGGCTCGTCGAGGCCGAGCTTCGCGTGGATGCGCTTGATGTCCGCGTCGGTCGCGATGTCGCCGGCGATGATCGCGGCCGGATCGCCCGGCGTCAGGTAGAGCAGCGCGAAGACGACGAAGGCGACGACCGCCATGACGATGACGGTCGAGAAGAGGCGGCGGATGACGTACCGGATCATCCGCCGTCGGCTGCGCGTCGCAACGGAGCGGTGAGAAGCGCTAGCGCTTTTCCACGTTCCACATGAACGTCACCGGCGCAATGATCAGCCCGGAGAGATTCGTGCGGTACGCCGTCGGCAGAATGAACTGCGCCGTGGGAATGTACGGCACGAACTCGAAGGCGCGGGCCTGCACGGCCTCCGCGGCCTTTTTCGAGCCCGCCGCGTCCGTCGCCGCGAACCACGCCTCGCGCAGCTCCTCGAGCTTCGCGTCGGTCGGCCAGCCGAACCACGCCTTGTCGCCCGATCCGCGAATGGCGAAGTTGACCGCCGGGTTCGTGAGATCCGGCCCGACGAGCCAGGTGTGGAAGATCGACCAGCCGCCCTTCTCGATCGGCTCCTTCGACGCGCGGCGCGTGATGAGCGTGCCCCAGTCGCCCGCCTGCACCTCGACGTTGAGCCCGAGCTTGCGCAGCGTCTCGCCGGTCAGGAGCGACTGTGAATGCACGATCGGCTGGTCGGTCGCGTCGATGATGACGATCTTCTCGCCCTTGTAGCCCGCTTCCTTGATGAGCGCCTTGGCCTTGTCGAAGTCGCGCTTGCCCTTCATCGGTTCGGCGCCGACCTCGCTCGCGAGCGGCGTGCCGCACGTGAAATACGAATAACAGGTGCGGCCGTTCTTCATGTCGCCCGCGATGCCGAGGACGTAATCCTTCTGGTCGATCGCGTAGAGCAGCGCCTGGCGCATCTTCGGGTTGTTGAACGGCGGATACAGGAAATTGAAGCGGATCATTCCCATCGAGCCCAGCGGGTCGATGTTCTCGACCTTCACCTCCTTGTTCTTCGCCAGCACCGGAATGAGATCGGGCGGCATCTGCTCCCACCAGTCGACCTCGCCGGCGTTGAGCGCCGCCGCCGCGGTCGCGGAGTCGGGGATGTAGATCCATTCGACGCGGTCGACCTTGACGACCTTGCCGCCGGCCGCCCACGACGGCGGCTCCTTGCGCGGCACGTAGTCGGCGTTCTTGACGTAGACGACCTTGTTGCCGGGGACCCACTCCGCCTTTACGAACTTGAACGGCCCGGAACCGGTGGGATCGGTGATGTTCGTCGACGGATCGGTCTTCGCGATCCGCTCCGGCATGATGAACGGCACGTTCGACGACGGCTTCGCCAGTGCCTCGAGCGTCAGGGGAAACGGCCGCTTGAGCTTCAGCGTGAACGTCTTGTCGTTGACCGCCTTCCACGACTCCGTCGCTTCCGCGAGCTTCTGACCGAGCGCGTCGCGCTTCGCCCAGCGCTCGACCGAGGCGATGCAGTCGGCGGAGCGTACCGGCTGGCCGTCGTGGAACTTGAGACCGTCGCGCAGCGTGAACGTGTACGTGAGCTTGTCCGCGCTGATCTCGTACTTGTCGACCATCTGCGGCTGCACCTGGAACTTGGCGTCCGTCGCGAACAGCGTGTCGTAGACCATGTACCCGTGGTTGCGGGTGATGTATGCGGTCGTGGTGATCGGATCGAGGATCCGCAGGTCCGCCTGCGGGATGAACTTCAGCACCTTCTGCTGGGCGGAAGCCGTCGGCGCGGCGAGCAGCACACCGAGCGCCAGCGCCGCGGTGAGCGCAATGGAACGAACTCCGGCACGTCTGGTCATTCTGGATCTCCCTCGAAGGAACAGCGATGCGGCCCCGCCGCGGTTTCGCACACGCCGGCCAGCGGCGAGTCGTGAGCATTCTAGCCCGGATGCCGCGCGCGGGCGCACGCGTCGCGCGCCTCAGGACGCTGCGGCGCAGGTCCCGACCGCGGGTGGGTTTCGCTCAGCGAGACGTGCGCCTGTTAGCATGCGAGCGAGGCGGTGCCGCCCGCGCCCTTTGCGCTTCGTCATGAATCACGCGCCCTACGACGCTTCCGAACTGCAGGACGCCGCGCGGCGCCTGCGTGCCACGACGCTCGCCGAACTGTTCGCGCGCGATCCCGCCCGCGCCGAAGGCTTCACCCTCGAATGGAACGGCTGGCGTGCCGACATCGCCAAGGAGCGCATCGACCAGGACGCGCTCGACGTGCTGCTTCGATCGGCCGCGTCGGCCAACCTCGCCCACTGGATCGCAGCGCTCTTCGCCGGCGAGAAGATCAACGTCTCCGAGCGCCGGCCGGTGCTGCACACCGCGCTCCGCTCTCCGAATCCCGTCGTCGTCGACGGCGTGGACGTGACGGCCGAGATGCACGCGACGCGCGAGCGGATGGCCGCGCTCGCCAACGCGGTGCGCGAAGGCCGGCGCAAGGGGGCGACGGCGCGGCCGCTGCGCGCGGTCATCAACATCGGCATCGGCGGCTCGGATCTCGGCCCGCGGCTGGTGTGCGACGCATTGAGCGGTGCGGAAGATGCGCGCGGGACGCCCGACGTCGCGTTCGTCTCGAACGTCGATCCGGAACATCTGACGCGCGCGCTCGCCAACCGCGATCCGGCGAGCACGCTCTTCATCGTGACCTCGAAGACGTTCACGACGCAGGAGACGCTCGCCAACGCGCAAAGCGCGCGCCGGTGGCTTTCGCAGGCGCTGGGCGCGGAGCGCGACGTCGCGCCGCACTTCATCGCGGTCACGTCGAACGTGGATGCGGCGCGACGCTTCGGGATCCGCGACGACGACATCCTGCCCATGGCCGAGGGCGTGGGCGGGCGCTACTCGCTCTGGTCGGCGGTCGGGCTCGTCATCGCGATCCGCTGCGGCTGGCAGGCGTATGCCGATGTCCTCGACGGCGCGCAGGCGATGGACACCCATTTCCGCATGGCGCCCTTCGAGCGCAACCTGCCCGTGATCCTCGGCTTGCTCGGCTTCTTCAATGCGCGCGCGCTCGGCCATCGGCAACGCATCGTCGTGCCGTACGCGCAGGCGCTCGCACGCCTTCCCGATTATCTGCAGCAGCTCGCGCTCGAAAGCAACGGCAAGAGCGTGCGCCGCGACGGCTCGGCGGTCGACGGGGCGACGGCGCCGGCGCTGTGGGGTGGCGTCGGCACCGACAGCCAGCACGCGTTCTTCCAGTGGCTGCACCAAGGAACGCTGGAGGTGCCGGTCGAGTTCATCGTTCCGGTGCGTGCAGCGCACCCGCTTGGCGACCAGCAGACGCTGCTCGTCGCGAATGCGCTGGCGCAGGCGCAGGCGTTGATGATCGGCCGCGGCGAGGCGACGCTGCGCTCCGAGCTGGTCGCGCAGGGCCATGCGGGCGGCGATCTGGAGGCGGCCATTCGCGCGCGCGAATGTCCCGGCAATCGCGCGTCGACGACACTCCTGCTGCCCGCGCTCGACGCGCGCAATCTCGGCGCCCTCCTCGCGCTCTACGAGCATCGCACGTTCGTCGAGGGCATCCTGTTCGGCATCAACTCGTTCGATCAATGGGGTGTCGAACTCGGCAAGACGCTCGCGAAACCGCTCGTTGCCGCGCTCGCCGACGGGGCGTCGCTGCCCGGCGATACCGATGCCTCGACGCGCGCACTCGTCGAGCATGCGCGCAGGATCGTCGCGGAGCGCCGCTGAGCAAGCCGGTGTCGCGCGAGCACGCACTTCGTCCATGAGTCCGCGTCGCACGCTCGCGCTCGCGCTGGGGATCGCCGGCGCGGCTTATTCGAGGCACGCGGCGCGGCAATTCCAGCGGGACCTCCGCGCGGCGCGTGCGCGCGTGGCCGAGGCAGCCCGCATCGCGGACACCGCGTCGGGACCGATCGAATACGCGACGGTCGGGGACGGCCCGGCGGTGCTCGTCGTGCACGGCGCGGGCGGCGGCGTCGACCAGGGGCTGGACTTCGGCGGCGTGCTCGCGCTCGCCGGCTTTCGCGTGATCGCGATGTCGCGCTTCGGCTACCTCGGCACGCCGCTGCCGCTCGACGCGTCGCCGCAGGCGCAAGCCGACGCGCACGCGCACCTGCTGGATGCGCTGGGCATCGAGCGGGCCGCGATCGCGGGGGCATCGGCGGGAGCACCGTCGTCGCTGCAGTTCGCGCTGCGGCATCGCGCACGCTGCACGGCGCTCATCCTGCTCGTGCCGGCGGCGTACGTGCCGCGGCCGGCCGGCCAGCCGCCCGTGCTCGCGCCCGCCGTCACGCAATTCCTCTTCGATACCGCCCTTCGCTCCGATTTCCTGTTCTGGGTGGCGACGAAGACGATGCGCCGCGCATTGATCCGCGGCCTGCTCGCGACGCCGCCGTCGCTCGTCGCGCGTGCGAGCGCCGACGAGCGTGCCCGCGTCGACGCGATCATCGAGCACATCCTGCCGGTGAGCGCGCGCCGCCTCGGCCTCCAAAACGACGCACGCGTCGTCGGCGCGCTGCCGCGCTACGACCTGGAGTCGATCGACGTGCCGACGCTGATCGCGGGCGTCGAGGACGATCTCTACGGCACGTACGACGCCGCGCATTACATGGCGCGGCACATCGGGCATGCGCGATTCATCGGCTACCCGCACGGCGGCCACGTCTGGGTCGGCCACCACCGCGGGCTCATGGCGGAGGTGGTCGCGTTCCTGCGGCGCGCCACGGAGCCATCATAGGGAAGGCAAGCAGACCGTCCTCGCAATGCGACGATGGTCCGCGCGGGAGCGCAGCTTCGATCAGTTAGCCCCGGAAGTGCGCGCCGCGCGAATCGCCTCCGCGAGCGAGGTCACCGCAGCCGCATAGAGCCGGCTCTTGTTGTAGCGCGTGATCACGTAGAAGTTCGGAAAGACCACCCACAGGCTCTCCGGATCGCCCTCGACGTCGGGCGGCTCCTCGAGCGCGAGCAGTCCCACCGGCTCCGGCGACATCGGGTCCGGCAGCCGTTCGGCAGCGACGCCGTCGTCGTTCCAGGCGGCGAGCGGCCGCCGCTCGCTGATGCCGCCGTCCAGGCGGCTTCGCACCGCGTCGCGCTGCGACGGCGCGATCGTGGCCCTCGACCAGACCGGCTGGCCACGCAGCCAGTCATGGCGCGCGAGGTAGTTTGCAACGCTGCCGACCGCGTCGTCGCCGCTTCGCCACAAGTCGATACGGCCGTCGCCGTCGTAGTCGACGGCGAAGCGCCGTACGCTGCCAGGCATGAACTGCGGAACGCCGACCGCCCCGGCGAACGAGCCCTTGGGCACGAGCGGCGAGAAGCGCTCGTCGCGCGCGAGCAGCAGGAAGTCGCGCAGTTCCCCGCGAAAGAACGAGGCCCGGCGTGGGTAATCGAAGGCGAGCGTGGTCAGCGCGTCGATGACGCGATAGCGTCCGACGTTGCGCCCGTAGAACGTCTCGACACCGATGATCGCCACGACGATCTCGGGCGGCACGCCGAATTCGCGCTCGGCGCGCGCCAGGGCCGCGGCGTGCTCGCGCCAGAACGCAACGCCGCCGTCGATGCGTTCGTCGGAGAGGAACTGCGGCGCGTACTCGTACCATTTCGGCGGCTCGACGAGGGGCCGTTGCATCGCCTCGATGATCTTCGGCTGGTAGCGCGCATCACGAAACCAGCGGGCGAGCCGCTTGCGCGGAAACCGGTGCTCGTGCACGAGCTCGTCGATGAATTCGCGCACGTCCGCACGCCGCTCGTACCCCGACCCGGGTTCCGCTGGCGTGTGCCGCACGGCCGCGGCGTCGGCGGCGCCGCCCGCGAGGCCGCTCGCGAGGAAGGCGAGGGCTGCGCCGAGGACGCGCAGGAGTTGCTTGTTGCTCATTGGATTACCGTTCGCGCTTGGTGCGGCGCGCTCGTGACCGTCGGATACGGGTGTATCTTCGCACGCGCCGGCGCTCTCGCGACCTCTGAACGCAATGCACAGCCTCTATCCGCTGTTTCGGCCGCTGCTCTTCGCGGCGGATCCCGAGCGAGCCCACCGGCTCGTGCTGGCCGGGCTCGACGCGGCGACCAAGACGGGCCTCGCGCGACTCGCCGCGCCGCGCCTGCCCGCCGGGCCCGTCGACGCGATGGGCCTCACCTTTCCCAATCGGGTCGGACTCGCGGCCGGGCTCGACAAGAACGCCGCCCATCTCGCCGGGCTCGCGACGCTCGGCTTCGGCTTCCTCGAGACCGGCACCGTGACGCCGCGGGCCCAGCCGGGCAACCCGCGGCCCCGGATGTTCCGGATCCCCGAAGCGATGGCGCTCGTCAACCGCCTGGGCTTCAACAACGACGGCGTGGAGCGCTTCGTCGCGAACGTCGACGACTCGGGCTACCAGGGCATCCTCGGCATCAACATCGGCCGCAACTTCGACACGCCGAACGCGCGCGCGGCCGACGATTACGTCGCCTGCCTGCGCGCCGTCCATGCGCGCGCGAGCTACGTCACGATCAACGTGTCCTCACCGAACACGGCGGGGCTGCGCGATCTGCAGGCCGAGGATGCGCTCGACGGGCTGCTCGCGCGCATCGTCGCCGAACGCGACGCGCTCGCGGAGCGACACGGTCACCGCGTGCCCCTCGTCGTCAAGATCGCGCCGGACTTGAGCGATGACGCGGTGCGCGGCGTCGCGCGGCTGCTCGTCCGGCACGGCATCGACGGCGCGATCGCGACGAACACGACGATCGCGCGCGACGGCGTGGCGGGATTGCCGCACGCGGACGAGGCGGGCGGGCTCTCCGGCGCGCCCCTGCGACCCCGGGCGCTCGCGACACTGCGCACGCTCGCACGCGCCCTCGACGGCGCGCTCCCGATCGTCGCCGCGGGGGGAATCATGTCCGGCGCCGACGCGCGCGAACGCGTCGAGGCCGGCGCGACGCTCGTCCAGCTCTACACGGGACTCGTCTACCGCGGCCCGGCGCTCGTCGCCGAGTGCGTGCGCGCGCTGGCGGGCAGGTCGACGGCAAGGCGCCGCGCATGACCCCCGTCGAGCCGCGGCCATCTGCGCTGCCGGCGGTGCGCCGCGTCGGCGCACGCGCTCCGCTCCAATGGCTCGCCGCGGGCGCGCGCGATTTCGGCGCCCACCCGCTGCCGAGTCTCTTCTACGGTGCGTGCTTCGCGGCGATGGGCTGGATCATCGCATTCACGTTCCGGCACGCGTACGAATACGTCGCGGCGCTCGTGACCGGATTCTTCCTGGTCGGGCCGTTCCTCGCGGTCGGCTTGTATGACCTGTCCCGGCGACACGAGCGCGGCGAGGCGCCCCGCCTCGGCCCGACGCTGTGCGCCTGGCGTGCCAACGCGGGAGCGCTCGGCGTCTTCACGCTCGTCCTCACGATCATCCTGCTCGTCTGGGCGCGCGCCTCGCTCATCGCGTTCGCGCTTTTCTACGAAGGCACGATGCCGACCGTCGCGGGCTTCGTCGACCAGATGCTGTCGCTCGACAACGTCGAATTCCTGCTCGCGTACGCATGCGTGGGCGGCTTCTTCGCGGCGCTCACGTTCGCGAGCAGCGTGGTGGCGGCGCCGCTGATGCTCGATCGCGGCACCGACGGCATCGTCGCGGTTCTGACGAGCCTGCGCGCGTTCGGCGCGAACGTGCCCGCGATGCTCGTGTGGGGCGTTGCGATCGTCGTGATCGTCGGCCTGGGGTTCGCGCTCGCCTTCGCCGGCCTCGTCGTCGCGGTGCCGTGGATCGGCCACGCAACGTGGCACGCCTATCGGGCGCTCGTCGAATGACCCGCCTTGAGGGCGGTCGTCCCGCGAAAGGCCTTTCACCCCGGGCCGCGACCCGTGGCGCCGGGGTCGGAGCGGTTCCAAAGGCGGCGGGTGCGCCCGCACGCCGGCGAACCCGGCGGCCGCCGACCCGTCCAACGAGGGTGAGACTCGATTTTCTTCGGAGGCAAGGATGAATCCTCTGCAACGCTGCACGACGCTCGCCACAGCAATCGCGGCGCTCGCGCTCGCGACCGGGGTGCAGGCGGCCGCGCCCGCCCAGCCGCCGGCGACGACCCACGCCGCGGCAACCAGCACGGCCGGCGCCAGGGCCGGCACTTCGGCCAAGACGGGCAAGTCTGCCAAGTCGCATAAGGCAGCCCGGCCCACCACGCGGCGAAGCACCGCGAGCGCGGAAGGGGCACGCAGCGGCGACAACGCCTATCGTGCGGCGCTGCGGCAATGCATCACCGGGCCCGCGGCGCAACGCGATACGTGCATCGACGACGCCATCGCCCGGTACGGGCACGCGTAACGAGCGGAGGTGCGCTTGGCCGCCTCGTGTGCGGCCGCGAAAGTGCGGGTACGGGTGCGAGGGCGTCGTTGCGAGGCTCGCGCGACGCGACGTGCGGGGCGAGCAGCTAACACCGCGTAGTCGCCGCGCGTCCCCTGCAACGCCTCGAAGCGGATCTCCTGGAGGACGTCGCGCTGCGTGTCCGCCAGGATCGTCTTGGTGATGCGGTAGCGGCCCTGGTAGCCCGGCACGTCGTGCGCGATCGGCGCGATGCGCGAACGTGGCCGACCGTTTCTCCTCGGAGAAGAAGTCCCGGCGTCGGTGACGATCGGGCCGAGGTCGCGCGTATTCGCCCGGTCCATGCGCGCCAAATAGACCTCGACGGCGCGGAACTCGTGCGTCAGCCGGAAGGCGCGCGCCGCGACACGAGGATGCGCGCGTGCGCCTCGGCCACGACCTCGTCCCGCTGGTTCGCGGCAGTCGCGTCGAGCACGACGATCCCGCCGCCGTGCTTCGGCTTGTCGAGCAACTCCTTGACGGTCCACGTCGTCGTCAACGTGTCGCCCGCGCGCACCGGCGCGAGGAAGCGCGCACGATGCTCGAGGTACGCGATCGCGGTGCCGTGGAAGTACATGCCGACGGCGGCGCCCATGATCGACGAGGTCAGCATGCCGTGCAGGATCGGCGTGCCGAAGCGCGTGCCCTTGGCGTACTCGGCATTCGTGTGATGCGGATTGGAATCGCCGATCAGGCCGGCGCCGACGACGATGTGCGTCTCGGTGACCGTGAGCGCGCTCGCGAACGTGTCGCCGACCGCGACCTCGTCGAAGGCCTTGCCGCTGCCGACGAGCCCGTTCATGCAGGCGCGGCGAGCGATGACGACGCGCGCAGCGCCGTCAGCTCGCCGAGCGCGAGCTCGGTGAACGCGATGCCGGCGTAGATCGGCAGCACCAGGATGTTCACGAGGGGAATCAGCGACAGCGGCGACAGCACGAGGCCGAGTCCCATCAGGCGCGTGCGGCTTCGCGCGAGCACCGCGGCGATCTCCTCGCGCCGCGCGTGCTCGGCGAGGGCGTCATAGCGGAACATGCGCTGCGTGAGCCAGGCGTTGAGGACCAGCGACACCACGGCGTAGAGCGGCGGAATGAAGAGGAGCGGCAGCGACATTAGCCACAGCGGCACGTAGACCACGAGCGCCACCGCGGCATTGGCGACGCTGCCCGAGAAGCTGCCGCCGCGCAGCGGCTGGAGCGCGGGAAAATCGCGCATGGCGACGACCCGCACGATCACCGGCATCGACAGCACGGCGATCGCCGTGAAGGCGGTGATCACCGCGAGCGCGGCGAACATCACGACGGCGATCGCGTCGGCGGCGATGCGCTGCCAAAGCGAGGACTCCGCTTTGGCGCCGAACACCTGCGCGAGCCAGTCGGTCAGCGGATGCCAGGCGGCCATGCCGATGCCGGTCCAGAGGATCGCCGCGACGACGAGCGGCAGCGTCGCGAGGGCGACGATGCGTGGCATCGCGAGGATCGGCAGCGCGCGCCGGAGGGCGCCGAAAATCGCAGCCACGCCGGATCGCGTCAGCCCGGGTATTTCACCGGAGCGTTGATCGAAGGGAAACGGTCATCGAGGGAAGGCCGGTCCGGTGAAATATCCGGGCTAGACCGACGCCGTCTCGAGCTCGAAGCGGTCCGTGAGCTCCGAAATGACGCTCGTGAACGCGCGATCGATCAGCGGCTCGGCCTCCACCAGCCGTGCGCGGTTGTTGCGGAACTGGTCGGCGAGCGCCTCGGCGGTGATCGAGACGGCCTTCTGGCCCTGACGGTTGGTGAAGAGGTACGTGCCACGCAACGGACTGATCCATGCGAGCTTCGCGAACGAAAGCTGCGCGTCCGCGTCCTCGAATTCGACCCACATGCCGCGATCGAGGCTCCGCGCGATCTCCAGGTACTCGTCCTCGAGGACCGTGGGACCCTCCTCCGGAAGGGAGGGTTCGGCGGGCGCCATCGCGGCGGCGAGCGCTTCCGCGCGCGCGGCGGCCTCGGCGTTGCCGGACTTCTTCGCGGCCTCGGCTTCGGCGCGCGCGGCCTCGGCGACGGCAGCCGTCGGCGAGGGCATGGTCGCGAGCGACGGCTTCACCGCCGCCGCGTGCGCCTCGACCAGGTTCGCCATGAACGCCTCGCGCTCGCCGGGCGCCCATTGCTGCGCCGGCACGCCGGCCGCGAGCCGTTTCAAGAGCGACGGCAGGAGCGCGACGAGGTGCTTGCGGTCCTCGGGCGTCTTCTTCGGCTGCACGCTCCAGACGAGGTCCTCGAGCGTTGCGACGCTCGTGCTCCACGCATCGCTGTCGTCGCCCTCGCGCAGGTAGATGCCTTCGAGCGCCACGTGCCACTTGTCGCGCAGGAATTGCGCGAGGAAGCGCGGAATCGGGTAGCTCTCGACGCGCCGCTCGATCTCGGACTTCGCGACGACGCTCGCGAGGTCCTTGCGGTCGCCCTCGTTGATCGCCTCGGCGGTGTTGGAGAAATTCGCTTCGGCCGCCTGCTCCTCGGCGGCGAGGAACGCCTCGAGCTCGGCGCGCAGCTCGTCGAAGATGCCGAGGTTCTCCGAGAACCCGTCGATCACCTTGTGCACGATGCGGTCGATCGTGCGATACAGCGGATCGTCCTGGCCCATCGCCGGCGACCAGCCGAGACCTGCCGCGGCCAACGCGTTCACGAGCAGGCGCGATGGATGCGACTTCTTCGCGAAGAACGCGCCGTCGAGCATCGCCACCTTCAGCACCGGAATCTGCAGGCGCGCGAGCAGTGCCTTGATGCCGTCGGGGAGATCGCGCGTGTCGAAGATGAAGTCGAACAGCATCGCGACCATCTCGATGGTCATTGCCTCGAGCTGGTTCGCGCGCTGCCCGAGCGGCGATTCCTGAAGGTCGCGCAGGACGTTGTGCGTGCCTTCCGGAATGCCGGAGAACGCGACCTGCATGCCCTCGACCGCGAAGTCGGTCTGGCCCGCCTGCAGGCGCGTCAGCCCCTCGCGCAGTCCCGGCGTCGCGACGATCGGCGTGCCGGGAACGTAGCCCGACGGCGTCGGCGGCAGGGGCGGCAGCACGCGCATCGGCGGCGCCGGATGGCCGGCGAGCGGGAAGCCGCCGTGCGAGGCCATGCGGCGGAACATCGCCATCATGTCCATCTCCGGCGACGGCTGCGCGCCGTCGGGCCGCGCCTCCCCGGGACGCTTGCGTTCGGCAGCGGGCGGGCGCGGCGTCGTGCGACGCACGCTGCCGGGAGGAATGATGCGCAGGTTAGCGAGGTGCCGGTTGACGTCCGCATAGATCGCGGCGATCTCGCCGAGCGGCGCCTGGTTGAGCTCCTTCAGGATCTGAAACTTGACGCGGCCCTCGGCCTGGAGCGCGCCGAGCGCCTCGGCGAAGGCGCCGACGATCGTGTTGGGGCCGAGCGGATTGCCCGCGCTTTCGAGCACCGATTTGCCGAGCAGGTGCCCGATGCCGCGATTGAGCGTGATGAGCTCCTCGTGGCAGACGTTCTCGACGACGCGCACGATGTTGCCGACGATGACCGACTCGTCGATGCTCGTGATGTCGACGAGCGCGAGCTTCGTCGCGTCCATCTTCGAGAAATCGGCCTTGGCGTCGGCACGGCCGGAGATGTGATCCTCGATGCGCGAGCGCAGGCGCTTCTCGAACTCGGCCATCAGCGTCGCGCGATCGACGAGCAGCAACTGCCGCGCCTCGAGGAAGAGCTGCTGCTCGTCGCGCACGTCCGACTTGCCGGCGCGGTCCATCAGCATGTCGCACACGCGGTCGAGGAGCGCGGTGAACGACAGGAGCAGGCGGTGGACGGCGAGGTCGCGGCAGTCGGCGAGGATTTTCGCCAGCTCCCGGGGGATCGGACGGCGGGCCGGCGCGGCGCTGGTCGTTACGTTGGGGGAAGGCACAGGTTTGGCGGAAGGGGCATCGACGTGACCAGTGCGCGACCAGCGGCTTGCGGGATCAGGACATAGTTTCGGCCGATCGACTCTAGCACGGGGACGGATTGTATGCCACCGCGCATGCTCATCCTTGCTGTCGCGACAGCGCCTCCCATGCCCTTTCGACCCGCTTGAGCGACACGGGGACCGGCGTGCGCAGCTCCTGCGCAAAGAGCGAGACGCGCAGCTCCTCGAGCATCCAGCGGAAGGCCGCGAGCCCGGGGGAGACGCCGCCCGCCCGCCGCTCGGCCTGGGCCCGCTCGACGTAACGGGACCACCACGCGCCGACCTGCGCCGCGTGGCGCTGGTCGCGCTCGGGGTGCTCGGCGAAGCGCTGCAGGCGCCGCGCCATTGCCTGCAGATAGCGCGGCAGGTGGGCGAGCTGCTCCCACGGCGTCTCGGCGAGAAAGCCCGGATGGACGAGCGCGTCGCGCTGCGCCCGCACCTCGGCAGCGACGCGCGCGAGCGCCGGCGGCGAGGCGGCCAGACGTTGCGACAGCGCATGGTGGGAAGCCGCGATCGCCGCGAGGACGCGGAGCGCGCCATCGGCGACGGCTGGAAGGCGCGCGCGGGCGCGCTTCACCTGCGCCGCGAATGCTTGGGCGTCGCGCGGCAACGGATCGTCACCGACGTACGCACGATCGGCGACGGCCGCGCGCAGGTCGTCGGCAAGCGCCGGCGACGCGACGGCCCCGCGGAGCTGTACGCCGAGCGTCGACCAGACCGGGGCGCCCTTGAGCAGCCGGGCGAGCGCGTCCCCGAGCTCGAAATCGATGAGCCGCACGATGCCCTTGCGCGTTGCGGCGAGCGCGGCCTCGCGCGTGTCGAGCAGCGTGAGCGCGACGCCGTCCGGCTCGTCGACCAGCGCGGGGTAGCCCGTGAGGTCGTGGCCGTCCCTGCGCAGCGTCAGCGTCTCGGGCAATTCGCCGAACTCCCACCGCCGCAGCCCCCGACGCTCGAACGCCGGCTTCTCCGCCGCGAACTCGAGGCGCGCGGCGTCGCGCAGTCGCTCGCGCAGCGCGGGAAGGGCGCGATCCATCGCGAGCTCCTGCCCGGCGGCGTCGACGACACGGAGATTCATCCGCAGATGCGGCGGCAGCGCGACATCGCGCAGCGCATCGGGCGTCGCGCCAAGGCGCGCGCGCAGGTACTCGGAAAGCGCGTCGACGAGCCCGACGCCCTCGTGTCGCCGCACCGCTTCGAGGAAGCCGGTCACGGTGTCCGGCAGCGGGACCAGGCGATTGCGCGATGCCTTCGGCAACGCCTTGAGGTAATGCGTCACCTTCTCGCGAATCATCCCGGGCACGAGCCAGGAGAGCGTCGCGTCGTCGACCCGGTTGAGGAGCGCGAGCGGAACGGTCAGCGTGAGGCCGTCCAGCGGATGTCCCGGCGCGAACCGGTAGGCGAGCGGCAATGGCACGCCCGCGACCGACAGCGACGGCGGAAACAGTTCCTCGGTGATGGACGACGCGGCATGGCGCATCAGCGCCTCGCGCGTCAGGAACAGGCGCTGCGGATCGCGCCGCTCCTCGCGCCTGCGCCACGCCTCGAACGTGGCGCGCGAATGCACGTCGTCGGGAATGCGCTCCGCGTAGAACGCCGCGATCGCCTCCTCGTCGACCAGCACGTCCTCGCGCCGCGCCTTGTGCTCGAGCTCGGCGATTTCCTCGATCAGCGCGCGGTTGTGGGCGGCAAACGGCGCATCGACGCCGAGCGCGCCGGCGACGAGCGCTTCGCGAATGAACACGTCGCGCGCCTCCCGCGGCGCGATTGCACCGTAGACGACCGGCCGGCGCGCGATCAACGTCAGGCCGTAGAGCTTGACGCGCTCGCTCGCGATCACCTCGCCGCGTGCCGGGTCCCAGTGCGCGTCGTAGTGCTCGCGCGTGGCGCGGTCGCCGGCCACCGCCTCGATCCAGTCGGGCTCGACGCGCCCGGCGCAGCGCGCGAAGAGCCGCGTCGTCTGCGTCAGCTCCGCCGCGACGACCCACTTGGGCGGCTTCTTCGCGAGGCCGGAGCCCGGATGGAGAAGGAAGCGGACGCCACGCGCGCCTTCGTATGGACCCGCCACGGAGAGCGCGACGGTTCGGCCCGCGGGCGCGAGGCGCGACCGTCCTTCGTCGGCCGCGGGCTCCGACCTGACGCCAATGTTGCCGAGGAGGCCGGCGAGCAACGCACGGTGGATCGCCGCATAGCGCGCGGCGTCGATGGCCTGCGGCAGGCGCAGGTCGAGCGTCCATCCCGCCTCGCGCAGCGTCGCGACGAGCTGCGCGTGCACGTCGCGCCACTCGGTCAGGCGCAGGAACGACACGTAATGCGCGCGGCAGGCGAGCACGCGCCTGCGGTGCGACAGCGCCTTCTGCGCGGGGCTCTCGAAGAACTCCCAAAGTGCGATCAGCGAGAGGAAATCCGAGCGCGCGTCGCGAAACTGCAGGTGCGCCTGATCGGCGGCCTGCGCGCGCTCGAGCGGCCGCTCGCGCGGGTCGGGCACCGACAGCGCGCTCGCGATCACGAGGCCCTCGGCGAGGCACCCGTTCTCGCGCGCGGCGAGCACGATGCGGCCCACGCGCGGATCGAGCGGCAGGCGCGCGAGCTCGCGCCCGCGGGCGGTCAGCGCGCGCGCCTCGTCGACGGCCTCGAGCTCCTGCAGCAACTGGTA
Source organism: Rudaea sp. (assembly GCA_050257435.1). Taxonomy (GTDB): domain Bacteria; phylum Pseudomonadota; class Gammaproteobacteria; order Burkholderiales; family Casimicrobiaceae; genus VBCG01. The sequence goes on from JBLMWW010000274.1 coordinate 17,772, forward strand.
GCCGTCGGCGATCGCACGCGGCGATGGGGTGTCGACGAACGGGAATGCCGCGACGTCGCCGAGGCCGAGCGCGGCCATGCGCAGGATCACGGAGGCGAGCGAGCTCCGCAGGATCTCGGGATCGGTGTAGGGTGAGCGCGCCGCGAAATCGTCGGCGTCGTAGAGGCGCACGCAGATGCCGTCCTGGACGCGGCCCGCACGTCCCGCGCGCTGGTTCGCCGACGCCTGCGAGATCTTCTCGATCGCCAGGAGCGTCGTCTTGTTGCGCACCGAGTAGCGCTTGATGCGTGCGAGGCCGCTGTCGACCACGTAGCGGATCCCCGGCACGGTGAGCGACGTCTCCGCGACGTTCGTCGCGAGCACGACGCGACGCCCCCGCGAAGGCGCGAACACGCGCTGCTGCTCGTCGACGGTCAGGCGCGCGTACAGCGGAAGGATCTCGACCTGGTCGGCATACGGCCGGCGCGCGAGCGCCCGCCGCAGCACGTCGGCCGTCTCGCGGATTTCCCGCTCGCCCGGCAGGAAGACGAGCATGTCGCCGGGGCCTTCGCGCCACAGGTCCTCGACCGTGGACGCGATCGCCTCCTCGAGCTCCTCCTCGTCGTCGGCCTCCTCGCCGCCGCCGACCGGCCGGTAGCGGATCGCGACCGGATAGGTGCGGCCCGACACGGCGATCACCGGGGCGGGCACGCCGCGGTGCGCGAAATGCCGCGCGAAGCGTTCCGCGTCGATCGTCGCGGAGGTGACGATCACGCGCAGGTCCGAGCGGCGCTCGAGCAGGCGCGCAAGGTAGCCGAGCAGGAAGTCGATGTTAAGGCTGCGCTCGTGCGCCTCGTCGAGGATGATCGTGTCGTAGCGCGCGAGGTCCCGGTCGCCCTGCGTTTCCGCGAGCAGGATGCCGTCGGTCATCAGCTTGACGTACGCGTCGGAACGCGTGCGGTCGGTGAAGCGCACCTTGTAACCCACCGCTTCCCCGAGCGGCGTGCCGAGTTCCTGCGCGATGCGCGCAGCGACGGCACGCGCGGCGATGCGGCGCGGTTGCGTGTG
>JBLMWW010000275.1:0-3896 GCA_050257435.1 Rudaea sp.
ACGTATACGCGACGCGTTCGACGGCGAGCAGCGGCGTGCCGGCCGGGACCTCGAGCAGCGCGGCGCTCGCCGGGTCGGCGGCCACGGCGCGGAGCCGTTCTTCCGCATGCAGCATGCGCACGCCGAATTCCGTCTCGAAGAAGCCGTACATCGAGCCTGGATACGCCGCGCAGCGCTCGCGCGTGAGACCGCGAAAGAGCGCGCCGGGGAGCGTGATCTCGTCGAGCACCGCGGGAACGCCGCCGTACTCGAGGACGCGACGCAGCACGTAGACGGCGTCGCCCGCCTTCAGCGCGAGCGCGCGCGCAGCCTCGGCGCCGGCGCGTGCGCGGCGCAAATCGACGAGGCGGCTCCGCGGATATTCGGCCTGGCCGTCGTCCCGGCGAATGCGCAGGAAGCGAAAGTTGGACGCCTTTTCCTCGGTGTGCGTCGCCACGAACGTGCCCTTGCCTTGCCTGCGCACGAGCAGGTTGTCGGCGGCGAGCGCCTGGATCGCCTTGCGCACGGTGCCCTGCGACACGCCGTAGCGCGACGCGAGCGTGACCTCGGAGGGGATCGCCTGACCCGGCGCCCACTCGCCGGCCTCGAGCGCACGCTCGAGCAGCGCGCGAATCTGGCCGTAGAGGGGCCGGAAGGTCGGCGGCGTCTTTCCCTTCGCGTCGACGGGGGCTTTCACTCTTGTATCTTATATTAGTTATAGGACATTGACACCCCCGCTCGCAACGCCTACCATTGAGCCGACGAATCGTCGCGCGCTCGGGCTTCGCGACGGCCGCCGCTTTCTTCCCGAACGGGAGTGACCCGCCCTCCATCGAGGGATTTCCCAAGCTCCAGGAGTCCGCAATGAAAGCACCCGTCCGCGTGGCGGTGACCGGCGCCGCCGGCCAGATCGGTTACAGCCTCCTTCCCCGCATCGCGGCCGGCGAGATGCTCGGTCCCGACCAGCCCGTCGTCCTGCAGCTCCTCGAGCTGCCGATCGACAAGGCGCAGGCGGCGCTCCGCGGCGTGATGATGGAGATGGAGGACTGCGCGTTCCCGCTGCTCGCCGGGATGAGCGGCACCTCCGATCCCAAGGTCGCGTTCCGCGACGTCGACGTGGCGCTGCTGGTCGGTGCGCGTCCGCGCGGCCCCGGCATGGAGCGCAAGGACCTGCTGCTCGAGAACGCGAAGATCTTCATCGAGCAGGGCAAGGCGCTCGACGCCGTCGCCTCGCGCGACGTCCGCGTTCTCGTCGTCGGCAATCCCGCGAACACGAATGCGTACATCGCGATGAAGTCGGCGCCTTCGCTCCCCGCGCGGCACTTCACCGCGATGCTCCGCCTCGACCACAACCGCGCGCTGTCGCAGCTCGCGGCGAAGAGCGGCAAGCCCGTCGCGTCGATCGAGAAGCTGATCGTCTGGGGCAACCACTCGCCGACGATGTACCCCGACTACCGCTTCGCCGTGGCCGACGGCAAGTCGCTCAAGGACGTGATCGGCGACGAGGACTGGAACCGCAACGTGTTCATTCCCACCGTCGGCAAGCGCGGCGCCGCGATCATCGAGGCGCGCGGGCTGTCGTCGGCCGCCTCCGCGGCGAATGCGGCCATCGATCACGTCCACGACTGGATCCTCGGCACCGGCGGGAAGTGGGTGACGATGGGGGTTCCCTCCGACGGCAGCTACGGCATCCCCGAAGGCACCGTCTATGGGGTGCCGGTGACCGCGCAAGACGGCGAGTACACGCGCATCGAGGGGCTGCCGATCGACGATTTCTCACGCCAGAAGATGGATGCGACGTTGAAGGAGCTCGAGGAAGAGCGCGCCGGCGTCGCGTCGCTCCTGCGCTAGCGCGATGGCCACCTCGAGCGCCGGTGCCCGCTTTCGCGCCGCCATCGCGGCCGAGCGGCCGCTGCAGGTGCCCGGCGCCATCTGCGCGTACCACGCGATCCTCGCCGAGCGCAGCGGGTTCAAGGCGATCTACCTCTCGGGCGGCGGCGTGGCCGCGGGCTCGCTGGGTCTTCCCGACCTCGGCATCAGCAACCTCGACGACGTGCTGACCGACGTGCGGCGGATCACCGATGTCTGCTCGCTGCCGCTCCTCGTCGACGCCGACACGGGATTCGGCGCCTCCGCCTTCAACATCGCGCGCACCGTGCGCTCGCTCGTCAAGTTCGGCGCCGGCGCCATGCACATCGAGGATCAGGTCGGCGCGAAGCGCTGCGGGCATCGACCCGGCAAGGAGCTCGTCTCGAAGCAGGAGATGGTCGACCGCATCAAGGCCGCCGTCGATGCGCGCACCGACCCCGACTTCGTGATCATGGCGCGCACCGACGCGCTCGCCGTCGAGGGACTCGACGCGGCGATCGATCGCGCACGCGCCTGCGTCGAGGCCGGCGCGGACATGATCTTCCCCGAGGCGATCACGGAGCTTGCCATGTATCGCCGCTTCGCCGACGCCGTCGGCGTACCCATCCTCGCCAACCTCACCGAGTTCGGCAAGACGCCGCTCTTCACCACCCGCGACATCGCGAGCGCGGGGGTAGCCATCGGGCTCTACCCGCTTTCGGCGTTTCGCGCGATGAACCAGGCGGCGCTCACCGTCTATCGCACGCTGCGCCGGGAGGGCACGCAAGGCAGCGTCGTCGATACGATGCAAACGCGCGACGAGCTCTACGATTTCCTCGGCTACCACGATTACGAGCAGACGCTCGATCGGCTGTTCGCAAGACACAAGGACGCCTGACCGCCCCCGCTCCCATGACGACCCCCGACACCCCCGCCACCGTCGGCAAGCCCAAGAAATCCGTCGTCCTCTCCGGCGTCGCCGCCGGCAACACCGCGCTTTGCACGGTGGGCCGGACCGGCAACGACCTCCACTACCGCGGCTATGACATCCTCGACATGGCGGAGCACGCGGAATTCGAGGAGATCGCCTATCTCCTCGTGCACGGCAAGCTTCCCACACGCGCGGAACTCGACGCGTATCACCGCAAGCTCGCCTCGCTGCGGGGCATCCCGCCGCAGGTCAGGACGATGCTGGAGCAGATCCCCGCCTCGGCCCACCCGATGGACGTCATGCGCACCGGTGCTTCGATGCTCGGCACGCTCTTTCCCGAGCGCGACGCCCACGACGCGGAAGGCGCGCGCGACATCGCCGATCGCCTGATGGCCTCGCTCGGTTCGATGCTGCTCTACTGGCATCACTACAGCCGCGACGGCACGCGCATCGACGTCGAAACCGACGACGCCTCGATCGGCGCGCACTTCCTGCATTTGCTCCACCGCAAGCCCCCGCCCGCGTCGTGGGTGCAGGCGATGCACACGTCGCTCAACCTGTACGCCGAGCACGAGTTCAACGCGTCGACATTCACGGCGCGCGTGATCGCGGGCACGGGGTCGGACATGTATTCGGCGATCACGGGCGCGATCGGGGCGCTCCGCGGGCCCAAGCACGGCGGCGCCAACGAGTATTCGTTCGAGGTGCAGAAGCGCTACGAGACGCCCGACGAGGCGGAGGCCGACATCCGCCGGCGCGTGGCGGCGCGCGAGGTGGTGATCGGGTTCGGCCACCCGGTGTATACGGTGTCCGACCCGCGCAACAAGGTGATCAAGGAAGTGGCGCGCAAGCTGTCCGTCGAGGCCGGCGACACGAGGATGTTCGACATCGCCGAGCGCCTCGAGCGCGTGATGTGGGACGCGAAGAAGATGTTCCCCAACCTCGACTGGTTCTCGGCGGTCAGCTACCACATGATGGGCGTGCCGACCGCGATGTTCACCCCGCTCTTCGTGATCTCGCGCACGTCGGGCTGGTCGGCGCACGTGATCGAGCAGCGCGAGGATGGCAAGATCATCCGGCCGTCGGCGAATTACGTGGGGCCGGAGGATCGGGGGTTCGTGCCGCTCGAACAAAGGGG
>JBLMWW010000276.1:0-26449 GCA_050257435.1 Rudaea sp.
GTACGCCGCCGGGACCCGGGTCTGCGCGTCGACGCGCACCCCGAGGTAGGGCGTGAGCCCGTTGTCGGCGCACCACTCGCAGATGGCGCGCACCAGGTACGGCTTCGCGGCTTGCTCGGACATGGACGGGAGATATTACGCGCGCCGCGGGCCCCGTCAATCGGGCGTGCCGCCGGGACGTCAGCGGTCCGGCGTCACTTGCGCATCCCGCGCTCGGCCGAGGTGAGCGCCTCGGAGAAAGCGGGCCGTGCGAACAGCCGTTCGGCGTATTTCATCAGCGGCGCCGCCTGCTTCGGCATCGCGATCCCGTAGTAGTCGAGGCGCCACAAGAGCGGCGTGATCGCGACGTCGAGCATCGAGTAGTCCTCGCCCAGCATGTGCTTGTGCTTCGCGAAGACGGGCGTGATCTGCATCAGCGCATCGCGCACGAGCGCGCGCGCCTTGTCGGCCTGCCTCTGGTTGCCCCCTTCGAGCGCGTCGATGTGCATGAAGAGCTCCTTCTCGAAGCGGTGCAGGAACAGGCGCGCCCGCGCGCGCATCACCGGGTCCGCGGGCATGAGCTGCGGATGCGGAAAGCGCTCGTCGATGTATTCGTTGATGATGTTGGACTCGTGCAGCACCAGGTCGCGCTCGACCAGCACCGGCACCTGGTTGTAGGGATTCATCACCGCGAGGTCTTCGGGCTTGTGGTCGAGATCCACGTCGATGATCTGGAAGTCCATGCCCTTTTCGTGCAGCACAATGCGGCAGCGCTGGCTGAACGGGTCGGTCGTGCCGGAGTAAAGGGTCATCATGTCGCAGGTCTCCTGGGTATCGCGAATGCGCCCCTCGCGGCCGGGCAGCGGCTCGACAGCGGGCCGGGAAAGGGACGGTTGTCGCCCGCCGATATGGGGGCGGCCGCGCGGCGCGGCAATGGGGCGCGCGCCGGCGTCCGAGGGGCTCCCGCGCGCCCCGCGGCCGGGCCTGCGGCGCGCCGCTCCGCGGTGCGCAAGGCGGGCGTCCCGTTCAGGCTAGTGAAGGTCCTTCCAGTACTCGCGCTTCAGGGCGTAGGCGAAAACGAACAGCACCCCGAGGAACAGCAGCACGATGATCCCGAGATGAATGCGCCGGTTCTTGACCGGCTCGGCCATGTAATCCAGGTAGTTCACGAGATCGGCCACGAAGCGCTCGTACTCGACGCGGCTCATCGTGCCGGGCGCGTCGGGCGCGACCTGAAGCACCGCGTACTTGGTGCCGTGGAGCGGTTCCACGACCGAGAGCCCCTTCACGGCGATCGCGGCCGCGGTCGCCTTCTCGTGGTCCTCGTACTCGGTCGCGACGAGCTTGTTCACGCCCGACAGCTCCCACAGCACGTTCGGCATCGCGACGTTCGGGAACACCAGGTTGTTCCACCCGGTGGCCGACTTCTCGTCGCGATAGAAGCCGAGGAGGTAGTTGTAGAGCCAATCACGGCCGCGCACGCGCGCCTCGACGGTGAGGTCGGGCGGCGGGTTGCCGAACCACGCCTTGCCCTCCTCGGGGGTCATCGCCGCCGTCATCGTCTCGCCCACCTTGTCGCTCGCGAACATGAGGTTGTTCGCGATCTGGTCCTCGGTGAGCCCGAGGTCGGTCAGCCGGTTGTAGCGCATGTAGCGCGCGGAATGGCAGTTCAGGCAGTAGTTCACGAAGTTGCGTGCGCCACGCTGCAGCGACTCGTCGTCGAGGCGGTTGACCGGTGCCGGCGCAAGCCGCAGGCCTCCCGCCTCCTGCGCCACGGCATCCGTTCCCGCAACGGCCGCGACGGCGACGAACAGTAGAAGGGTGAGGGTTCTCATTGCCACCTCACGCGCGTCGGCTGCGGCTTGGTCCTGTCCCGGGCCGTGTACCACGGCATCAGCAGGAAGAAGAGGAAGTAGACGACCGTCAGGATGCGCGCCACGACCGTCGCCTTGTCCGCGCCGTAGAACGGGAAGCTGTCCGCGAACTGGCCCCAGACGGTCACCGGCACGACGCCGAGGTAACCGAGGATCAGGAAGGAGATCACGAAGGCCGCGAGCCACGCCTTGTAGAGCGCTCCGCGGTAGCGGATCGACTTGACCGGCGCGCGATCGAGCCAAGGCATGGCGAAAAAGATGAGCACCGACACACCCATCACGATCACGCCCCAGACCTGGGTGTCCAGGAACGAGGGGACCGCCCGCAGCATGGCGTAGTACGGAGTGAAGTACCACACGGGCGCGATGTGCGTGGGCGTCTTCAGCGGATCGGCCGGGATGAAGTTGTTGGCTTCGAGGAAGTAGCCGCCCAGGTCCGGCAGGAAGAACACGATGATCGAGAACACGGCCAGGAAGACGACGACGCCGACGATGTCCTTCACCGTGTAATACGGGTGCGAGTAGATCCCGTCGAGCGGCAGGCCGGTGCGCGGGTCCTTGGGCTGCTGCTTGATCTCGACGCCGTCGGGGTTGTTCGAGCCGGTCTCGTGCAGCGCCATCAGGTGCGCGGCGACGAGCGCGATCAGCACGAGCGGCAGCGCGACGACGTGAAAGGCGAAGAAGCGGTTCAGCGTGACGTCCGAGATCGTGTAGTCGCCGCGGATCCACACCGACAGGTCCTCGCCGATCACCGGGATCGCCGAGAACAGGTTGACGATCACCTGCGCGCCCCAATACGACATCTGGCCCCACGGCAGCAGGTAGCCGAAGAACGCCTCGGCCATGAGCGCGAGATAGATCAGGCAGCCGAGGATCCACGTGAGCTCGCGCGGCTTGCGATAGCTGCCGTACATCAGGCCGCGGAACATGTGGAGATAGACGACCACGAAGAACATCGACGCGCCGGTCGAGTGCATGTAGCGGACGAGCCAGCCCCACGGGACGTCGCGCATGATGTACTCGACCGACTCGAAGGCCTTCGTGGCGTCGGGCTTGTAGCTCATCGTGAGCCAGATGCCGGTCAGGATCTGCATCACCAGCACGAAGGCCGCGAGCGAGCCGAAGTAGTACCAGAAGTTGAAGTTCTTCGGCGCGACGTACTTGCCCCACTGGCTGTTCCACAGCGCGGTCAGAGGGAAGCGATCGTCGATCCAGGTCAATAGCTTGCTCATCGCGCGCTCCGATGGGTTCGGTGATCGGCCGTCACGCCGGCGCGCCGCGCCGCTGCGGCGCCGCGCGGGGCAGCATCGTTCGCGCCCTCCGGCGCCTGCGCTTCGCTCATGCCCTGGTGTCCTCGCCGATCACGACCCGCGTGTCGGACAGGTATCGGTGCGGCGGAATGACGAGGTTCGTCGGCGCGGGAACGCCCTTGAAGACGCGCCCGGCGAGGTCGAACTTCGACTGGTGGCACGGACAGAAGAAGCCGCCGAGCCAGTCGTTGCCGAGGTCCGGAGGGGCGACTTCCGGGCGGTAGGTCGGAGAGCAGCCGAGGTGCGTGCAGATGCCGATGGCGACCCAGAGGTTCGGCTTGATCGACCGCATCTCGTTCTTGCAATACGGCGGTTGCTGCGGCACGTCCGACTTGGGGTCGGCGAGGCGCGGATCGAGCTTCGGCAGCGTCGCCAGCATCTCCTGCGTGCGGTTGAGGAGCCAGCACGGCTTGCCGCGCCACTCGACGTTGATCTTCTGGCCGGGCTCGATCTTGCTGATGTCGACCTCGATCGGCGCGCCGGCGGCCTTCGCGCGCTCGCTCGGCCAGAGGGACATCACGAAGGGCGTCGCCGCGGCAATCGCGCCGATCCCTCCGACGACCGACGTGGCGACGATCAGGAAACGCCGCTTGTCCCGGTTGCCCAACGCTTCTGTCGCCATGCCTGCCTTTCTCGCGGTTGATCGGGAGAGGCCGTCCCGCAAAACCTGCAATTATACGGCGTTGGTCGAGCCCGGTTGCAGCGCGCGTGGCGGGCGCCGCCGTTCGCCGGGCACGCGCGACATGGTGGGCGGGCCCGCGGAGCTTGCTGGACGGCGCGACAAGCGCCGGCCGCGCGCGCGAATATAATCGTCCGTTCACCGGTCGAATCGTCTTGCTAAAGTTCTGGCTCCTCTTCGCGCAGGCGTGCACGCTTTGCGTGGCCGCCTTGTTCGTCGTGGCGACGCTGCGCCCCGACCTCCTGCCGCGCCTCGCCGGCAAGGCGAGTCCCGTCGTGCTGGTGCAGCAGACGTCCACCGATGCGCCGGCGCCCCCCGTCGCGAGCTATGCCGACGCCGCGCACAAGGCCATGCCGGCGGTCGTGAACATCTACACGAGCAAGGAGGTGCGCGCGCGCAATCCGCTGCTCGACGACTCGATCCTGCGCCACTACTTTCCCGAGCTCGCCGAGCGCGCGCCGGCGCGCCGCACGACGAGCCTCGGCTCGGGCGTCATCGTCTCGCCGGAGGGCTACGTCCTCACGAACCACCACGTCGTCGAGGGCGCCGACGACATCGAGCTGGTGCTCGCCGACGGCCGCGAACTGCATGCGCGGGTGCGTGGAGTGGATCCGGAGTCGGACCTCGCCGTGCTGAAGGCGGACGGCGAGAATCTGCCGACGATCACGTTCGGCACGATGGATCACCTTCGCGTGGGCGACGTGGTGCTTGCCATCGGCAACCCGTTCGGGTTCGGCAACACCGTCACGATGGGCATCGTCAGCGCGCTCGGGCGCAACCATCTCGGCATCAACCGCTTCGAGGACTTCATCCAGACCGATGCGCCGATCAACCCCGGGAATTCCGGGGGCGCGCTCGTCGACACGTCGGGCAACCTGATCGGCATCAACAGCACCATCTTTTCGCAATCGGGCGGATCGATGGGGATCGGCTTTGCGATTCCCGTCTCGCTCGCGCGCAACGTCCTCGCGCAGATCATCAAGGAGGGCGAAGTGACGCGCGGCTGGCTCGGCGTCGAGCCGCAGCCGATCACGCGCGAGGCCGCGCAGGCGCTCGCGCTCGCGCGCACCGACGGCGTCCTCGTGCGTGCGCTCCAGCGCGGCGGTCCTGCCGACCGCGCCGGGATCCAGGTGCGGGACGTCATCGTCGAGATCGGCGGCAAGCCCACGCCCGACGTGCCGCAGCTTCTCGCGCGCATCGCCGAGCTCTCGCCCGGGTCCAAGGCGCCGGTGAAGGTGGTGCGCGACGGCAAGCCGCTCGACATCGACGTCACCGTCGCCAAGCGCCCGCGGCCGGATACGCCGTAGCGGCGCCTCGGCGGCGCGCACCTCTCGCGTTGCCCCGCCGCGATCGCGCACCGGCCAAGGCCGGCTCCGTGACGTTCGCTACTTCGCCGGCTCGGTCCCCTCGGCGGCCGCTTGCGTCGCCGGCGTCCCGACGAAGCGCGCGAGCACGAGCCCGAGCTCGAAGAGCAGCCAGAGCGGGACCGCGAGCAGGCCTTGCGAGATGACGTCGGGCGGCGTGAAGATCGCGCCGACGACGAACGCGCCCACGATCACGTACGGGCGAAACGACCTGAGCTTGTCGAGCGAGACCACGCCCATGCGCACGAGCACGACGACGACGACCGGCGTTTCGAACGTGATGCCGAACGCGACGAACATCGTCAGCACGAACGACAGGTACTTGTCGATGTCGGTCATCATCTGCACGCCGACGGGCGTGTAGCCGGCGAAGAACCCGAAGGCGACCGGGAATACGAAGAAGTACGCGAACGCCATCCCGCAGGCAAAGAACACGCAGCTCGATACGAGCACCGGCAGCACGAGCCGCTTCTCGTGCTGGTAGAGGCCGGGGGCGACGAACGCCCACGCCTGCCACAACACGTACGGCAGCGCGATCAGGAACGCTGTCATCAGCGTGACCTTGAGCGGCACGAGGAAGGTTCCGGTCACGTCCGTCGCGATCATCGTCGAGCCATGGGGCAACACGCGCAACATCGGCCGCGCCAGGAGCTCGTAGATGTCCTTCGCGAACGGGAACAGCACGACGAGCACGACCACTACCGCGACGATCGAGCGCACGAGCCGTGTGCGGAGCTCGATCAGGTGCGAGAGGAAGGATTCCTGCGTGTCGGTCGTTTCGCTCATTGGTGCCTGGCACACGCCGCTCGCGGCGACGGCGGCGCGACGGTTGCGCCGGTCAGATCTTGTCGAAACCCGGAAGCTGGGGCTGAACCGGCGTGTGCGGCTCGGCTGCGGGCGCGCCGGCCGACGCCGCCGGCTCCGTGGCGCGCGGCGCCTCGCTCCCCGACGCCGCCGCGTTGAGCTCGCGCTCGACGTCGCGCACGCCGCTCGAGAAGTCGTCGGCCGCCGTCTTGACCGACTGTTCGAACTCGTGTGCCGCGCCCTGCATCTCGCGCTGCAGCTTGCGCAGCTCGTCGAGCTCCATCTCGCGGCTGATGTCCGCCTTCACCTCGTTCACGTAGCGCTGCAGCCTCCCGAACAGGTGCCCGAGCGTGCGCGCGGTCTTCGGCAGGCGCTCGGGACCGATGACGACGAGCGCCACGACCCCGATGACGACGATCTCCGAGAACCCGATGTCGAACATGTTGCGCGCGACTACGTGCAGGCGGCGTCAGGACGGGCGCGCCGCGCGCGGGGACGGCTGCCTTGTATGTTCCCCCCACGCTTGCGGCTCGCTGGACGAGCCTCGCGCGTCGCGCTCGGGTGTTCGCCCTCGGGGCGGCCCGTCGGGTGTGGACGAGCCTCGCGCTTCGCGCTCGGGTGTTCGCCCTCGGGGCGGCCCATCGGGCTCACGCGCGGCGCCGCCCCCGGAGGGGGCGGGATTCGCGCCTTGGGACGGCCCGGCGGCGCTCATACCTTGGTCGACGGCTCCTTGCGAACCTCGCCCTCGAGCGTGCGGCCCCCCACCTGCGACGGCGGCTCGCCGGGCGCGGGCTCGTCGGTCTCGGACGAGCGCATGCCCTCCTTGAAGCCCTTCACCGCCCCGCCGAGGTCCTGACCGATGTTGCGCAGCTTCTTCGTGCCGAAGATCAGCACGACGACCAGCAGCACGATCAGCCAATGCCAGATGCTCAAACTGCCCATCGTTCCCTCCTTGTCGTGGTCACCGCGCGAGCATCGGCCCGAGCGGCTCCGGGCCGGCGAGGACGTGCACGTGGACGTGCTTCACGTCCTGCCGTCCCACCCGGCCGGTATTGATGATCGTGCGAAAACCGTCGCTCGCGCCCTGTTCCTTCGCCAGGCGCCCGGCGAGCGTCAGGATCTTGCCGAGCGATGCGCGGTCCTCGTCGGTCACGTCGTACAGCGTCGCCACGTGCCGCTTCGGGATCAGCATGAAGTGCACGGGCGCCTGCGGCTGGATGTCGTGAAACGCCAGCACGTCGGCGTCCTCGTACACCTTGCGGCTCGGGACCTCGCCGCGCACGATCTTGCAGAATATGCAGTTGGAGTCGGTTGACATGGGGATCGTTCGCTCACGGGAACCGGCCCGTTACCGGACCGACCGGGACGCTTTCTCGACGTGACCGGAAACGCCTTCCCGCCGCGCCAGTTCGCGCAGGACGTCAGCGGGACCGAGGCCGTGGCGGGCGAGCAGCACGAGGCAGTGGAACCACAGGTCGGCGACCTCGGCTATCAGGTGGATTTTATCACCGTCCTTCGCGGCGAGGACCGTCTCCGTCGCCTCCTCGCCGATCTTCCTCAGGATCCGGTCGTCGCCGTGCAAGAGCGACGCGACGTACGACGTCGCGGGGTCGGCGCCCTTGCGGGCCTCGATCGTCGCCGCGAGGCGCGCCAGCACGTCGCCGGCCGCCGGTTCATTCCTGGCCATAGACGGTCACCGGGTCCTCGAGCACGGGCTCGATCGTGTGCCATTCGTCGCCTTCGAGCCGCCGGTAGAAACAGCGCTCCCGCCCCGTATGGCAGGCGATGCCGCCGACCTGCTCGACGACGAGCAGGATCGCGTCGCGGTCGCAATCGAGCCGAATCTCGCGCACCCGCTGCACGTGACCCGAGCGCTCGCCCTTGCGCCACAGGCGGCCGCGCGAGCGCGACCAGTAGTGCGCCTCGTGCGTGTCGCGCGTCAGTGCGAGGGCCGCGCGGTTCATCCAGGCGAGCGTCAGCACGCGATGCGTAGCAGCGTCCTGGGCGACCGCCGGGGCGAGGCCGTCGGCGTTCCACCGCACCGCATCGAGCCACCGCTCGCTCATCGCTTCCTCTCCCGTGATAGACGGCGCACCCGTCGGCGTGCACGCGCGCGCCTCATTGGGCTACCTGGGGCCCCTCGCGCTCACGCCCGCACCTCGATCCCGGCGGCGCGCATCGCCGCCTTCGCCTGCCCGATCGTGAACTCGCCGTAGTGGAAAATCGATGCGGCGAGAACCGCGTCCGCGCCACCGACCGTGATTCCCTCGACCAGGTCCTGCAGCGCGCCGACGCCGCCCGAGGCGATCACCGGCACCTCGACGGCGTCGACGATCGCGCGCGTGATGCGCAGATCGAAGCCGCGTCGCGCGCCGTCGCGGTCCATGCTCGTGAGCAGGATCTCGCCCGCACCCTGCGCGACGACTTCCTCGGCCCATTCGATCGCGTCGATGCCAGTCGGCGTCCGCCCGCCGTGGATGTACACCTGCCAGCGGTCGACCGCGCACTGCTTGACGTCGATGGCCGCGACGATGCATTGCGCGCCGAAGTGCGCGGACGCCTCGGCGATCAGCTCGGGCCGCTCGACCGCCGACGTGTTGATGCTCACCTTGTCGGCGCCCGCGTTGAGCAGCGCACGCACGTCGTCGACCGAGGTGACGCCCCCGCCGACCGTGAGCGGAATGAACACCTGGTCGGCGACGGCCTCGATCATGTCGTACAGAAGGCCGCGGTTTTCGATGCTCGCGCGAATGTCGAGGAACGCGAGCTCGTCCGCGCCCTGCTCGTCGTAGCGACGTGCGATCTCCACGGGATCGCCGGCATCGCGGAGGTTGACGAAATTGACGCCTTTGACGACGCGCCCCTCGGCGACGTCGAGGCAGGGGATGATGCGCTTGGCGAGCCCCATGCGTGCGCGGCCGCGCGCTCAGCGCGCGCGCGGCGCGGATCGTCGTGCCCGCTCCGCGAGGCGCAAGCCGACGGGCGTCATCCGCCGCCCTTCGCGAGCTTCTGCGCTTCCTTGAAATCGAGCCTGCCCTCGTAGAGCGCGCGCCCGGCGATGGCTCCGATGATGCCCTCGCCCTGGTACGGAAGAAGCTGGTGGATGTCGTCGAGCGAGGCAATCCCGCCGCTCGCGATGACCGGCGTCTTGAGCTCTCGCGCGAGCTTGACCGTCGCCTCGATGTTGACGCCGGTCAGCATGCCGTCGCGCCCGATGTCGGTATAGACGATCGCCTCGACGCCGTAGTCCTCGAACTTCTTCGCGAGGTCGACGACATCGTGCCCGCTCATCTTCGACCAGCCGTCGGTCGCGACCTTGCCGTCGCGCGCATCGAGGCCGACGATGATGTGGCCGGGAAACGCGTAGCAGGCGTCATGCAGCAGGCCCGGATTCTTGACCGCGGCCGTGCCGATGATCACGTAGCTGATGCCGTCGTCAAGGTAGCGCTCGATCGTGTCGAGGTCGCGGATGCCACCGCCAAGCTGCACGGGAATCTCGTCGCCGATCACGCTCACGACCTCGCGGATCGCGAGCTCGTTGCGCGGCCGGCCCGCCACGGCCCCGTTCAGGTCGACGAGGTGCAGGCGCTCGGCGCCAAGCTCCAGCCAATGGCGCGCCATCGCGGCGGGGTCCTCGGAGAACACCGTCGCGGACTGCATGTCGCCCTGCTTGAGGCGCACGCAATGACCGTCCTTGATATCGATCGCTGGAATGATCTGCATGGCAGCAGGGAGCGCGTCGGAACGAGAGCGCGGCAGGCGGCGCGGAGAGCTCGACCTACGCGGTGGCGTCCCAGGTGACGAAATTCGCGAGCAGGCGCAATCCGGCGCGCTGGCTCTTTTCCGGGTGGAATTGGACGGCGAAGATATTAGCCCTCGCTATGGCGCAAGTAAACGGCGCCGGATAGGCCGCGGTGCCGGCCGTGAGCGCAGGGTCTTCGGGCGCGGGGTAATAGCTGTGCGCGAAGTAGAAGCGCTCGCCGTCGGCGATGCCCGCCCACAGCGGATGCGCGCGCGTTTGCGTCACCGGGCTCCATCCCATGTGCGGAATCTTGAGCCGCTCGCCCGCGGGCAGCCGCAGTTCCTCTTCGCGAAACCGCCGCACGCGGCCCGCGACGACACCGAGGCAACGCGTCGGGCCTTCCTCGCTTTCGTCGAAGAGCATCTGCAAACCGAGGCATACGCCGAGGAACGGACGCTCGCGCACGCATTCGAGCACGACCTCGCGCAGCCCCGTCGCGTCGAGACACGCCATCGTGTCCGGCATCGCGCTCTGGCCCGGCAACACGATGCGCGACGCCGCGCGGATGCGCGCCGGATCGCCGGTGACGACGACGTCCGCATCCGGGGCGACGTGCGCGAGCGCCTTGGCAACGGAGCGCAGGTTGCCCATCCCGTAGTCGACGACGGCGATGTCGCTCACAACGCGCCCTTCGTCGACGGCACCTCCGTGCCCGCACGCGGATCCCGCTCGCACGCCATCCGCAGCGCGCGGGCAAAGGCCTTGAACACCGTTTCCGCCTGATGGTGCGCGTTCGCGCCGCGCAGGTTGTCGATGTGCAGCGTGACGAGCGCGTGGTTGCAGAAACCCTGGAAGAATTCGTGCACGAGGTCGACGTCGAACGTGCCGACGATCGCCCGCACGAACGGGACGTGGAATTCGAGGCCCGGCCGGCCGGAGAGATCGAGGACGACTCGCGACAGCGCCTCGTCGAGCGGCACGTACGCGTATCCGTAACGCCGGATGCCGCGCTTGTCGCCGAGCGCCTGCCGCAACGCCTGCCCGAACGTGATGCCGATGTCCTCGACGGTGTGATGCGCATCGATGTGCAGGTCGCCCTTCGCCGCGATCGCCAGGTCGAGCATGCCGTGGCGCCCCACCTGGTCGAGCATGTGGTCGAGGAACGGAATGCCGGTCGCGACCGCCGTTTTGCCCACGCCGTCGACGTCGACGCGCACCTCGATGTCGGTCTCCGCGGTGCGCCGCGAGACCTGGGCAGTGCGGCCGGCAAGGGGTGCCGTGGCGGTCATCGAGCACCGCCTTGCGCACAGTCGCGCAGGACGTCGACGAGTGCGTCGTTCTCCGCCGGCGTGCCGACGGTGATCCGCAGGCAATTCGCGAGCACCGGGTGCCAGCCGTGCAGGTTCTTCACCAGGATCTTCGCGGCGCATAACGCATCGAACCACGCGTTGGCATCCGAAACGCGCGCGACGACGAAATTCGTCTGGCTCGGATGCACGTGCACTCCCTCGAGCGCCCCCAGCAGGGACGCGAGGCGCTCGCGCTCCGCACGGATCAGCGCGGCATGCCGTGCGAACACGTCGCGGTGCGCGAGCAGCACGGGCAGCGCCGCTTGCGTGAGCGCGTTCACGTTGTACGGCGGCCGCAGCTTGTCGAACTCCGCGATCCAGTCGGGATGGCCGACCGCGTAGCCGAGCCGGAGCCCGGCCATGCCGATCTTCGACACCGTCCTGACGACGACGAGGTTCGCGAAGTCGCGCATGCGCGGCAGGAACGAGTCGTCGGCATACGCGTAATACGCCTCGTCGACGATGACGAGCCCCGGCGCCGCCGCCGCGATCCGCGCGACCGCCTCGGCATGGAAGAGGTTGCCGGTCGGATTGTTCGGATAGGCGATCCACACGAGCGCCGGCCGCTCGCGCGCGATGGCGGCCAGCATCGCGTCGGCGTCGAGCGAAAAATCGTCGCGCAACGGCACGGCGCAGAAGCGCGCCTGCATCATCAGTGCGTTGCGCCGGTACATGACGAACGAGGGGTCGGGCGCAAGCACGACGTCGCCGGCGCGCACGACGGCCGCCGTGATGATCTGGATCAACTCGTCGGATCCGTTGCCGACGAGGATCGCGAGATCGTCGGAAAGCGCGAACGCCTCACGGAGCGCCGCCTTCACCCCGTGCGCATCGCCGTCGGGATAGCGATTGACCGCGGCGCGCTCGACCGCCTTGCCGACGGCGACGGCAAGCTCGGCCGGGAGCCCGTACGGGTCCTCCATCGCGTCGAGCTTGATCCATCCGTCGGCCTGCGCGACCGCGTAGCGGCCGAGCGCGCGCACGTCGCCGCGCACGGTCGACACGACACGGGCGCGGCGCGCGCCGCCGAGAGGATCGCGTTCGGGTGCGTTCACGTCGTCTCGTCCATGCGCGCCAGCGCCGAGCGTGCGTGCGCGGCGAGGCCCTCGCCCTGAGCGAGCGTCGCCGCGATCGGCCCGAGCGTCTGCGCCGTCCCGCGCGCGATGCGCAGGACGTTCGTGCGTTTCTGGAAGTCGTAGACGCCGAGCGGCGAGGAAAAGCGCGCGGTGCGCCCGGTCGGCAGCACGTGGTTCGGGCCGGCGCAATAGTCGCCGAGCGCTTCGCTCGCGTAATGGCCGACGAAGATCGCACCGGCGTGCCGCAGCTTCGGCAACAGCGGGTCCGGGTCGGCGACCGCGAGCTCCAGGTGTTCGGGTGCGACGCGGTTGGCCAACGCACAGGCCTCGTCCAGATCGGCGGTCCTGATGAACGCGCCGCGGCGTGCGAGCGACGCCGCGATGATCGGCGCGCGCGGCATCCCGGCGATGAGGCGCGCAGCACTTGCCTCAACGCGGTCGATCAGCGCCGCGTCGGGCGTGACCAGGATCGCCTGCGCCATCTCGTCGTGCTCGGCCTGGGAGAAGAGATCGACCGCGAGCCAATCCGGGTTGGCGGTCGCGTCGGCGAGCACAAGGATCTCCGACGCGCCCGCGACCATGTCGATGCCGACCACGCCGAACACGCGCCGCTTGGCCGCCGCGACATACGCATTGCCCGGCCCGCAGATCTTGTCGACCGCGGGAATCGTCTGCGTGCCGTAGGCGAGCGCGGCGATCGCCTGCGCGCCCCCGATCGCGTACGCGCACGTCACGCCCGCGATGTGCGCGGCGGCGAGCACGAGCGGATTGCGCTCGCCGCCGGGCGTCGGCACGACCATCACGATCTCCCCGACGCCAGCGACCTGCGCGGGCAGCGCGTTCATCAGCACCGAAGACGGGTACGCGGCCTTGCCGCCGGGCACGTAAAGGCCCACGCGGTCCATCGGCGTCACGCGCTGGCCGAGCTCGCTGCCCTGCGCGTCGCGAAAGGCGTAGCCGCCGTCCTTCTGCCGTTCGTGGAAGTCGCGGATGCGCCGTGCGGCGATTTCGAGCGCCTCGCGCTCGCGCGCCGGGAGCGCGTCGTACGCCGCGCGCATTTGCGCCCGGTCGATCGCGAGATCGGCGACGCGACCGACCCGCAGACGGTCGAAGCGCGCCGTGTAGTCGAGCAGCGCGTCGTCCCGGCGAATCCGGACGTCGGCGATGATGGCCGCGACGGCTGCATCGATCCCGGGATCCTGCGCCGCCTCGAACGCGATCAGCGCGTCGAGCGCCGCGTCGAAGCCGGGGGCGCGCGAATCGAGCCGGCGGATGGTCAGCGCGGGCGCCGAGGCGTTCATGCCGCGACTTCGTCGCTGGAGAGCGCGGCCGCGGCCAGCGCATCGATCAACGGCTTTGCGATGTCGCGCTTGAGCTTGAGGGCCGCCGGATTGACGATGAGCCGCGCGCTGATCGGCATGATCTGCTCGACCTCCACGAGGTCGTTCGCCCGCAACGTGTTTCCGGTCGAGACGAGGTCGACGATCGCGTCGGCGAGACCCGCGAGCGGCGCGAGCTCCATCGAGCCGTAGAGGCGAATCAGGTCGACGTGCATGCCCTTGGCGGCGAAATGCTCGCGCGCCGTGCCCACGTACTTGGTGGCGACGCGAATGCGCGCGCCGCGCTGCACCGAGCGCGCCCAATCGTAGTCGCGCCGTGTGGCGACCACGAGGCGACAGCGGCCGATGCCGAGGTCGAGCGGCTGGTAGAGGCCCTCGGTGCCCTGCTCGAGCAGGACGTCCTTGCCCGCGACACCCAGGTCGGCCGCCCCATATCGGACGTACGTCGGCACGTCCGTGGCGCGCAGGATGACGAGCGAAACCCCGGGACGTCGCGTCGCGAGAATCAGCTTTCGCGAGGCGCGCGGATCCTCGACGGCAACGAGACCGGCCGCCGCGAGGAGCGGCAGAGTCTCGTCGAGAATGCGCCCCTTCGAGAGCGCGATGGTGAGCGTGGGCACCGCGGCAGAATCGAACCAAACCGAACGATTCTACCGGAGGCCCGGGAAGCGCCCCTCCCTCC
This sequence comes from Rudaea sp., assembly GCA_050257435.1. Classification (GTDB taxonomy): domain Bacteria; phylum Pseudomonadota; class Gammaproteobacteria; order Burkholderiales; family Casimicrobiaceae; genus VBCG01. The sequence goes on from JBLMWW010000276.1 coordinate 14,200, forward strand.
GTACCTGGGGCCGCCTCCCACCGCCTCGGCGGTGCGGGCGGCCCCGGTCGCCTCGTCAATCGTCGTCGTCGTCGTCGTAGCGATAGATCGTCGCCGGGGGCGCCGAGCGCTCGACGACTGCCGGTTCGTCATAGCGCGTTACCGTGTGCTCCCGGTAGGTGACGGAAGGCTCCGACGGGTGCACGACGACCGCCGGGGCGTCGTACTTCGTCACCGAATGCTCCCGATAGGTGACCGCCGGCGCGGATGGCTCCACGACCGCCGGTTGCCCGTACGTCGTCACCGTCTGCTCGTGGTACGTCGTGGCGGTGTCGTCGGACGTCGGCAGCGTATCGGCGTGATAGCGGTAATGCCCGAGTGGCCCGCCCATGTCGACGGTGGTCGCGCACCCCGCGAGCAACGCCGCGAGTGCGGCGCCCGCGAGCGCCGACTTGGTGGTGCGATGATTCATGAGATGCCTCCTTGCATTGACCCGATGGTTAGGGCAGGCGCACAAGGCGGCCGGTTCCTCCGAATTCGCCGCGCGCTCGCGTCGGCGCGCGTCCTACAAGCGTGGCATGCGCGCGCGCCGCGCGTCCTCGAGCGGAAGCGCTACTGGCGCGCGGTGCGCACGTTCTCGGGCGGCGCAACGCCGGCGTTGGTGCGGAAGGGATTGATGTCGATCCCGCCGCGCCGCGTAAAGCGCGCGAGCACCGTGAGCGCCTGGCAGCCGCAGCGTGCCGCGATATCGACGAAGATCCGCTCCACGCAGTGCTCGTGGAAGCCCGCGTGCCGCCGGTACGAGACGAGATAGCGCAGGAGACCCTCGCGCACGATGCGCGGCCCGCGATAGTCGATGCGTATCGACGCGATGTCGGGTTGCCCGGTCACCGGGCACACCGAGCGGAAGAGGCGGCTCGCGAGCGTCTCGGCCGCCGTCTCGCTCGTGGTCACGAGGAATCGCGGATCGACATCGTAGGCGCCGCAAGCGACGTCGAGATCGTCGACGCTCTCGCCCGCGAGTTCGCGGATGGCCTGCGTGCCGAATGCCGACGGCCCGCGCAACGCCACCGCGACGCGGGCGCCCGTCGCCGCGGAGACGTCCCGCTCGATCGTCGCGGCGACGTCGCGCATTTCCGGAAAAGGTGTCAGCGCGAACGAGCCGAGATACAGCTTCATCGACTTCGACTCGACGATCGACCGCGAATCCACCGGCACCTCGAACGTCGCGAGCGCGATCTGCGGCTTGCCGCGGCGATCGAGCCACGTGAGCTCGTACGCCGTCCACGCATCGACGCCGGTGAACGGCAGCGCTCCGGCGGCGATCCCGAGCGCCTCGCGCTGCGGCGCGCGCGGCACGGCGAAGAGCAGCGACGGCGCATAGCGATCCGGGTATCCGGTCGCGTGGCCGAGCGGCGCGCCCGCGAGGTCCTGCCGCGACGGGCCGTCCTCGCGGGCCCCAACCGAAGCGTCGTGCACCGGCATCGCTCGCTGTCCCCGCTCGCGCCGGCGTCGCCGCACCGGACCCGCCCCGTTCATTGCACCCGGCGAATGCGCGCGCCGAGCCCGGAGAGCTTGCCCTCGATGTGCTCGTAGCCGCGATCGAGGTGGTAGATGCGATCGATCGTCGTCTCGCCATCGGCGACAAGGCCCGCGATGACCAGGCACGCCGACGCGCGCAGATCGGTCGCCATGACGTTTGCTCCGGTCAGCCGCGGGACGCCCCTCACGACGGCGGCATTGCCCTCGACCTCGATGTCTGCGCCGAGCCGCCTCAACTCCTGCACGTGCATCATGCGGTTCTCGAAGATCGTCTCGGTGATGACCGACGCGCCCTCCGCGCGCGTTGCGAGCGCCATGAACTGTGCCTGCATGTCGGTGGGGAATGCGGGAAACGGCGCCGTTCGCACGTTCGCCGCCCGCAATGCGCCGTTGCCTTGCACGCGGATCAGCGTGTCCTCGGCGACGATGTGCGCGCCGGCTTCGCGCAGCTTGTCGATGACGGCGGTGAGCGACGCCGGGTCGGTGCCGCGAATGACGACGTCGCCGTGCGTCGCGGCGGCGGCGGCGATGAACGTGCCGGTCTCGATGCGATCGGGCATGATCGCGTAGCGCGCGCCCGCAAGCCGCGGCACCCCCTCGACGACGATGCGGTCGGTGCCTGCGCCGGTGATCTTCGCGCCCATCGCATTGAGGCACGCGGCGAGATCGACCACCTCCGGCTCGCGCGCCGCGTTGTCGAGCGTGGTCACGCCTTCCGCGAGCGTCGCCGCCATCATCAGGTTCTCGGTGCCGGTGACCGTCACGACGTCGAACACGAAGCGCGCGCCGCGAAGGCGCGCCGCGCGCGCATTGATGTAGCCGTGCGTGAGATCGATCTCCGCGCCCATCGCCTGCAGGCCCTTGACGTGCTGGTCGACCGGGCGCAGGCCGATGGCGCAGCCGCCGGGAAGCGAGACGCGCGCCTCGCCGCAGCGCGCGAGCAGCGGCCCCAGCGCCAGGATCGACGCGCGCATCGTGCGCACGAGCTCGTACGGGGCGAGCGGCCAATCGATGTGCCCGGCGTCGAGCGTGATCGAGGACGGCTCGTCGCCGTGCTGGCGCACCCCCATCTGCGACAACAGCGCGCACATCGTGCGCACGTCGTTCAAGCGCGGGACGTTGGTGAGCGTGAGCGGCTCGGGCGTGAGCAGCGCGGCGCAGAGGATCGGCAGCGCGGCGTTCTTCGCGCCCGAGACGCGGACTTCGCCTTCGAGGCGGTGGCCGCCTTCGATGATGAGTTTGTCCATGACTGCTAGGGGCGAGGGGCGAGGGGCGAGGGACGAGGGGGCATCACGTCATGCGCCTGCCTGACGGTTAGTATCGGTTCGTGCTCGTAGGCCATCGTAAGCCGCCCAATCATCGCAACCACGGATGCTCCCTCGCCCCTCGTCCCTCGCCCCTCATCCCTGCCGCTCCTCCGGCGTCAACGTCGCCATCGACAACGCGTGGATCTCCTCGCGCATGCGCTCGCCGAGCGCGGCGTACACGAGGCGATGGCGCGCGATCCGCGACAGGCCGCGAAATGCGGGGGAGACGATCAGCGCCTCGAAGTGATGGCCGTCGCCGGCGACTTCCACGACGTCGCAGGCGAGGCCGTGCTCGATGGAGGAGCGGATCGATTGCGCAGTGACCATGGCGTCTCGTGAGCTTCAGTGTCGCAACTTGTACCCGCGCGCGAGCATCGCGAGCGCGACGGCGGATACGACGGCCGCCGCCGCGGCGACGAGGGCGAGGCTTCGTTCGGGCGCAACGTCGGAGAGGCCGAAGAAGCCGTAGCGGAAGCCGTCGATCATATAAAAGAACGGATTGAAATGCGACAGCGCCTGCCAGAACGGCGGCAGCGTATGGATCGAGTAGAACACGCCGGAGAGGAACGTCAGCGGCATGATCAGGAAATTCTGGAATGCCGCGAGCTCGTCGAACTTGTCGGCCCAGATGCCTGCGATCACGCCGAGCGTGCCGAGGATGCCGCTGCCGAGCACCGCGAACGCGATCACGAAGCCCGGGTGGGCGATCGCGGCGGGCCCCGGGGCGAGCAGGAGCGTCACGACGAACACGCCGAGGCCGACGACGAGGCCGCGCACCATCGCCGCGAGCACGTACGCTGCATACATGTCGAGCGCCGACAGCGGCGGCAGCAGCACGAAGATCAGGTTGCCGGTGATCTTCGACTGGATGAGCGACGACGACGCGTTGGCGAAGGCGTTCTGCAGCACCGCCATCATGACGAGCCCGGGGACGAGGAACGCCGTGTAGCGCACCTGCCCGCCGTAGACCGACACGCGCGACTCCAGCACGTGGGAGAAGATGAGGAGGTAGAGGAGCGAAGTCAGCACCGGCGCGGCGATCGTCTGGAAGCTGACCTTCCAGAAGCGCAGCAGCTCCTTGTGCAGGAGCGTCAACCACCCCGAGCCCGGACGCGGCATCACGCCTCCGGAAGCGCGACGCCGGGCGCGCTCTCGTCGCTCGTCTCCGACCCGGCCATGATGCGCAGGAACACCTGCTCGAGATCGGTCTCCGCCAGCGCGAGGTCGTCGATCGCGATGCCCGCTTCTCGAAACGACGCCAGTAGCCGCTCGAGCTCGGCGTAATTCTCGAGCCCGAGGTAATGCACGCGGCCCTCGCGCTGATGCAGCCGCGCCATCCATTCCGGCGGCAGGCGGTCCGCCGACACGCGCACGGTGAGGCCGGCGAAGCGCGACAGCAGGTGCTGCGTCGTATCGAGCGCGACGATGCGTCCCGCCTTCATCATCGCGATGCGGCCGCACAGAGCCTCGGCCTCCTCGAGGTAGTGCGTGGTGAGGATGATCGTGTGGCCGTCCCGGTTGAGATTGCGGATGAACGACCACAGGCTCTGCCGCAGCTCGACGTCCACACCCGCCGTCGGCTCGTCGAGGACGATCACCGGCGGCTTGTGCACGAGCGCCTGCCCGACGAGCACGCGCCGCTTCATGCCGCCCGAGAGCGCGCGCATGTTCGCGTCGGCCTTGTCGGTGAGGTCGAGATGGTGCAGGAGCGTGTCGATCCAGGCGTCGTTGTGCCGCAAGCCGAAATAGCCGGACTGGATGCGCAGCGTCTCGCGCACGGTGAAGAACGGGTCGAACACGAGCTCCTGCGGCACCACGCCGAGGGCGCGCCGCGCCTGCCGGTAGTCGGTGACGACGTCGTGGCCGAGAATGCGCGCCGTGCCGCGGTCGGCGCGCGCGAGGCCGGCGAGAATCGAGATCAGCGTCGTCTTGCCCGCGCCGTTCGGACCGAGAAGCCCGAAGAACTCACCCTGCGCGACGCTGAGGTCGACGCCGGCGAGCGCCTGCACGCCGCCGAAGCGACGCGCGATGCCGCGCACTTCGACGGCGTTGGTCGCCATGCCCTGCGCAGGTGCGATCAGAGACCGCTCACACCAGCGGACATGGCGTGAAACACGCCCTAGTGGCCTGCAACGGGGGAATTGGTAGTGTCCGGCTCGCTCTCCGGCCCGATCGCTGCGTTGGCGCTGCTTGCAAGGGGGGCTACCCTTGCTGCGCACCGCCTTGCGCTCGGGCCGGATAGCAGCGCCAGACCACTATCGTTCACTACCGATTCCCCCGTTGCAGGCCACTAGATCAGGTCGTCGACGCCGTATACGACCGCGAGCGAGCGCAGCGAACCGGGCAGTCCCGTGATGGACAGCGCGCGATTTTCGCTCGCGCCGCGGCGCTTCAGCGCGATGATGACGGCGAGCGCCGACGAGTCGGCGTGCGTCAGCCCGGCGAAATCGACGGTGCCGTCCTGCGGCAGCGGCATTGCCCGCGTCGCCTCCAGCACGTACGCCGCGTCGTCGAGCGTGAGCGCGCCGGCGAAGCGCCAGCCCGCCTCGGTTGCCATGAACGCGCCGCGCGACGCGGACGTGAAGGGCGCGTCGGTCACTGATAACCTCCCCCGAAGCTGACCGCTTCGCGGTCCGCCTCCCCCTCCATGGGAGGGGGCGAGCGCTTGGGGCGGCCCTGCGCGCTCACTTCGCGGGCGGCGCCGAATTCTTCGCGGCGAGCGTCTTGATGAGGCCGTCGATGCCGCCCTGCTGCACCTGCTGCGTGAACTCGTCGCGGTAGTTGGTGACGAGCGACACGCCGCCGACGATGACGTCGTACGCCTTCCACCCCGACGGCGTCTTCTCCATGCTGTAATCGATCTGCACCGGCGTCTGCCCGGGCCGCACCACCTCCGTACGCACGGTGACGTCGCTCGCGTTCGGCTCCGCGCGAAGCGGCTTGTAATCGATCGACTGGTCGCGATACTGGTTGAGCGCGTTCGAGTACGTGCGGATCAGCAGCGACTTGAACTCCTCGGCCAGACGCTTCTTCTGCTCGGGCGTCGCCTGGCGATACGAGCGCCCCATCGCGAGCGCCGTCATGCGGTCGACGTCGAAATGCGGCGCGATCTTCACCTCGATCAGGTCGCGGATGTGCTGCTGGTCGCCTGCCTGAACGGCCGGATCGGTCTTGATGATGGACAGCGCCTCCTGGGAGACGCGCTTCACGAGCGCGTCGGGCGCCTCCTCGGCGAGTGCGGGCAGCGCCGCGCATGCGATGCACGCGAGCAGCAGAATGCGCACGGCGCGCGTGCCGTAGGGATTCACTGTCATTCCTCGTCTTCCTTTTCGGGTGGCGGGTGGCCGTCGTACACGAGGTAGCGGCGGCGCTGCAGGTACGAGCGCCGGATGAACGTGTACGGATCGAGCGCCGCCTGTTGGACCAGCTTCTCGGCCCCGAGTGCCGATGCGCGCAGGTCGAGCAGCCCGATCGACCAGAGGACGTTGCGCGTCGAGACGTCCGATATATAGCTGATCGGCGTCGTGTACGCGCGAATGATCCAGCCGCTGCCGTCGCGCACCGTCGTCGGCCCGAAGACCGGAATGAACAGGTACGGCCCCTGCGGAATGCCCCAGTAGCCGAACGTCTGGCCGAAGTCCTCGTTGCCCTTCGGGATGCCCGCTTCCGAGGCGATGTCGATCAGGCCGAGGAGGCCGAAGCCCGTGTTGGTGATCACGCGGCCGAGATCGTTGCCCGCCTTCTCGCCCTTGCCTTGCAGCATCCCGTTGATCGCCGAGAAGAAATCGTCGATGTTTCCGAAGAAGTTGTGGATGGCTCGCTGGATGATCTGCGGGGTGTAATCGACGTATGCCTGCGCGATCGGCTTCACGATGTTGCCGTCGACCACCTGATGGACTTCGTACGACACGCGATTCATCGGCTCGAACGGGTCCTCGCGCGTCGGCCCGAGCGCGCATCCGCCGAGCAGGGCGACGGCGACCAGCGTCGCTGCGAGACGGACACACGCACGCGCGCTCGCACGATCTCCCCATGCTTGCGGCGGCGCCGCCGCGATGCTTCCCGAAGTGACGCGCTTCGTGCCCGCACTCATTTGGCCGCCCCCGCGGCCACCGCCGGCGAGGGCGTGCCCGCGGCCGGCGCGGGGGCGCCCCCGCTTGCCGCCTTGTCGAACATGAACTGGCCGATGAGCTTCTCGAGCACGATCGCCGACTGCGTCTTCGCGATCCGCGCGCCGTCGCCCAGCATCTGCGTGTCGCCGCCGGTGTCGAGGCCGATGTACACCTCGCCGAGCAGGCCCGAAGTGAGGATCGAGGCGATCGTGTCCTTGCTGAACTGATAGCCCTGGTCGATCTTCATCGAGACGACGGCCTGGTACGTCTGCGGGTCGAGCTTGACCTGCTCGACGCGGCCGACGACGACGCCCGCCGCCTTGACGGGCGCGCGCAGCTTCAGGCCGCCGATGTTGTCGAACGCCGCTTCCAGCCGATAGCCGGGCGCGTTGCCCACGGTCAGCAGGTTGCCGACCCGAAGCGACAGGAACAGGAGCGCGCCGATGCCGATCGTCACGAAGATCCCCACCCACAGGTCGAGCGTCGAGCGATTCATACGCCTAGGCCCCGGAACATGAAACTGGTCAGCACGAAATCGAGCGCGAGGATCGACAGCGAGCTCGCGACGACCGTGCGCGTCGTCGCCGTCGATACGCCTTCGGCGGTCGGCTTCGCGTTGTAGCCTTCGAATACGGCGATCGCGCTGACCGCGACGCCGAACACCACGCTCTTGATCACGCCGTTCACGACGTCGTAGCGGAAATCGACCGCCGCCTGCATGTTGCCCCAGAACGCTCCGGCATCGAGACCGATGAGCCGCACGCCGACGAGATAGGCGCCGAAGACGCCGAGGGTCGAAAACAACGCGGCGAGCAGCGGCATCGAAATGATGCCGCCGAGGAAGCGCGGCGCCACGACGCGCGCGAGCGGGTCGACGGCCATCATTTCCATCGCGGAGAGCTGCTCGGTCGTCTTCATCAGGCCGATCTCGGCCGTGACGGCGCTTCCCGCGCGGCTCGCGAACAGCAGACCCGCGACCACCGGCCCGAGTTCCCGCAACAGCGACAGCGCGACCAGCACGCCGAGCGATTCGTTCGCGCCGTAGCGCGTGAGCACGTCGTAGCCCTGCAGCGCGAGCACCATGCCGACGAACAGGCCGGAGACGAGGATGATGACGAGCGAGAGGACGCCGGCGAAGTAGATCTCGCGCAGCGTGAGCTGCAGGCGGCGGAACGCATCCGGCAGGTGCATGACGACCGCGAGCGTGAAGCGCGAGGCGAAGCCGAGGCGTTCGACCACCCGCAGCGACCGCGCGCCGACGCGGCGCAGCGTCCCGGTCACGAGGTCAGCCGGCACGGGCGAACTCATCGGTCAGCGCCTTCGCGGGGTAGTGGAACGGGACCGGGCCGTCGGGCGCGCCGTCGACGAACTGGCGCACGAACGGATCGCGCGACGCGCGCACCTCGTCCGGCGTTCCGTGCGCGATGATGCGGCCCTCGGCGACGAAGTAGATGTAGTCGACGATCTTGAGCGACTCGTAGATGTCGTGCGTCACCACCAGCGACGTGATGCCGAGCGCGTCGTTGAGCTTGCGGATCAGCTGGCCGACGATGCCGAGCGAGATCGGGTCGAGGCCCGCGAACGGCTCGTCGTACATCACGAGCATCGGGTCGAGCGCGATGGCGCGCGCGAGCGCCACCCGCCGCGCCATGCCGCCCGAGAGCTCGGAGGGGCGCAGCTGCGCTGCGCCGCGCAGTCCCACCGCGTTGAGCTTCATCAGCACCAGATCGCGGATCAGCTCCTCCGGCAGGTCGGTGTGCTCGCGCATCGGAAACGCGATGTTCTCGAACACCGACATGTCGGTGAAGAGCGCGCCGAACTGGAACAGCATGCCGATCTTCCTGCGCAGCGCGAACAGGCCGTCGCGATCGAGCGACATGACGTCCTGCCCGGCGACGGTGACCGTGCCCTTTTGCGCGCGAAGCTGCCCGCCGATCAGGCGCAAGATCGTCGTCTTGCCGCAGCCGGATCCGCCCATGATCGCGACCAGCCGGCCGCGCGGGATGGCCAGGTCGATGCCCGTCAGCACCGGGCGGCGGCGGTCATAGCCGAAAGAGACGCCGGTCAATTCGACGGCGATTTCAGTCGGGCACGTCGGCGCGACGGCGGCCGAGGCAGCAACGGTCATCGAGGGACAGCGGAGGGCGGAACGCGGATTGTATCGCGCCGGGACGGCGCGCCCGCGGCGTGCCGATCCGCTCCGGCGCATCATGCGCCGCGCAACAGTCGCTGTTCCGCGCGCGCGAGCTCCGCGGGCCGCCCCAACAGCACGACGGCATCCCCCGGCTCGAAGCGCCAGTCCACGGTGGGCTTCGTCGAGCGTGACCCCCGCCGGCGTACACCGGTCACCTCGACGATGCCTTCGAGCCCGAGCTCCCCGAACGAGCGGCCGACGGCGTGCGCGCGCTCCGTGAGCACGACGGTGTGCAGCCGCGGCTGCACGTTGTCCGGTGCTTCCGCGGCATCGGTGGCGCCGCGAAAGAAGCCGCGGAAGAGCCCGTAGCGCTCCTCGCGCACGGCGCGGATGCGCTTCAGCACGCGGTTGAGCGGCACGCCCAGCACCAGCAGCGAATGCGACGCGAGCATGAGGCTGCCTTCGAGCACCTCCGGCACGACCTCCGTGGCGCCCGCCTCGTGCAGGCGATCGATCTCGCTGTCGTCGATCGTGCGCACGATCACGGGCAACCCCGGCCGCAGGCGATGGACGTGATGCAGGATCTTGAGCGCGGTCGGCGTGTCGGCGAAGGTGATGACGACCGCGCGCGCCTTGGCGAGCCCCGCGGACATCAACGTCTCCCGCCGGCTCGCGTCGCCGTAGATGACGCTCGTGCCGTCGCCCGCCTCGCGCACGCGCTGGGGATCGGTGTCGAGCGCAAGATAGGGGATGTCCTCGCGCTCGAGGAGACGCGCGAGGTTCTGGCCGCTGCGCCCGAAGCCGCACACGACCACGTGGTCCTGCCGCGACATGCTGCGCGCCGCGACCTGCGTGAGCTCCGCCGCGCGCGCGAGCCAGTCGTTCGCCGTGAGCTTGCGCACCCAGCGCTCGGCGCGCTGGATCAAGAGCGGCGCGATCAGCATCGACAGGATCATGGCCGCGAGCACCGCCTGCGTGAACTGCGGCGACAGGAGGCGGCTCTCGGAAGCGAGCGCGAGCATCACGAGCGCGAACTCGCCGGCCTGCGCGAGGTAGAAGCCCGTGCGCAGCGCCGTCGGCAGCGCCGCCCCGAACGCCCGCGCGAGCCCGACGATCAGCACGAGCTTCGCCGCCAGCGGCACGACGACGAGCACGAGCGCCCAACCGGCCACGGCGGAATCGACGTGCAGGTCGAGGCGCATCCCGATCGTGATGAAGAAGAGACCGAGCAGCACGTCGCGGAACGGCTTGATGTCCTCGTCGACCTGGTAGCGGAATTCGGTTTCCGAGATCAGCATGCCGGCGAGGAACGCGCCGAGCGCGAGCGACAGGCCGAAGTACGCGGTGATCGCCGCCATGCCGAGCGTCACGAGCAGCACGTTCAGAACGAAAAGCTCGGACGAGCGCTGGTGTGCGACGAGCCGGAACCAGGCGCGCATCGGCCGCTGGCCGAGGAACAGGATCAGCGCCAGCGCCAGCGCGGCCTTGACGAGCGCCGCGGCGAGCGCCCGGCCGGTGTCGGCGCCCGACAGGCCGAGCGAGGGGATCAGGATCAGGAACAGGACGACCGCCAGGTCCTGGAAGAGCAGGATGCCCATGATGTCGCGGCCATGGGGCGTGCCGAGCTCCGAGCGCTCCGCCAGCATCTTCGACACGATCGCCGTGGAGCTCATGGCGAGCGCGCCGCCGAGCACGATGCCGGCACGCCAGCCGAAGCCGAGGAGCTGGACCGCGGCCGCGCTCGCGAGCGTCGTGATCGCGACCTGCGCGAAGCCGAGCCCGAACACCGCGCGCCGCATCGCGCGCAACTGCGGAAGGCTGAACTCGAGGCCGATCGAGAACATCAGGAACACGATGCCGAATTCGGCCAGACGGCTCGTCGCCTCGTCGTTCGGTACGACGCCGAGCGCATTCGGGCCCAGCGCGACGCCCACGATCAGGTAGCCGAGGATCGGCGGCAGGCGCATCGCGCGGCAGAACGCGACGACGACGACCGACGCCGCGAGCAGCAACAGCACGAGAAGGAGCGTATTCGGCATGGCGCAGATGCTGCGGGGAACGTTATCACGCCACCCCGCGAGACCCCCGCGCGAGACCGGGCGCCGGCGCGCCTCGTGTGGCGTCCGGCGGCACGCGCTCGGGAATGGCACGCGAAGCCTGGCGGTATACTCCGCGCGATGATCGATCCTGCGGTTTTGCGAGGCGACGTGTGCGACGCGCCGTCACCCGCCGTCGACGCCGACCGCGCACTGACCCTCGCGCGCAGCGTGCTCGACACCGAGGCGCGGGCGATCTCGTCGCTCGCCGCGCGCCTCGGCGCCGCGTTCGTCGCCGCGGTCGACCTCGTGTTGCGCTGCCGCGGGCGCGTCGTCGTCTCCGGGATCGGCAAGTCGGGCCACGTGGCGCGCAAGCTCGCCGCGACGCTCGCGTCGACCGGCACGCCCGCCTTCTTCGTGCATCCTGCCGAGGCGAGCCACGGCGATCTCGGCATGATCACCGCCGGCGACGTCGTCGTGATGCTGTCCAATTCGGGCGAGACCGACGAGCTCGCGCTCCTCGCGCCGCACCTCAAGCGCCAGGGTGCCGCGCTCGTCGCGCTCACGGGCAACGCGACGAGCACGATCGCGCGGGCAGCCGACGTGCATCTCGACGTCGCGGTCGACGCCGAGGCGTGCCCGCTCGGACTCGCGCCGACCGCGAGCACGACGGCGGCGCTCGCGCTCGGCGATGCGCTCGCGCTGGCGCTCCTCGACGCGCGCGGCTTCTCGGTCGAGGACTTCGCACGCTCGCATCCCGGCGGCGCGCTGGGCCGCCGGCTCCTGACGCGCGTGGTCGACGTCATGCGCACCGGCGACGCGGTGCCGCGCGTCCCGCTCGGCGCGACGCTCGCCGAGGCGATCGTGGAGATGACGGGCAAGGGCATGGGCATGACCGTCGTCACCGATCCCCACGACCGCGTCGCCGGCATCATCACCGACGGCGACCTGCGGCGCTGCCTCGGCCGGGGCGGCGACCTCATGCGCCGCAGCGTCGCCGAGCTGATGACGCAAAGCCCGCGCTCGATCACGTCGGATCGCCTCGCCGCGGATTGCGTCGTGCTGATGGAGACCGCGCCGAAGGTGATGCAGCTCGTCGTCGTCGATGCCGAAGGAAGGCTCGCCGGCGCGGTGCACATG
>JBLMWW010000277.1:0-10434 GCA_050257435.1 Rudaea sp.
TCGCAGCGGTGCATGCGCCCCTGCATGATGCCGAGCGTGATCGCGGCCGCCGTCGACATCTGCACGTACTCCGGCGAGCGCATGTACGGCGTCAGCACGTTGTAGTTCGGCATGTACACGCCCTGCGGCGCGACGTTGTTCGCGATCACGCGCGCGCCGTTGCGCGCCTCCCTGGGCGCGAGCGACGGCATCCGCGGCTGCATCGTGGCCCAGGCGTTGTGATCGTTCGCGGCAACCTGCGCCGGCGTGCCCGTGTTGTCCGGTCGGTAACAGCTCATCGTCGACTCTCCTCGTTACGACGTCGCCGCGTCACGCGGCCCAGTATTCCGGATAGGCGATCCACCCGCGGCGCAACGCCGCTTGGCGCGACTGCGCCTTCCCCGCGTCCGCGGCGAGCTCCTTCCGCCGCCGCAGCGCGCGCGCGAGTGAGGCGCCGAAAACGCTTTCGAGCTCCTCGGTGTAATCGTCTGCAGCGTTCGCGTCGCCCGCGATTACCGCGGACGCGGCCTCGCCCGCCAGCTTGCCCGAGTACGCGGCGGCGGCGATACCCGCACCGGTGACCGGATTCGCAAGTCCGGCGGCGTCGCCGGCGAGCAGGACGTGCGTCGCGCCGAGCGTTCCACGCGGCTCCACCATGCCGCCGACCGGAATGAGGCCGCCGGTCAGGGCTAGCACCTGTTGCCCGACGCGACCCGCTTCGACGAGCGAGCGGTGCAACCGATCGACGATCGACTTCAAGGCCGCGCGCGCCTGCGGCACGACGCCCGCGCCGATATTCGCGACGTCGCCCTTGGGAAACAGCCAGCCGTAGCCGCCGGGAATGGCGTCCGAAAGAAAGATGTCGGTCGCTTCGTGCGCGGTCAGAAGCGGCGCCGTCACCTGCCGCGTCTCGACGAGCGCGACGTTCCTGCTGCCGATGGCGTCGCCGACGATCGAGCGCGGTCCGTCCGCGCCGATCATCACGCGCGCGCGCAAAGCGTCCCCATTCGACAAGGTGATGCGCCCGTCGTCCGCCACGTTGCGCACCGTGGTGGCGAAGCGGCAGGTCGCGCCCGCGGCCAGCGCGCGCTCGACGAGGAGCGCGTCGAAGCGCGCACGGTCGAGCATCGTGCCGCGAAAGTCACGCTGCACGTCCGGCGCGTCGTCCTCGACGAACGTGACCATCGACGCGATCGCCTGCCGCACGGCCGGGCCGAGAGTGCCCACCTCGACGCCGATCAGCGCGGGCACGAATTCCGCGCATTGCACGGGACGGCCCGCCTCGCGGCGACGATCGACGGCGACGACGCGCAAGCCGCGCCGCGCCGCTTCGGCGGCCGCGCTCGCGCCCGCCGGCCCGAGGCCCACGCAGAGGACGTCGACCTGCTCGACCATTTACGACAGCGCGAGGTCGACGCGCTTGATCTCGATGGTGCGCCCGGTCTTGATCGAGCAGCACGCATGTTCCTGCACGGCAGGACGGCCGATCGCCTGCGCTACGGCCACCGCACCGTCCGCAGGAAACGCGATGCCGTCCAGACCCGCGGCGACCGCGTACGCATCGGTGACGCGCCGGTGCATGCCCGGCGGACGCGCGCAGCCGAGCAGCACCTCGCGGTCGGGCAATCGGCGGCGCGCCTCGAGAAAGATGCGGCCAACGTCCTGCGTGCGCGGAGTCGCAAACGTGCCCGCCTTCGCATAGATCGGCATGACGACGACGAGCACCAGCGAATGGATTCGATGCCGCGAAACGATGTCGAGCGCCCGCGCCTCGCCGACGATGCGCCCGTAATGGAGGCCGATGACGATGTGCGGCACGACCTCCATCGACGTCGCGCAAAGCGCCGCGAGGGTCGCCTCGAAGTCCTCGACCGGCCGGTCGAGGTGATAGACGTCGCGGATCGTCTCGTCGGCGCCGATGACGTCCATCATCGCCGTGTCGACACCGGCGGCCTCCATGCGCTTCGCGCGCGCCTCGTCGAGGAGCGCCGAATGGATCGCGACCTTGAGATACGGATAGTCGCGCTTCAGCCGCTCGAGCACCGGGTAGTAGCGCTCGTACCTGATCTCGTTGCGCTTCGTCGAGCCGCCGGAGAGCAGGAACCCGCGCAGGTCCTGCGCGGCGATCAGGTCGCGCACCTTGCGATCGAGCATGTCGGGCGAGGTCGCGGGAATCATCGGCTCGAGGATCTTCGCCTGGCAGTGATCGCACATGAGCGCACAACCGCCGGCCGTGACCGAGAACGCGGGGAACGCGTTCTTGCCGCAGCCCGAGAGCTCGCAGCTCGTGTACGCCTTGAATGTCGGCGTCGAAAAGCGGATCGGGCGCCCGACCGCGGCCTTGCCCGCGCGCTCGCATTCGGCGAGGACCGATGCGTCGAACGGGGCGTCCTCCAGGACGTCGATCGAGGCGAACCTATCGAGCCAGGTCATTGCGTCGTTTCCTTCTCGGTCAGAGCTGTTTCGGCGACGCGCCGGCGCAGGCGATTGCACAATGCGCGCAACTCGTCGCGCACGGGCGCGTCATCGGGCGCGTCCGCGAGCGTTGCAAGCCATTGCGGCTGCACCTCATCGTCATCGATCAGCTGGCAGTGCAGGCGCGAGAGCACGGTGCGCGCCTGCGCGGGGAGCGCCTCCGGAATCGCGCGTCCCGACAGGCGCGCCCACAGGCCGCTCCAGTAGCGCGTGAGCGTCCACGGGTTGTAGCCGCCTCCGCCCAGCACGACGGCGACGGGCGCACAGGCGACGAGCCGCACCACCGTGTCCCAGAGGGCGACGTTGGTGAGCGCCATCGACGTCAAAGGATCGCCGGCGAGCGCGTCGCCCCCGCAGGTGACGACGATCGCCTGCGGCCGGCAGGCCGCGGCGAACGGCAGCACGACGTCGTGGACGACGAGCGCGAGCTCCCGGTCGTGGAAGCGTGCGGGTACCGGGATGTTGCACGTGCGCGCATTCCCGTCGTCGACCGCACCCGTGTACGGCCAGCGGCCGGCTTCGTGGAGCGAGAGCATGAAAACGCGCTCGTCGGCGGAGAACGCGTCCTCGACACCGTCGCCGTGATGGGCGTCGAGATCGACGTACAAGACGCGCGACAGGCCCGCGCCGAGCAGGCGCCGAAGCGCGAACACCGGGTCGTTGAAATAGCAGAAGCCGCTCGCGCGGCCGGGACGTCCATGGTGCGTTCCGCCGGCCGGATGGAACGCGACGTGACCTTCGAGCGCGAGCTCCGCCGCCTTGATCGATCCACCGACGCTCGTCGATGCGCGCTCGAACAGGCCCGGGAAGAGCGGGTTTTCCATCGTCCCGATCGCGTAGCGCTCGCGCATCTGCATGTCGACCGCGCCACGCTCCGATGCCGTGCGCAACGCGTCGACGTAATCGGGATCGTGGAATGCGTGCAGCTCCGCTTCGCTCGCGCACGGGCTCACGCAGTATTCGCCCGCCGGCAGCCAGTCGAGCGCGCTGCAGAGGTCGACGACCGATTCCACCCGCGGGATCGCGAGCGGGTGCAACGTCCCGTACGCCGCCTGGCGGTAGATGTCGTGCCCGACGAACACGGCCGGCCGCGACGCGAGGGTCGTGCCGCGCCCCGGAGGAGTCACTTCTTCTTGAGGAAGAAGGTGAATTCCTTTCCTGCCGCGGCCTGGTCCACGAGCGCGTTGCCGGTCTGCTTCGAGAACGCCTCGAAGTCCTTCACCGAGCCGGGGTCGGTGGCGACGATGCGAAGTATCTGTCCGCTCGTCATGTCGGTGAGCGCCTTCTTGGCGCGCAGGATGGGCAGCGGGCAGTTCAGTCCGCGCGCGTCGAGGTCCTTGTCGAAGTTCATGGGCAGGTCCCGCGAATGGATGGATGGAATCGAGCCACGCCCGCGCGATCCTCTCCCGCGCCGGCGTCGCCCGAGGAACATTAGCAATTTCTAATATACGGTCGGCGCTGTCAAGTCCCGAGGCGGGCTGCTGTCCCGCTTGGAGGAGCGTGCATCTTCGCATGCGGACGCGGCCGAGCGTGCGCTGCAAGGCTCGAATATGCCTCGGAGCGTTTCGCCGGCGATCGCTCCCGGCGCACCGATCGCAACGACGCGCGTGCGCGGCACGCGCTCGCCCCATGCTTCGGCGAGCGAGATGTCCACACGCCGGCCGACGACCTGGAGCACGACGCGCCGATCGGGCGCTTCGGCCGCGTAGACGATGCCCTTTGCCCGGTAGACGCGCGCCGGCAGCCGCGACGCCGCCTCGCGCAGCGCCGCGATCGACAGCGGCGCCTCGGTTTCGAAGCTCCAGGTCTCGAACGCGCTCACGTGTCCGTTGTGTTCGTGCCCCTCGTGCGGATCGACGCCATCGAGTCGCCCGACCGACAGCAGCACTTCCGCCGCGACGTCGCAACGCGTCGCTTCGAGCAACCGGTAACGGTGGAAGCGGCCGTCGAGCCACGCCCTGATCCGATCGACGTCGGCTCGCGTGACGAGATCCACCTTGTTCAGGATGACGATGTCGGCACACGCCATCTGGAAGGTCTTGAGCTCGAGCGTCTCGGGCGCGGCGAACACCTGCTCCGCGTCGACGACGCACAGGATGCCGTCGAGGCGAAGGCGATCGCGCAATTCCGCCGCGTTGAACGTCATCGCGATGCCGGCCGGCGCCGCAACGCCGCTTGCCTCGAGCAGGATGTATTGCGGCTTCTCGCGCCGCCCGATCGTGTCCAGCACCGTCGAGACGAGGTCGTCGCGGATCGTGCAGCAGATGCAGCCGTTGGCCAGGCTCACCACGCTGCCCTCGACGCCGACGACCAGTTCGGCGTCGATGTTGATCGCGCCGAAGTCGTTGACGAGCACCGCGACCCGAAGCCCGTGCGTGCCGTTCAGGATCCGGTTGAGCAGCGTCGTCTTGCCCGCACCGAGGAATCCGGTCAGGATCGTGACCGGCGTCGGCGTGGGCGCGGTCGAGATGTCCCGATCGATCCCCTTGGCGAGCATGGTCACTTCGGCGCCAGCGCGCCCGCCAGTTGCGCCAGGTCGACGTCCATCTCCGGCGGCATCTTCGCGGCGCGCATCCACTCGCGCATCTGGTCCTTCGGTGTGAAAAGCGCCGGATCGATCTCGCGATCGCGCACGAACTGCTCCTGATTGGCGAGGACCGCATTCTTTACGTGCATCGTCCCCGCCGGCGGCTTGCCGCCGAAGTTGTTCGCGAGCAGCCATTCCGTGGTCGACCGCGCCGTGTTCGTCGTCGTGGGCAGCGCCGCCTCGCGCATCCAGATCCGGTCCTTCGTGACGTTGACGACCGTGTGATCGATGCCGTAAGCGAACAGACCCTTGTAGTGCATGCGCACGCCGGCGGTCATTTCGCCGATCAGCTCGCGGTCGTAGGAAACGTGGGTCGCCATCGCGAGTCGCGGCTGGATCTGGTTCGCGAGATAGCCGACGGCGTAGTGCGGCGTGTGGCCGTTGTCGAGCGTCATCGCTCCCATCGCGGCGGGCACGCCCTGCTTCAGCGCCCACAGCGTCACCATGTCGAGCGCCATCTCGGTGACGAACACGTCGACACCCTGCGCGTACTTGACCGTGAGTTCGTCCGGCTTGCCATCCCCCGTCCATACGAACGACAGTCCGTTCCAGTCGAGGCGATAGGCCGAGGCGCCGTCGACGAAGTGCGAGCGGCGCCAGTGCGTCACCTTGACGCCGTCCTTCTCGTAGCAGACGCCGCCATCGTCGCGATAGTCGAACTCGGTCGCGTCGATTTCATAGCCGTCGGCCATCGGACCGACCGCCCAGCCCGCCGTCCACGCGCCCATCGCGCGCACCGCGTGGCACATCGCGCGCGTGCCCATCTCCGGCGTGCGGCCCGAGGGGCCGATCACGCGCAGCGGCTTCCAGCGGCCGTTGAACGGCGCGAACTGCCACAGGTACGGAATCTCGCCGCAGTGGTCGATGTGCAGGTGCGTGATGAAGATGTCGTTGATCTCGGGCACCGGCACCTGGTTGGCGACGATGTTACGCAGGCATCCCGGGCCGAAGTCGAAGAAGAACCGCTTGCCCGGCCCGCACTCGACCATGATGCAGGTGCTGGCCTGCGTCATCCGCGGGGGCCACGGGTTGCTGCCCATGAAGATGATGCGCATCTCGTCGGGCCCGAGCGGCTCGCTCTGCGGAAAGTAATTGGTCTTGTTCTTGACCGACGGCGTCGGCTGGTAATACGGCGGCACGGACAGCCCCATGCCCGGGGGCGCGCCGTAGGCGTTGTGCTCGGTCGCGGCCGGGCTCGAGTCATCACGCGAAACGTCCAGCGGCTTGTCCTTCATCCTCGTCTCCCTCTTCCGCCTTGCGGCATCAGCCCGTCCGCACTTGCGCGTCCGTTGCCGTATCGCTATGGCGAAGCGCCGGTGTCCTGCCCACAACTTCCATACACAAAATCGGCAACCGAACACTCGACGCCCACCGGGGCGTATTCGCCCATGTTGGCCGGCGAAGCCGCATACCTGCGCGGCGCATGGCTGAAGCTCGTCCCCTGGAAGCACGCGACGTTCTTGATGTCGCCCGGGAATCCCTCGCTCGCGACCTTGTTGCGATAGATCAGGAACGGGTTGATCTGCGGCCCGTCCGAGTCATCCGGGATCAGCGAACCGTATTCGGCGAGCGGCATCACGTTGTAGCCCAGCTGGTCGGCCTTGTTGATCACGTCCGCAGCGTCGGCCAACGAGGTACGCAGCGGGATGGCGACGAACGTCGCACTGCCGTCGGGCAGCGTCCTGACCTCCGGTCCCGCGATGTTCTCGTTTTCCAGCACGCCCATGACGCTCGCGCCGTACGACCCGAGCGACAGATAGCGCACACCCGCAGGCGGAACGAACGTGGTTGCCGCCCCGATGTCGGTGTTGTCGAAGAAGTCGGGCACCTTCGGCAAACGGACGACCGCGAGGCGATCGGGCAACACCGTCGCCATCAGATAGCCGGTGCAGTCGTGCTTGTCCTGAAAACCGTCGCCGTCGGCAAACGGCACGTCCGTCACTGGCGGGCGGTAGAACCGGATCCTTCCGTCGCGCGGCAATGGCGACTGACTGAAATGGCCGGCGAGACTCCCGAACTGATCCGCGACGTCGGCGACTTCATCCCCCGGACACGCGGCCGGTGTCGCCGGGTCGTCCACCAGGAACGGCTCGATCGTCGGCGCGTCGAACCCGCCAAAACGGTCCTGTCCCGGCTCGGGAAGATAGATGCGCTGGACGAGCACCACGGTCACGACATTCGCGTGACGCGGCAGCGGCGGCATGAAGATCGGATTGGCCATCGGGGCGTCGCGCGCGGCACCGGCCGGCAGCACCGTGACGGTGTACGAACGCGGGGTCGCGTGGACCAGCGCGTTCGGACGGAACGGATTGATCGAGCCCTCGTCCGGGTCGATTTCGTGATCGATCAGCGCCGCGTGCACCAGCGCCTGGTCGTAGACCGTGTACGAAAGGAAAGCGGCGTAGGGAAATTGGCTGCGAACGCGGAAGCCGACGGACCCATCCGACTTGAAGGCGAAGATCCGGTACGCCGCGTGCAGGTCCATCTGCACCGGCGAGCGCACGCGATCGGGCGCGAGCTCGCGTGTCCACTCGCAGGCCGTTGCGCCCGCTATCGGCGCGGAAGCGCTCGCGCGACCGGAATCGCCGTGGGCCGGCAGCGCGCAGGCAAAGAACAATGCGGCCATGCCGCCCGCAACCGATTGCAAGGCTTTCATTCCCATCTCCCGTGTTTTCGCGTCATCGAATCGTTCGGCGGATTCCGCATCCCGCTGTCGTCGCCCCACCCGTCACGCGTCCCTCGACGGTCGTCCGTCACGCGTGCCGCCCCGGCACGAAATCGACGGGCGCACCCGCGGGGATCAGCGGCTCGCGTTCGACGCTTTCCCGGAATCCCCTCAGGAGCTGCCCCACCGGTCCCATGACCCAGGTGTGCAAGTACTGCGCATTCACCGGCTCGCGCTCTTTGGGATCGGAAATCAGATTGACGATGTGCGGGGAACCGGCCGGCGGAACGTCGTCGTACAAATACCGCTGCTTGACGAACAGAACCTTGAAGTGCCGCCACTTGACGCCGTGCAGGCGCTCTCCCACCCAGACCAGGCAGCCTTCACGGTTCGACTTTTCCTGCCGCCCCAGGAAGAACGATCCCTGGTCGATGCCGTCGATCACCCGGTCGTGCGGCACCTCGCACCCGGCCCACCCGAGCAGCGTCGGAAACATGTCCACTTGGTGGACGAGCTCGTTGCTCGAGCTCCCCGCGGGCACGTGGTCCGGCCAGCGGATCAGGCAGGGCGTGCGCAGCCCGCCCTCCGACGAAGTGAAGTACGAGCCTTCGAAGATCCCCGGCGATCCCCGCCAGAGGACCATCTCTTCGGGGCCGTTGTCGCCGGCGAAGACGACAACGGTACCGTCTCGCTCGCGCAGGCCGTCCAGGAAATCGATCAGTCGACCGAAGTCGTGATCGAGTTCCAGCAGGCAATCGGCAGCGTCTCCATTGCGGCTCTTCCCCTTGAATTCCTTTCGGGGAACGAGCGGCAGGTGCATCAGCGAATGGTTGTAATAGAGGAAGAACGGCCTGCCCGCATCCGCACTGCGTTGCATGAAAGCGAACGCTCGGCGCTGATACTCCTGGTCGACGTCGCGTTTGAGGGCGACGGTGAGCTGCTGGTCGCGGCGCTGCCTGACCGGCTCTCCTTTGCGCCCTTCGAGCATGTAGGCGGCAGGAGCGACCTGCGGGTCGTACCACGGGTCATCCGGCCACAAACACTCGTCATAGCTGCGGGGAGGACCGTACCACTCGTCGAAGCCGTGGTCGGTCGGCCATCGCCCGTCCTCCGCCCCGATGTGCCACTTTCCAAAGCACGCCGTGGCGTAGCCGGCCGGGGAGAGCACGTCGGCCATCGTCCGCTCCCAGGCCACGATTCCCCCCGCTTCGCCGCCCATCGTCGCGGTGTGCGTGCCGCTGCGGATCGCGTGACGGCCGGTCAGCAGGGCCGCGCGAGATGGCGAACATTGCGGCTCCGCGACGTAATGCGAAAGTTGCAGGCCTTCTCGCGCGAATTGGTCGATGCGCCGGGTGTCGGCCCCGCGCACCTTGCCGCCCCCATAGCAACCGAGCTCGCCCAGTCCGAGATTGTCTACGTGAAACCAGACAATGTTCGGCCGCCTGTCTGTCATGTCTTGTGTCCCTGTCCAGCGCGGAGAATCGCTTCCTGCCGCTCCTCACGGGTCGGTTGTCGCCCGGACAGGAGGCATCCGTCGTCTCCTGCCCGTTCCTCTTCTCATTGCCGCGTCATCACCACGCGCAGCCGGTCCTCCGGCTTGATGAGATGGCTGAAGTTGTCCTTGCCGACGTCCAGTTGGACCCATTGAATCTTGCCGGTGAACGCGCTCGGCTTCGGATAGTCGCTCGTCACGAGCGAGCCGCTTTCGTGGCCGACGTCGGTCGTCTCTTCGGCCGAGAATGCGAGCGGCTGCGTGTGCGGAACGCGGCCGCGGCCGACGCCCTTGCCGTCGTAGTAGAGCGTCACGCTGCCACCCTTGCCGACGCCCCCGCCGTCATAGGCGAATTCGGCGCGGATCTGATGCGTCCCCGCCGTGATCGGCACTTCCGCCCGCGTGAAAAAGGTTTCCAGCCCGAAATAGTTGTACGCGAAGCTCACGCGACCGTCCTTGGCGTAGAGACTCCAGCCGCCGAAGCGGCCGCCCTGGGCGATGATGACCCCTTCGGCCGCGCGCTCTGCGACCGTCACCTCCGCCGTGACCGAGAACGACCCGTTCTTGATGTTGACGACGGCACCCTCCGGAACGCGGCCCGTGCCGGGGAAGAACAACTGCGACTGGCCCTTCACGAGCACCGGACGTCCCGATACCGCGGGGTCGATGCGCTCGACCAACCGGTCGTCGAGCGGGAACACGTTGTACTTGACCGCCTCGATCGCGAACATCAGGTGCAGCTCGGTGAGCTTCTCCGGCATCGTCTTCGCGAGGTCGCGCGCCTGCGTCCAATCCTTGGTGCCGTCGTAGAGCTCCCAGACGTCCTTGTCGAACGGGATCGCGCCCGTCGCCGTCGGCACCCACGGCGTGCGGTGCTTGGTGATCGCGCTAAAGCCCTTGTAGTAGATGCCGCGGTTGCCGAACATCTCGAAGTACTGCACATCGTGGCGCTCCGGCGCCTTCGCATCGTCGAAGCTGTAGCGCATCGACGTGCCTTCCATCGGGCTCTGCGTGATGCCGTGCACCACCTCCGGTTCGGGGATGCCGGCCGCTTCGAGTATCGTCGGCGCCCCGTCGATCACGTGGGCGAACTGGTGCCGCAGCTCGCCCTTCGCCTTGATGCCGCCCGGCCAGAGCGAGCGCGGAGCGCGAGCCATGATAGCCCCCCCTTCAACAAATCCTAAATACGCCACTGCAAATGCTACTGTGCCAACGATAACACAAAGAACTGAATAA
>JBLMWW010000278.1:0-7940 GCA_050257435.1 Rudaea sp.
CGGTGCTGCCGGGCGCCGCGGACGTGCGCATCTTCGGCGAGCGGCAGGTGTCGATGCGCATCAACATCGACCGCACGCGGCTCGCGGGCTACAAGCTCACCGTGCAGGACGTCGAGGACGCGATCCGTCGCCAGAACGCGGAGATTCCCGCGGGGCGGATCGAGTCGACCGCGCGCGAGTTCACCGTCGTCGCCGAGACCGACGTGCGCACGCCCGAGCAGTTCAACGACCTGATCGTCGCGAACGTCGCCGGCTATCCGGTGCGCATCCGCGACATCGGCAACGCGGAGGTCGGTCCGGTCGACGAGCGCACGATCTCGCGCTTCAACGGCAAGCCGTCGCTCAACATCGGCGTGGTCAAGCAGGCGGTCGCGAACCCGCTGGAGCTCTCGGACGCGGTGCGCAAGGAGGTCGCCCGCATCAACGAGGGACTGCCGACCGGCATGAGACTCGTGATCGCCTACGACACGTCGGTGTTCATCGAGCGGTCGATCAGCTCGGTCTTCACCACGATCGCCGAGGCGGTGGCGCTGGTCGTGCTGGTGATCTTCTTCTTCCTGCGCAGCCTCCGCGCCACGATCATCCCGATCGTGACGATCCCCGTGTCGCTGATCGGCGCGTTCGGGATCATGTATGCGTTCGGCTTCACGATCAACACGTTGACGCTTTTGTCGATGGTGCTCGCGATCGGGCTCGTCGTCGACGACGCGATCGTGATGCTGGAGAACGTCTTCCGCCACGTCGAGGACGGCATGCCGCGCAAGGAGGCGGCCATCGTGGGCGCGAAGGAGATCGGCTTCGCGATCGTCGCGATGACGCTGACGCTGACGTCGGTGTTCGCGCCGCTCGCCTTCGCCACGGGGCGCACCGGCCGGCTGTTCATCGAGTTCGCGCTCACGCTCGCCGGCGCGGTGCTCGTGTCGGGCTTCGTCGCGCTGACGCTCTCGCCGATGATGTGCTCGCTGCTGCTGCGGCACGAGGCGAAGCACTCGTGGCTCTTCAATCTGGTCGAGGGCTGGCTCGATGCGCTCACGCGCGGCTACCGGCGAACGCTCACCGCGCTGCTGCACGCCCGCTTCGTCGTCGTGGCACTGTGGTTCGTCGTGCTGGGCGCCGGCGCGCTCCTGTTCACGACGCTCAAGTCCGAGCTTGCCCCGCTCGAGGACCGTGGCGTCATCCTCGGCATCGTCTCGGCGCCGCAGGGATCGACGCCGCAGTACACGTCCGAACAAATCAAGCCGATCGAGGCGTTCTACGCCGAGGTTCCCGAGGCCGTCGCGTGGACGGCGATCTCGGGGTTTCCGACGGTGGTGGACGGCATCGCGGTCCTGCGGCTCAAGCCCTGGGAGGCGCGCACGAAGCGGCAGCAGCAGATCGCCGACGAGCTGCGGGGGAAGTTCGCGGGCATCCCCGGTGCGATCGCCTTCCCGATCAATCCGCCGTCGCTCGGGCAGCCGTTCCGCTCGACGCCGATCGAGTACGTGATCATGTCGCAGATCCCGTATCCGGACCTGCAGCGGCTCGTCGACCGTTTCCTCGACGAGGCCCGCAAGTATCCGGGCGTGCAGAACCTGCAGACCGACCTGCGCCTCAACACGCCCGAGGTGCGCGTGCGCATCAACCGCGACAAGCTCTCGGACATCGGCGTGCCGGTCGACACGGTGGGCCGCACGCTCGAGACCATGCTCGGCGGCCGGCAGGTGACGCGCTTCAAGCGCGAGGGCGAGCAATACGACGTGATCGTGCAGGTCGCGCCGCTCGACCGCTCGACACCGTCCGACATCAGCGAAAGCTACGTGCGCGCGCGCGATGGCAGCATGGTGCAGCTGGCGAACCTCGTCGAGGTGCGCGAGGGCGTCGCGCCGCAGTCGCTCAATCACTTCAACCGGCTGCGCGCCGTCAAGATCACCGGGACGCTCGCCCCCGGCTATTCGGTGGACGAGGGGCTGAAGGCAATGGACGCCGCGGCGAAGGCGGTGTTGCCCGCGACGGCGCAGACCGACCTCGACGGGCAATCGCGCGAGTTCCGCGCGTCGGGCAAGGAGATCTACTTCACGTTCGTGCTGGCGCTGCTCTTCATCTACCTCGTGCTCTCGGCTCAGTTCGAAAGCTTCGTGCACCCGTTCGTGATCATGCTGTCGGTGCCGCTGTCGATGACCGGTGCGCTCCTGGCACTGTGGCTGACCGGCGGCACGCTCAACATCTACAGCCAGGTCGGCCTGGTCACGCTGGTCGGCCTCATCACCAAGCACGGCATCCTGATCGTCGAGTTCTCCAATCAGCTCCGCGCGAAGGGCGAGGCGCTGATGGACGCCGTCGTCGACGCCGCGACGCTGCGCCTGCGGCCGATCCTGATGACGACCGGCGCGATGGTGCTCGGCGCGGTGCCGCTGGCGCTTGCCCAGGGCGCGGGGGCCGAATCGCGGATCCAGATCGGGTGGGTGATCGTCGGCGGCATGAGCGTCGGCACGCTGCTCACGCTCTTCGTCGTGCCGACGGCCTACACGCTCCTCGCACGCGGTGCCGTTCATCGGCGGGAGCCGGTCGCTGCCGCTCCCGGCGTCGCCCGTGCCGCGGGGCACGCCGACTAGCAAAACCGGGGTCGGAGCAAAAGGCGCCGATCGGCCCTTTTTGCTCCGACCCCGTCCCTCGCCACGCCCGATTCCCTATAGAATCGCATCCGTAAGTCCGGCAAGGCGGACGAGTCACCCACAACATCCATGGAGGGATCATGACGCATCGCTTTACGCGCTTCGCGCGCATCGCCGTCGCGCTGGCGCTCGCCTGCGCGGCCGGCGCGGTCCAGGCCGCCACCGAGATCGCGTGGTGGCACTCGATGACCGGGAAGCTGAACGACGAAGTCAACGACATCGCGAACAAGTTCAACGCCTCGCAATCCGACTACAAGGTCGTGCCGGTCTACAAGGGCCAGTACGACGAGTCGATGACGGCGGCGATCGCCGCATATCGCGCCGGCAATCCGCCGCAGATCGTGCAGGTGTTCGAGGTGGGCACCGCGACGATGATGGCGGCGAAGGGCGCGGTGAAGCCCGTCTACCAGCTGATGGCCGAGCAGAAGGAGCCGTTCAATCCCAAGGCCTATCTCGGCGCCGTGTACTCGTATTACGCCGACACTTCCGGCCACCTGATCTCGATGCCGTTCAACAGCTCGACGCAGGTGCTCTACATCAACGACGACGCGTTCAAGAAGGCCGGCCTCGATCCGAACAACCCGCCGAAGACGTGGGAAGAGATGCAGCCGGCGATGGAGAAGCTGAAGGCATCGGGGGCGCCATGCGCGTTCACGACCGGCTGGCAATCGTGGGTCCAGCTCGAGAGCTTCAGCGCGTGGCACAACGTGCCGTTCGCGACGCTGCAGAACGGTTTCGGCGGGCTCGGCACGCGGCTGGAGTTCAACGGTCCCGTGCAGGTGAAGCACATCCAGAACCTCGGTGACTGGGCGAAGAAGGGCCTGTTCACGTACAAGGGTCGCAAGGACGAGCCGCTCGCGGCATTCACGAGCGGCGAATGCGCGATGATCACGACGTCGTCGGGCTCGTACGCGAACATCAAGGCCAACGCGAAGTTCGGCTGGCGCGTCGCGCAACTGCCGTACTACGCGAGCGTCAAGGGCGCTCCGCAGAACACGATCATCGGCGGCGCCACCTTGTGGGTGCTGAACCAGAAGGACCCGAAGGTCTACAAGGGCATCGCGAAGTTCTTCGCGTTCCTGTCGACCCCGGAGATCCAGGAGAAGTGGCACGCCGACACCGGGTACGTGCCGATCACGCTCGCCGCGTATGATCTCGCCAAGAAGAACGGGCTCTACACCGAGCGGCCGGGCTTCGACATCGCGATCAAGGAGCTCACCAACAAGCCGCCGACCGCCAATTCGAAGGGCCTGCGCCTCGGCAACTTCGTGCAGATCCGCAACATCATCGACGAGGAGCTCGAGTCGGTGTGGAGCGGCCAGAAGACGGCGAAGCAGGCGCTCGACGAGGCCGTGAAGCGCGGCAACGAGCAGCTCGAGCGGTTCCAGAAGGCGAACATGTAAGCGCGCGAGGTCGCGCGCCGACGTCGACGATCCCGCCGTCGCGAAAGCGCGGCGGGATTCGCGCGCATAGGGCATGGAGAAACGGGTCGTCTTCGAGTCGAGATGGTTGCCGTACGCGCTGGTCGCGCCTCAGCTCGCCATCACGATCGTCTTCTTCTTCTGGCCCGCGAGCCAGGCGCTGTACCAGTCGCTGCTCATCCAGGACGCTTTCGCCTCGAAGTCGCAGTTCGTCTGGTTCGACAACTTCGTCGCGCTCTTCGAGGACCCGCACTATCTTGCGTCGTTCCGCGTCACGGCGGTCTTCTCCGCGCTCGTCGCCGTGATCGGCCTCGCGATCGCGCTCTTCCTTGCCGTGCTTGCCGATCGCGTGGTGCGCGGCGCCAAGGTCTACAAGACGCTGCTGATCTGGCCGTACGCGGTGGCCGCGGCGGTCGCGGCGGTGCTGTTCGTGTTCCTGCTGAACCCCACGCTCGGCATCGTGACGCACTTGCTGCGCCGCCTCGGCTACGACTGGAACTACCTGCTCAATCCCGGGCAGGCGCTCGCGCTGATCGTGATCGCGGCGGTGTGGAAGCAGATCAGCT
The DNA here is from genome assembly GCA_050257435.1 of Rudaea sp. GTDB lineage: Bacteria > Pseudomonadota > Gammaproteobacteria > Burkholderiales > Casimicrobiaceae > VBCG01. The sequence continues at coordinate 4,639 of JBLMWW010000278.1, forward strand.
ACAACTTCCTGTTCTTCCTCGCGGGCCTGCAGTCGATCCCGAAGTCGCTGATCGAGGCAGCGGCCATCGACGGCGCCGGCCCGTGGCGGCGGTTCTGGACGATCGTGTTCCCGCTGCTTTCGCCGACGACGTTCTTCCTGCTCGTGGTGAACGTCGTCTATGCGTTCTTCGACACGTTCGCGATCGTCGATGCCGCGACGAGCGGCGGTCCCGTGCAGGCGACGTCGATCCTCGTGTTCAAGGTCTACCAGGACGGCGTGCAGGCGCTCGACCTGAGCGGTTCCGCCGCACAGTCGGTGATCCTGATGGCGATCGTCATCGCGCTCACCGTGGTTCAGTTCCGGTATGTGGAGAGGAAGGTGCAGTACTGATAGGGGCCAGGGGTCAGGGGCCAGGGACCAGGGAGCAATCGAGTTGGACCATACGTATTCAGTTAACGATCTGCAGTCCATGGCGTCAGTACGATGGTTATCGCAAGCCGTCGACCAGGCGCATCTCGCGGGCGCTCCCTGACCCCTGGCCCCTGATCCCTGGCCCCTGACCTATGGTTGAACACCGCCCCATCGGCACGCTGATCACGCACCTGCTGCTGATCCTCGGCTTGGCGATCATCGCGCTCCCGCTGTACGTCGGCTTCGTGGGCTCGACGCTTTCGTTCGACCAGGTTACGCACGTGCCGATGCAGCTCACGCCGGGCATGCACCTCGTCGAGAACTACACGAAGGTGCTGACGAGCGGCAGCTCCGCCGGGTCGCAGGCGCCGGTCCGGCACATGATGTGGAACAGCCTGATCATGGCGCTCGCGATCGCCATCGGGAAGATCGCGATCTCGATGCTGTCGGCGTTCGCGATCGTGTACTTCCGCTTCCCGCTGCGCTACACGTTCTTCTGGATGATCTTCGTGACGCTGATGCTGCCCGTCGAGGTGCGTATCATGCCCACGTACCAGGTCGTCGCCAGCTTGGGGATGGTGAACACCTACTGGGGGCTCACGCTGCCTCTCATCGCGTCGGCGACGGCGACGTTCCTGTTCCGTCAATTCTTCCTGACGGTCCCCGACGAGCTCGCCGAGGCTGCGCGCATCGACGGCGCGGGGCCCATGCGCTTCTTCTTCGACATCCTGCTGCCGCTGTCGCGCACGAGCATGGCGGCGCTCTTCGTGATCATGTTCATCTACGGCTGGAACCAATATCTCTGGCCCCTCCTGGTCACGACGAGCGAGGACATGTACACCGTCGTGATCGGCATCAAGCGGATGGTTGCGGGCGGCGATACGCTGGTCGAGTGGCAGTTCGTGCTCGCCACCGCCATGCTCGCGCTGCTGCCGCCCGCTGCCGTGGTACTTGCGATGCAGCGCTGGTTCGTCAAGGGTCTGGTGGAGAGCGAGAAATGACCTCGCTCTTGGCCGGCACCGGCAACAGGAAAGCGTAGATGGCCAAGGTCGACCTCCGCAACGTTCGCAAGAGCTACGGCACCCTCGAGGTGATCCACGGCATCGACATGCAGGTGGCCGACGGGGAGTTCGTCGTCATCGTCGGGCCGTCGGGTTGCGGCAAGTCGACGCTGCTGCGGATGGTCGCGGGTCTCGAGGCGATCACCAGTGGCCAGATCGCGATCGGCGAGCGCGTCGTGAACGGTCTCGAGCCCAAGGATCGCGACATCGCGATGGTGTTCCAGAACTACGCGCTCTACCCGCACATGAGCGTGTTCGGCAACATGGCGTACGGCCTGCGCATTCGCGGCCTCGCCAAGACCGAGATCGAGCAGCGCGTCAAGCGCGCGGCCGACATCCTCGAGCTCGGTCCCTTGCTGATGCGCACGCCACGCCAGCTCTCCGGCGGCCAGCGGCAGCGCGTCGCCATGGGGCGCGCCATTGTGCGCGAGCCGGCAGTATTCCTCTTCGACGAGCCCCTGTCGAACCTCGACGCGAAGCTTCGCGTCCAGATGCGCTTCGAGATCCAGAAGCTGCACCGGCGCCTTTCGACGACGAGCCTTTACGTCACGCACGATCAGGTCGAGGCGATGACGCTCGCGCAACGGATGGTGGTGATGAACGCGGGCCGTGCCGAGCAGATCGGCTCGCCGATGGAGGTCTACGAGAACCCGCAAACGATCTTCGTCGCGGGCTTCATCGGGTCGCCGGCGATGAATTTCATCCCGGGAAAGGTGAACGGCGACGGTCGCATCGACCTCGAGCAGGGCGGCGCCGTGCGCAGCATGGCGTCGTCGCTTACTTCCGGGCGCGCAGTGACCGTCGGCATTCGACCCGAGCACCTCGTTCCGGCGAGTGCCGCCGGTGCCGTTCTGTCGGGGCCGGTCGAGATGATTGAGCAACTCGGCGCCGACGTCCTGGTGCATATCGGCCACGGCGGCAACACCATCATCGCGCGCTTGCCGCATGGAACCGCCCCCAACGTGGGCTCGACGTTCAGCGTTGCCGCCGATCCCGGGCGCGTGTTCGCCTTCGACCCGGCAAGCGGCGCGCGGCTGCACTGACCTCGAACCGGTGCCGGCGCTCCCGCCCTGGCCGTATCCGAGGCTCGCCGCACATCGCGGCGCCGGCAGGCTGGCGCCCGAGAACACGCTGGCCGCGATGCGCCTCGGCTACGCGCACGGCTACCGCATGGTCGAGTGCGACGTGAAGCTCTCGGCGGACGGCGTCGCGTTTCTCCTTCACGACGCGACGCTCGATCGCACGACCGACGCGACGGGACGCGCCGATGCGGCGACCTGGCGCGAGCTTTCACGGCTCGATGCGGGAAGCTGGCACTCGGGCGCGTACGCCGGCGAGCCGCTGCCGACGCTCGCGGCGATCGCGCGCTGGAGCCTTGCGCACGGCGTCGCGGTCAACGTCGAGATCAAGCCCACGCCCGGACGCGAGCGCGAGACCGGCGCGGCCGTTGCGCTCGACGCCGCCGCGCTGTGGGCGGGTGCGGGCGTGAAGCCGCTGCTGTCGTCGTTCTCCGAGGCCGCGCTCGCGGGCGCGGGCGATGCCGTCGACGCGCTTCCGCGCGCCTGGCTCGCCGATCGCCTCCCCGACGATTGGCGCGAGCGCGTCGCCCGCGTCGGTTGTATTGCCGTCGACGTGAAGCACACGCTGCTCACGCAAGCGCAGTGCGACGTGTTCCGCACCGCCGGATTGCGCGTCGCGGCGTGGACGGTGAACGACCCGGCACGAGCCGCCGAGCTGCTCGAATGGGGCGTCGATACCGTGATCACCGATGCCGTCGACGTGATTTCCGCACAGCCGGCGTCGCAGGTATAGTCACTCGCGCGGCGATGCGCGAATGACGCGCGCCGCC
>JBLMWW010000279.1:0-11006 GCA_050257435.1 Rudaea sp.
CGTTCCGACGACCGACCCGATCTGGATGATGCGGCCCCGTCGCGCCTTCATCATCCCGCGCAGCACCGCCTTCGCGAGATGAAACGCCGGCTTGAGGTTGGTCGCCATGATCGCGTCCCAGTCCTCTTCCTTCATCCGCACCAGAAGATTGTCGCGCGTGATGCCGGCATTGTTGACGAGGATGCCGATCGCGCCGTGACGCGCCTCGATGTCCTTCAGCGCCGCGTCGATCGCGGCAGCGTCGCGAACATCGAGTCGAAGCCCTTCGCCGCGTTCTGCGCTTTCACGCAAGAACGTCGAGATCGATGCCGCGCCTTCGTCGGTCGTCGCCGTGCCGACCACGTACGCGCCTTCGGCGGCGAGCGCTCGCGCGATCGCGCGCCCGATGCCGCGGGTCGCGCCGGTGACGAGCGCGACCTGGCCTGCAAGTTCGCAGCCGGCCATGCGCGTGCCTCAGCCCGCCAGCGCGGCGCGCGCCTCGGCGAGCGCCGCGCCATCGGTGAGCGCGAACGTCGCGAGGCGATCGTCGATGCGCCGTGCGAGCCCGGCGAGCACCTTGCCCGGCCCGCATTCGACGACGTGCGTGACGCCGTGCGCCGCGAACCAGCGCACGGTCTCGGTCCAGCGAACCGGGCTCGCGGCCTGGCGCGCGAGCGCCGCGCGAATCTCGTCGGGTGTCGTGTGCGTCGCGACGTCCACGTTGTGGATCACGGGAATCTCGGGCGAGGCGATCGCGACGTCCGCAAGCCGGGACGCGAGACGCTCCGCGGCCGGTGCCAGCAGGGAGCTGTGGAACGGTGCCGAGACGGGAAGGAGCATCGCACGCTTCGCGCCGCGCGCACGCGCCGCCGCGATCGCACGCTCGACGGCCGCCTTCGCGCCCGCGATGACGACCTGCCCCGGCGCATTGAAATTGACCGGCTCGACCACCTCACCCTGTGCCGCTTCGCGGCACGCCTCGGTGACGGCCGCATCGTCGGTACCGATCACCGCCGCCATCGCGCCGGCACCCGGCGCCACCGCGTCCTGCATCGCCTCCGCGCGGAAGCGCACGAGCGGCACCGCGTCGCGAAACGCGAGTGCGCCCGCGGCCACGAGTGCGCTGTACTCACCCAGACTATGGCCGGCGAGATACGCGGGCATCGGGCCGCCCGCGTCCTGCCACGCCCGCCACACGGCGATGGCCGAAGTCAGCATCACGGGTTGCGTATTGCGCGTCAGGTTCAGCGCTTCTGCGGGTCCCTCCCGCACGAGGGTCCAGAGATCCTCGCCCAGCGCCTGCGAAGCCTCGTCGAAGGTCGCACGCACGACGCGATGGCCGTCGAATCCGTCCATCATCCCGACCTGCTGCGAGCCCTGCCCCGGAAAAACGAATGCGATGCTCATGTGCATTCCCGCGCTCGCGGGCCAGTTCACCAGCGTACGAAAACCGATCCCCACGTGAAGCCGCCGCCCACGCCCACCAGCATCACGTGCTGGCCGCGGCGGATCCGCCCGTCGCGCACGGCGACGTCGAGCGCAAGGGGAATCGATGCGGCGGACGTGTTGGCGTGCAGGTCGACCGTCGAGATCACCTTCTCTTGCGGCAGGCCCAGCTTCTTCGCCGTCGCGTCCATGATCCGAATGTTCGCCTGATGCGGGATCAGCCAGTCGATGTCGGCGGTGGTCATGCGATTCGCCGCCAGCGCCTCGTGCGCGACCTCGGCCAGCACCTTGACGGCGAACTTGAACACCGTGTGACCGTCCATGTGGACGAACGGCCGGCCCGTGACGCCGCCGTTGCTCACCTGTCCGGGCACGCACAGGATGTCCTTGTAGTGCCCGTCGGCGTGCAGGTGCGAAGACACGATGCCGGGCTCGCGCGCCGGGACCAGCACCACCGCACCTGCGCCGTCGCCGAACAGCACGCACGTGCTGCGATCGCTCCAGTCGAGGATGCGCGAATAGATCTCGGCCCCCACGACGAGGGCATTGCGCGCGAGGCCGTCGGCGACCATGCGGTCGGCCACCGCGAGCGCGTAGACGAAGCCCGAGCACACCGCCTGCACGTCGAATGCGGGCCCGCCGCGCGCGCCGAGCTTCTGCTGCAGGATGCACGCGGTCGACGGAAACACGATGTCGGGCGTGGTCGTGGCGACGATGATGAGGTCGACGTCGGCCGGCGCGATCGACGCGGCGAGCAGCGCCTCGCGCGCCGCGTGCAACGCGAGGTCGGACGTCTGCTCGTCGTCGGCCGCGACGTGGCGCTGGCGAATCCCGGTGCGCGTGCGAATCCACTCGTCGGTCGTCGCGACGCGCTGCGCGAGGTCGTCGTTCGCGACGATGCGGCGCGGCAGGTACCGACCCGTGCCGGCGACCCGGCTATGCATGGGCGCGCAACGGGCTGGACGAATCGTCGTCGGAGCGTCCGGTCACCGGCGGCATCTCGGCGATCCGTTGCGTGATCTTCTCGAGCACGCCGTGCTCGACCTCGGCGCAGGCGCGCTTGATGGCGTTGGCGAACGCGAGCACGTCGGCCCCTCCGTGGCTCTTGACGACCACGCCCTTCAACCCGACGAGCGTCGCACCGTTGTATCGGCGCGGGTCGATACGGCGCCGAAACGAGAGCAGCACCGGGTACACGGCGGCGGCGGCGAGCTTCGTGAAGACGCTGCGGGTGAACTCGGCCTTCAGGAATTCGTAGAGCATCTGCGCGAGGCCCTCGGACGTCTTGAGGAGGACGTTGCCGACGAAGCCGTCGCAGACAACGACGTCGGTCGTGCCCTTGTAGATGTCGTCGCCTTCGACGTTGCCCGCGAAGTTGAGCGTCGAGGCCTTCAGACGCTCCGCCGTCTCCTTCACGACGTCGTTGCCCTTGATGTCCTCTTCGCCGATGTTGAGGAGCCCGATCGTGGGCCGCTCGATGCCGTCGACCGCGCTCACGAGTGCGCTGCCCATCGCCGCGAACTGCACGAGCTGCTCTGCGGTGCAATTGACGTTCGCGCCGAGGTCGAGCACGAGCGTATCGCCGGACTTCGTCGGCAATTGCGACGCGATCGCGGGTCGGTCGATGCCGGGCAGCGTCTTGAGGACGAAGCGGCCGATCGCCATGAGCGCGCCGGTGTTGCCGGCCGAGACGCAAGCGTCGGCGCTCCCCTCCTTCACGAGGTTGATGGCGACGCGCATCGACGAGTCCTTCTTCCGGCGCAGCGCCTCGGCAGGCGGTTCGTCCATGTCGACGACCTCGCTCGCCTCGCGGACGGTGACGCGATCGGCGAGGCGAGGCTTCGCACGCGCGAGAGCGGCCTCGAGCGGCGCCGACCGGCCGACGAGGATCACGCGTGCATGCGGCACGGCCGCGAGGAACTCCATCGCGGCGGGAACGGTGACGGAGGGGCCGTGATCGCCGCCCATCGCGTCGACGGCGACCGTGATTCGCGGCGGCGTCGACGCGCGCGTCAACGTGCGGCGCATGCGCTCGCGGGCTTACTCGTCGTCCTTGGTCCGGACGACCTTCTTGCCCCGGTAGTAGCCGCTCGGGCTGATGTGGTGGCGCAAATGCACCTCGCCGCTCACCGGCTCGACCGCGAGCGGCGGCTTCGCGAGGAAATCGTGGGCGCGGTGCATGCCGCGCTTCGAGGGCGATTTCTTGTTCTGCTGAACTGCCATCATGCTCTCCTGTTGGTCATCGTGCTGTCGCAAGCGCCTTCGGGATGTCGCGGCGCGAACGGCAGCGCCAGCACGAGTTCGTCTTCGACGAGCGTCAGCGGATCGAGGCTGCCTTCCGCCAATACCACTTCCGATTCACTGTCCGCGTCGAGCGCCGCCAGTTCACGCGCGTCGTGCGCGAGGAGAACCTCGCTGCGCTGCTCGACCGGCCAGTCGAACTCGGCGAGGCAGCGCTGGCAGGCCACGCTTACGGCGCCTTTCAGCGTCACCGTCAGCGCCGGCCGGCCCGCCGCGTCCCTCGTGCCGTCGATCCGCCACACGATCGAAGCGGGCCCGACGGCGATCAGATCAGCCACGCGCGCCAGCTCATGAGGATCGACGCTGCCTTCGACCACACCGCGCTCGTGCGCGAGGCGGTAGGCATCGAACCGGCCCGGCGAACCCTTTGCGCGCGACACTCCCGCCGCCCTTCCGTCGGCTCGGCGCCTTGCTGTGAAAGACGCGTACGGATCCGCGCACCGCAAGCCGCCGGCGAAAAACGTAAAATGATACCGCGCACGCCGTGACGTGTCAAAAAATGCCAGAAAAAACAACGAAGAATCGGCTGCGGCCGCTGGTGCTCGCGTCCACGTCGCCTTACCGCCGCGAACTGCTTGCACGCCTGCGACTGCGCTTCGACGTCGAAGCGCCGGGCGTCGACGAAACGCCGCTTCCCGGCGAGCCGCCTGCCGCCACGCCGTGCCGCCTCGCGGAGGCGAAGGCGCGCGCCGTCGCCGCGCGGCGCGGCGATGCACTCGTGATTGGCGCCGACCAGGTCGCCGACGCGGGCGGCGTGGTGTTCAGCAAGCCGGTTGACCATGCCGATGCCGTTACCCAATTGACGCGCCTCGCCGGGCAAAGCGTCGTCTTTCATACGGCGGTCGCGCTGGTCGACGCCGCGAGCGGGCGCTGTGCGGTGCGTCTGGTCGACGTGACGACGACCTTTCGGGCGCTCGAGCGGCGGGCGATCGAGAATTACCTGCGCCGCGAACGTCCCTACGACTGCGCCGCATCGATCAAGTCGGAGGGACTCGGCATCGCGCTCGTCGAGTCGATCACGAGCGACGATCCCACCGCGTTGATCGGCCTGCCGCTGATTGCCCTCGTGGGCCTGCTGCGGGCGGAAGGCGTCGACGTGCTGGCTGGCGGTGGGACGGTGCGGGGAAGCGCAGCACCGGGGCCGGTCGCCGAATAGGTCCGGGCGCGCGATGCCGGGCATGCTCTACCTCGTACCGAACCTGCTCGGCGTGACGCGGCCGCAGGACGTGCTCCCGGAGCGCACGCTCGGGGCGGCGCGAAGCCTCGCGCTTTGGGCGGTCGAAACGCCGAAGGCGGCGCGCGCCTTTCTCAAATCGATCGGCATCGGCAGGCCGATGGCCGAGCTGACGCTATGGTCGCTGAGCGAAGCGGAAGCGCTCGATGCGGCGCTCGCCGCCCTCGGCCGGGGGCACGACGTCGGCCTGCTATCGGACGCAGGCTGCCCGGCGGTGGCCGATCCGGGCTCGGCGCTGATCGCGAAGGCGCAACTGCACGGGATCCGCGTCGTCCCGCTGGTCGGACCATCGGCGGTCCTGCTCGCCCTGATGGCGTCGGGCATGAACGGGCAGCATTTCTGCTTCCACGGCTATCTGCCGGTCAAGCCGGACGCGCGTGCGGCCGCGCTGCGTCGACTCGAGGAGCAGTCGCGCTCGCGCGAGCGCACCGAGATCTGGATCGAGACGCCCTACCGCAACGCCGCGCTCCTGCGCGCGCTCGGCGAGACGCTCGCCCCGCCCACGCGCGTGTGCGTGGCGGCCGATCTCACGCTCGCGACGGAGACCATCGAATGCGCGACCGCCGCGCAATGGCGCAAGCGCGATCCGGCACGCTTCGACAAGCGGCCGGCGATATTCCTGCTGCAGGCGTGATGCCCGGGTCAGGGTAAATCGGGTCAGACTCGAATCTCCGGGCAGATCGGGGTCAGACTCGAATCTCCGCATGGGAATTAGCGCGGAGATTGGTCAGCGCAGATCGGGGTCAGACTCCAATCTCCGCAGTGGAATTAATGGGGAGATTCGAGTCTGACCCCGATCCGGCCCCGCTCACGTCGTCGCTTCCTCGTCCGGCCAGCTCTTGATGTAGCTCTTAAGCATGCGGTTCTCGAAGCTCGCTTCTTCGTAAACCGCCTTCGCCACGTCGTGAAAGGAGACGACGCCCTGCAGCGTAGTGCCCTCCATCACCGGCACGTAGCGAGCATGGCGCTCGAGCATCACCCGCCGCAGCTCCATGACGTCGAGCCCCGGTTCGGCGACGAATGGGTCGCGCTGGTAGATATCGGCGACCAAAGCATCCCCAAGCGAACCACGGCGCGCTGCCAGCGCCTGCAGGACCTCGGCGAAGGTCAGGAGGCCCACCATCCGCCCGTGGTCCATGACGACCAGCGATCCGATGTCGTTTTCCGCCATCACCTCGACTGCCTCCCGGACGGTGCGCTCGGGCGGCGTCGTGAAAAGCGCATGACCCTTGATCCTGAGGATTTCGCTGACCAACATCTTCCCCCTCCTCGGCCTTGGCCATGTGACCGCTCACGGAGCAGGTTACGCCCGGAGTCGCGCCGCACGCAACCGTGCCAGCGGCCGCTCAGTCGCCCTTCGACTTGAGGGACTGCCACAGGTCGGTGATCATCAATACGAGGCCGATCAGCACCACCGCACTGAGCGCGACGTCCTTGAGCTTGACCACGACGGGACTGATGAACACGATCAGCAGCGCCGCCGCCACGATCCCTGCCACGATCTTGAACGCCACGTCGATCTCCTCCGTATCGGTTCAGCCGGTTTCGACTCGAGATGCGAGCCAGCGGGCCGTCCGCAGCAGGCGAGCGTCGTCACCTCGCCGCCCCACCAACTGCACGCCCATCGGCAGCGCGTTCCCGCCTTGCATCAGCGGCAGGCTGATGGCGGGCATCCCGCACAGCGTCCATAGCGTGCAAAACGCGGGATCGCCCGTGGAGTCCAGGCCCTGCGGCGCGGTGCCTGGCGTCGCGGGCGTGACGATCGCATGACAGCGCTCGAAGACGTCCTCGAAGCCATCGTTGAGCAGGGCGATGCGGGCGCGAGCGCGGAGATAGTCGAGCGCCTTCACCTCGCGTCCGCGGCCAAGCTGCGCGCGCAAGGGCTGCGAGATCCGCTCGCGCCCCTGTTCCCATTCGAGGTCGAGGTTTGCGGCCATCTCGGCCTCCATGATGATCCGGTGCCAGTCGAGCGCCGAGCGCGCGGAGTCCGGCAGCGCGATCTCCACGATCCGGTCGCCGAGGACAGAGGCCAGTTCGGCAAATGCCGCCTTCGTCTCGTCGCTCGCTCGATCCCATACCGGGCCCTTGACGTAGGCGAGCATGGGCGGGAGCGGGGGCTCGTCCGACGCCACGGCAACCAACGGAATTCGTGCCCTCGGCCGGGTGTCCGGGTCGAGGGCGTCCCAGCCGATCAGTTGCTCGGCCACGAGCGCGACGTCTGCCACCGAGCGTCCAAAAACTCCGACCTGATCGAGCGTGCGCGACAGCTTCAGCACGCCGCCGCGCGAGATGAGGCCGAATGTGGGCTTGAACCCGTACACGCCGCAAAACGCTGCCGGCCGGATCACCGAGCCGTTGGTTTGGGTGCCGAGCGCGAGCGGCACCATGCCGGCAGCGACGGCAGCGGCCGAGCCGCTCGACGAGCCGCCGGGGGTGTGCGCGGGGTTACGCGGATTTCGCGTCTTGCCGGGGAAGAACGTTGCAAGCTCCGTCGTCACCGTCTTGCCCATGATGACCGCACCGGCCGCGCGCAGCATCCGCACGACGGTGGCATCTCGAGCAGGTGTGCGGCCTGCGTGCAGGACGGTGCCGTCCTCCGTGGGCATGTCCTCGGTGTCGAAGACGTCCTTGATGCCCACGGGAACGCCGTGCAGCGGACCGATCGGCTGGCCTTCACGCCGCTCCTCGTCGCGAGCGCGCGCCTGTTTCAGAGCGTGCTCCGGATCGAGAAACGCCCAGGCCTGTACCTGCGCGTCCATCTCGACCACGGCTGCGAGGCAGGCTTCGGTCAATTGCTCGGCGCTCACCACGCCTTCGCGGATCGCGCGGGCGGCATCCGTCGCCGAAAGCCGATTGAGCCGGGAAACGTCCATCTGCGCCTACTTCCCGTAGACGAGATTCGGCAACCAGAACATCAACGACGGGAACACGTACACGAGGAACATGGTGAAAAGCACCATGCCGAGGAATGGGAAACAGCCGCGGAATATCGTCCACAACTGGACGAACGGCGGCGCGATACCCTTCAGGTAATACGCCGACATCGCCATCGGCGGCGTCAGGAACGACGTCTGCAAGTTGAGCGCAATGAGGATTCCGAACACCATCGGGTCGACGTGGAAGTGCGGCAGCAACGGCAGGAAGATCGGCACGAAGATGATGATGATCTCGGTCCATTCCAGCGGCCACCCGAGCAGGAAGATGATCAGCTGGGAAATGATCAGGAACAGGACCGGATTGAGGTTCAAGCCCAGCACGAAGTCCTTGATGACGCCATCGCCGCCGAGATACGAGAACACCGAGGAGAAAGTCCACGAGCCCACGAACAGGAAGCACACCATCGCCGACGTGCGCGCCGTGAGATAGACGGCTTCCTGGAGGCGCCTCCACGTGAGCGCCCGGTATGCCGCGGCGAGGAGCAGGCTTCCCAGCGCGCCGACCGCCGCGGCTTCGGTCGGCGTCGCCAGGCCGAACAGGATCGAGCCCAGCACCGCGAGGATGAGCACGGCGAGCGGCACGAACGCCTGCAATAGAAGCATCGCCGCCTTGGCCCAGGGCACGTTGCTCTCTTCCTCGGGAAGCTTCGGCGCAAGCTTCGGATTCACCACCACGCGCGTGATCACGTAGACGATGTAGAGCCCGGCGAGCAGGAAGCCCGGGATCATGGCCGCGGCGTAGAGCCTCACCACCGAAACCGAGGCGGTCGCCGAATACACGATCAGCATGATGGAAGGCGGGATCAGGATACCGAGGGTCCCTCCCGCGCAGATGACGCCGGACGAAAGCCGCTGGTCGTACCCGGCCCTGAGCATCGCCGGAAAGGCGAGCAGCCCCATCAGTGTGACGACCGCACCGACGATGCCGGTCGCGGTCGCAAACATGGCGCAGGTGAGAAGTGCCGCGACCGCCATCGACCCCGGGATGTGGCGCAGCGCCACCTGGAGGCTGTAGAACAGCCGGTCGAGGATGTTCGACCGCTCGATCACGTAGCCCATGAACAGGAACAGGGGCACCGCGACCAGCACGTCGTTGCTCATGATGCTCCACGTGTTCTGCGTCAACAGGTAGAAGAGCCTGTTGTCGACGAACTCCTGGCCGGGCTGATAGTAAGCGTAAAAACCGAAGCCGACGCCCATTCCCATCAGCGTGAACGCGATCGGGAATCCGAGCAGGATGAGGAAGATGAACAGCCCGAGCATCATCAGGGCGACGACGGGATCGCTCATTTCGCGCTCCCGTCCTTCGCTGCCTGCTCGGCGGCGTGCTGCCGAATCAGCTCGTCCTCGAGCTCCTCGACGTCGTGCAGCCGGCGTGGCCAGCGGTTATCGCGAATGCATTGGACGCAGCGCAGCACCTCGGCGAAGCCCTGAAGCGCGAGCAGTCCAGCGCCGAACGGGATCAGCAGCTTGAGCTGCCAGACCGGAATGCCCACCGGGCTGTTGACGCTCACCTCGCGGATCCTCATGGCGTCGACGCCGTATTGCCAGCCGGCGATCACGAGCGCGAGCACGCCCGGGAAGAAGAACAGGATGTAAAGCGCAAGCTCGACGCTCGCCTGCACGCGGGGCCGCCACATGCGATAGATGAAATCGCCGCGCACGTGCCCGTTGCGCGACAGCGTGTAGGCCCCGGCCATGAAGAACAGGGCGCCATACATAAGGTAGCTGAAATCGAAGGCCCAGCTCGTCGGGCTGTTGAGCACGTAGCGCACGAACACCTCGTACGAGGTGCCGAGCGTCAAAATGATGATGCACCAAGCGAAGGCGTGCCCGACCATTCGGCTCAGCAGGTCGACGCCGTAGATGAAGCGGCTGATCATTTCGGAGCCCCCTGGCGCGATCGCGCGCCCCCAACAAACACGGGGCGGCGCACCACGCGCCGCCCCGCTCGCATCCCGCGCTGCCGCGTCCCTCTTATGCCGTCGGGAGCTTGGTCTTGAACACGTGCTCGTAGCCGAGCTTGAACTCGGCGTCGTTGAGGAACCAGTAATAGCAGACGTCCTTGGCCCATGCACGCTGCGAGTCGACCACTTTCTTGAAGAAGGGATCCTCGTCGGAGAGCCGCTTCGTCAGCACGTCCCAGGCGTCGAGCTGCGCCTGAAACACCGACTTCGGCGTACGCAACACGTTCACCTTGTCCTTGTGGATCAGCTCCTGCAGGTCCTTCGGGTAGTTCTTCATCGCGGTCCAATAGTTGGACTGCGAGGCGGCCTCGACGCCATAGCGCCAGATGGCCTGCAGGTCCTTCGGCATCGCGTCCCATTTCCTCTTGTTGATGACGATTTCGAAAAACTCCATCGCCTGGTGGAACGAGCCCAGCTCGTAGTTCTTGATCACGTCCGCGGAGCCGAAGCGTCTGTCCGAAGTCGGATTGTTGAACTCGAAAGCGTCGATCACGCCGCGTTCCAGCGCCGGAATGATTTCGCCGCCCGGCAACTGCGTCACCTTCGACCCCATTTCCTGGAACAGGTCCGCCGCGAGCCCCACGGTCCGGTACTTGAGGCCCTTGAGCTGACTCGCGTCCGTCACCGGTTTCTTGAACCACCCGAGCGGCTGTGTCGGCATCGGCATCGCAAAGAAGCCGACGTAGTTGAGGCCGATCTTCGTCAGCAGCTCGTGGTAGAGCTCGAGCCCGCCACCGCGGTAGATCCAGGAGAGCGTCTGAAACGCATCCATGCCGTTGATCGGCCCGGAGCCGAACAGTGACGCGACCTTGGACTTCCCGTACCAGTAGACCGGCACGGTGTGTCCGGCGTCGAGCACGCCCTTGCTCACCGCATCCGTCACCTCGAACGGCTTCACCACCGCCCCACCGACGAGGTAGTCGACCTTCAGTCGCCCGCCGGACATTTCGTTGACGCGCGTGACGAACTCCTGCGCAAACTCGTTGAAGATATCGGTCGCGCTCCATGCACCCTGCATCTTGATGACGACCGGCGACTGGGCGACGGAGATCATGGGCGCGCCGCCGACGACAACCCCACCGACGACGGTTGCGGACTTCAGAAACTTGCGCCGCGATGCGGCACTGCTCGCCTGTTCGGCAG
>JBLMWW010000280.1:0-3709 GCA_050257435.1 Rudaea sp.
GCGCCGCCCAACAAAAAACCCGTTGGGCCTCCGCCAAACGGGTTTCGTGTGCCCCGCCCGATATCCTCGGGCTGGAGCGAACCTCGCTTTAGCGGAATTTGTCATGCGCCCGCAAGCTGAAGCTCAAATCGGCGCGAGGAAAGTATACCACGACGCGCGAGCCCAGTGCGGGGAGGTGCTTTGAGATCGAGTTCAGACTCGGAGATCGGGGTCAGACTCGAATCTCCCCTGGCGAAATTCGAGTCGGCGGGCCGGCTGGCAGGAGGGGAGATTCGAGTCTGACCCCGATCTCCGAGTCTGACCCCGGTCTCGCCTTCAGCTGGCGCTCGCGTCCTCGACGAGATCGGTCTCCGCATCGCCGCGCGACTGGTCGCGCTCGAGCGCGAGGCTCGTGAGATAGGCGGGGGTGATGTCGCCTGTTATGTACCTGCCGTCGAAGCACGAGGCCTCGAAATCCGTAAGCCGCGGATTGCCGTCGCGCACGGCCTGCTTGAGCGCATCCAGGTCCTGGTAGACCAGGAGATCGGCGCCGATCTCGCGCGCAATCTCCACCTCGGTGCGCCCGGTCGCGACGAGCTCGTCCTGGTTCGGCATGTCGATGCCGTACACGTTCGGAAAGCGCACCGGCGGGCTCGCCGACGCGAAGTACACCTTGCGCGCCCCGGCGTCGCGCGCCATCTGCACGATCTCGCGCGAGGTCGTGCCGCGCACGATCGAGTCGTCGACGAGCAGGACGACCTTGTCCTTGAACTCCATGCCGATCGGGTTGAGCTTCTGCCGCACGCTCTTCTTGCGCAGCGCCTGCCCCGGCATGATGAACGTGCGCCCGACGTAGCGGTTCTTCACGAAGCCCTCCCGATACGTCTTGGAGAGCGAGTTCGCGAGCTCGAGGGCCGAGGGCCGGCTCGAATCGGGAATGGGGATGACGACGTCGACGTCGGCCGCCTCCGGGATGTCGCGGATCTTGCGCGCGAGCGCCCCGCCCATCCGCAGCCGCGCCTCGTACACCGACGTGCCGTCCATGACCGAATCGGGGCGCGCGAGGTACACGTACTCGAAGATGCATGGATTGAGCGAGGGATTCTTCGCGCACTGCCGCGCATGGAACCGGCCCGTCTGGTCGACGAAGATCGCTTCGCCCGGCTCGACGTCGCGCAACACGGCGAAACCGAGCGGCTCGAGCGCCACCGACTCGGACGCGACGAGATACTCGCGCCCGCCCATGGCCTCGTTCACGCCGATGATGAGGGGCCGGATGCCGAACGGGTCGCGAAACGCCAGCATGCCGTATCCCGCGATCATCGCGACGACCGCGTACGCGCCACGGCAGCGCCGATGGACACCGGCAACGGCGCGAAAGATCGCGTCGGGGTCGAGCCGGTGGTGCTGCGCCGCGCGCTCGAGCTCGAGGGCGAGCACGTTCAGCAGCACCTCGCTGTCCGACTTGGTGTTCACGTGGCGGAAATCGAGCTCCCACAGCTCGCGCCGCAGCGCCTCGCTGTTGGTGAGGTTGCCGTTGTGGCCGAGCGTCAGGCCGAAGGGCGAATTGACGTAGAACGGCTGCGATTCGAGGTACGAGAACGCGGAGCCCGCGGTCGGATAGCGGCAATGCGCGATCCCCGTCGTGCCCAGGAGCTCGCGCATGTTGCGCGTGCGGAACACGTCGCGCACGTAGCCGGGTCCCTTGAACGTGTGGAAGACCGGGCCATCGCTCGTCACGATGCCTGCCGCGTCCTGGCCGCGGTGCTGCAGCAGCAACAGGCCGTCGTAGAGAAGCTGGTTGACCGGCGTATGCGCAACGGCGCCGATGATGCCGCACATGTCAGTCTCCGATGCCCGTGTACGCGGGGCGTGGCGCGATGCTTGCGCGTTGCCGGCTCACGCGTGCCGCTCCACCGGCGCCACCTTCGGTCGGACGCCGCCCGGTGAATAATCGAGGCGATTGGCGAGCTCGACGGGCAGATGCGGTCGCAATGCGAAGACGGCCGCGACGAGCGGCGGCATGAGCACCGCGTCCTGCCACCAACCTGTCCGCGGCAACGGCGTCAATCCCGCAACGAGCACGAATGCCAGCATCAGCACGACGCCGCGCACGAGGCCGAAGAGCGAGCCGAGGAAGCGGTCGACGAAGCCCAGTCCCGCGGCGCGCACCGCCTTCGACAGCGGCCACGCGATCAACGCGCCGAGCAGGAGCGCCGCGATGACGATCAATGCGAAGGCGACGATGTAGCGGACCGCGGAATGACCGGCGATGTCCGGCAGGGTTGCGCCGAGCGCCGGCGTGAACGCCAGGGCGCCGACGACGCCGAGAATCCATGCGATGAGCGCGATCAGCTCGCGGATCACGCCGCGCAGAAATGCGAAGAGCGTCGACAGCCCGACGATGCATAGCACCACCCAGTCGAACGACGTCATGATGGCGGCCCGGCCCGCGCGCAGCGCGATGACCGGCCGCACGCGATGCTATTTGACGGCGGCGACAATGCCGCTCTGGCCTTCGGTCTTCAGCTTGTCGCGCACGGCCGCAGCGGCCTCGCGTGACGGATAGGGACCCACGCGCACGCGCCACAGCGTGCCCTTGCTGGTCTTCAGAGGTTCGGTATATGCGGTATATCCGGCGCGCTTCAAGCGTCCTGCGAGCGCGTTGGCCCCCTTGTCGTCCGAAAACGCGGCGAGCTGGACCGCGAAGGTGTCGCTTCCGTGCGCGGATGCGGCGGGCGAGAGCGCCTTGCTCGCATTGGCGGCCGGCGAAACCGGTGTGGCGGCCCGCTTCGCAGGCTCGGGCGGCTTCGCGATCGGCTCGCTCGCTGGCGCGGCGGCGCGCTCGGGCGCGGTGTTGGCGGCTCCCGCCTTGGGCGGTGCCGTCGCGGGGGACTCCGTTGCGTTCGCCGAGCGCTCGGGTTCGACCGGCGTCACCGCCGTCGCGGACGCGCCCGACGACGGCGCGCTCGACGGACTCCCGGGAATGTGCGTGTCGTATTTCGACGGCCGCTCCGCGCTCGGCGCGGCGGGTAGCGCCGCCGGCGCCGCGGACGAGGTCGTCGCCGCGGTGTCGTGCGCGGCGCTGTCGCTCTTGTCGTTCAGCCGATTCACGAACCGGCCCTCGTCGACGGGTGGGATCTTCACCGCCACGTCCTCGCCGAGGGGCTTCTGCTCGGTCTCGAGCAGCATCGGCACGATGACGGCCACGCCCAGCGCGAGCACGACGGCACCGACGAGCCGGCGCCGTGCGCGCCTGCGCAATTCGTCTACGTTGATGTCTGCCGGCTCTGCCATTGCCAGGAAGCCCGCTTCACCGCCGATCGCGGGCCGCGGCAAGCGCCGCCGCAACGGTGAGAAACGAACCGAAGGCCGCGATTCTATCAGTCTCGGCCGCGTCCTCGCGCGCCGCAGCGAAGGCATGCGCGACATCCGGGAAGCGCCGTATGGCGTCCGGCGCAACGCCAGCCGCGAGAAGCGCGCCCTCCAGGTGCTCCGCCGTCGCGCCGCGCGGCCCTGGCAGAGGGGCGACGTACCAGTCGTCGATGCGCGACGCGAGCGCGCGGGCGACGCCCTCGATGTCCTTGTCGCCGAGCATGCCGAAGACGCCGAGCGTGCGCGGGTGGAAGCTCATTGTCCCGAGCGCGTCCGCGAGCACGCGCGCGGCCTGTGGATTGTGCGCGACGTCGAGGACCGTCACCGGGCGGCCGGGGAGCACCTGGAAACGTCC
>JBLMWW010000281.1:0-3922 GCA_050257435.1 Rudaea sp.
TCGAGAAGCACCTCGACATTGCCTACGTGCTCGAGGGCGACGTGCCGCCGGCGCTCGTCGGTGACGTGACGCGCCTGCGCCAGATCCTCCTCAACCTGCTGTCGAATGCGGTGAAGTTCACCGAGGCGGGCGAAGTGGTCGTGACGGTGACGTCGCAGGCGGCCGCGGACCCCAAGGCCGAAGTGACCTTCGCCGTCCGCGACACCGGCATCGGCCTCTCTCCCGAGGGCATGAGCCGCCTGTTCCAGTCGTTCTCGCAGGCCGACTCGTCGACGACGCGCAAGTATGGCGGCACCGGGCTCGGCCTCGCCATCAGCAAGCGGCTCGCCGAACTGATGGGCGGGCGGATGTGGGCGCGAAGCGACGGCCCGGGCAAGGGCTCGACCTTCTTCGTAAGCGTCGTCGCGCCGGTCGGCGATGCCTCGAGCGCGCGGCAACGCGAATTCGTCGGCGTGCAGCCGGCCCTCGCCGGCAAGCGCCTGCTGATCGTCGACGACAATGCGACCAACCGGCGCATCCTCGAGCTGCAGACGGCCAAATGGGGCATGATCGCGCGCGCAGCCGAATCGCCGCGCGACGCGCTCCGTTTCGTCGACGCCGGCGAGGCGTTCGACCTTGCCGTCGTCGACATGCACATGCCCGAGATGGACGGGATCGCGCTGTCGCGCGCCCTTCGCGAACGCCGGCCCACGCTGCCGCTCGTGCTGTTCAGCTCGCTCGGCCGGCGCGAAGCGGGCGACGACGAGCGGCTGTTCGCGGCGTATTTGACGAAGCCCGTTCACCAGTCGCAGCTCTTCGACACGCTGGCCGGACTTTTCACGAAGGAGCCGCGGGCCCGTACGCCGTCCGCAGCCGCGGCCGCGGTCCGCGCCGATCCGCAGATGGCAGTGCGCCATCCGCTGCGCATTCTCTTGGCCGAGGACAACGTCGTCAACCAGAAGCTCGCGCTGCGCATCCTGCAGCAGATGGGCTATCGCGCCGACCTCGCGTCGAACGGGCTCGAGGCGGTCGAGTCGGTGCAGCGGCAGGTCTACGACGTCGTGCTGATGGACGTGCAGATGCCCGAAATGGACGGCCTCGACGCGACGCGCGAGATCTGCGCGCGCTTCGGAACGGAGCGGCCGCGGATCGTCGCAATGACGGCCAACGCGATGCAGGGCGACCGCGACATGTGCATCGGAGCGGGGATGGACGACTATCTGACGAAGCCGATACGCGTCGAGCGGCTCGTCGAGGCGCTGACGCAGGTGCGCCCGCGCGGCAACGGGGGCCGATGACATGGCGGACCAGACGGTCGATCGCGCGACATTCGCGTCGCTCCAGGAGACGGCGGGCGCCGACTTCGTGCACGAGCTCGTCGAAACGTTCCTCGGCGAGGCGCCGCGCATGCTCGACGAGCTGCGCGACGCGTTGGCGAACCAGGACGCGGAGCGCTTTCGGCGCACCGCGCATTCGCTCAAGTCGAACGCCAATACCTTCGGCGCTTCGACGCTCGGGCGGCTGGCGCGCGAGCTCGAGCTCGGCGGCATGGAACCCGCGCGTGATTCGTCGAGACTCGACGAGCTCGCCGACGAATATCGGCACGTCGCGCAAGTGCTGACGGAGCTTGCGCGTGCCTGATGCGGGCGCACGGCTGCTGGTCGTCGACGACAACAAGGTCAACCGGCTGCTGCTCGCGCGAAGCCTGGAGCTGATGGGCCATCGCGTGACGGCCGCCGAGAACGGCCGCGTGGCGCTCGAGCGGCTGCGCGACACGCCGCACGATCTCGTCCTGCTCGACATCGAGATGCCCGAGATGGATGGGTTCGCGGTGCTCTCCGAGATTCGCAACGACCTCGCGCTGCGCGACGTTCCGGTCATCGTGACGTCTTCGCTCGAAGGCCTGGACAACGTCGTGCGCTGCGTCGAGCTCGGCGCGGAGGATTACCTGACGAAGCCGGTGAACCCCGTCCTGCTCAAGGCGCGCATCGGCGCGAGCCTGGAGAAGAAGCGGCTGCGCGATCAGCAGAAGGAGCTGGTGCGGCGCTTCGCCACGCCCGAGGTGGCGCACGAGCTCCAGCAGACGGGATTCGCGCTCGGCGGCAGGCGCGTGCGCGCCTCGGTGATGTTCTCCGACATCCGCGGGTTCACGCCGCTCGCCGAGTCGCAGCCGCCCGAGGAGACGATCGAGCTTCTCAACACCTATTACACGCTGATGTTCGACGCCATCAGCGGCCACGGCGGCATCGTGAGCCAGATCGCCGGCGACGGGCTGATGGCGATCTTCGGCGCACCGCTGCCGCTTGCCGATCACTGCGGCGCGGCGGTGCACGCGGCGCTCGAGATGATGGATCTGATCGCGCTCTTCAGCACCGAACAGGAGCGCGCCGGGAAGCCGCGCATTCGCATCGGCATCGGCATCGCGTCGGGGGATATGATCGCCGGCTATACCGGCACGAATGCGCGCGCGACGTACACGTGCATCGGCGACGTCGTCAATCTCGCCTCCCGCCTGGAGTCGCATACGAAGGTCGCCAGGCGCGCCATCCTCATCGACGCTGCGACGCGCGGCGGCCTTCGCGAAGCGGTCGGCTTCGAAGCGCTCGGACCCGTGACGCTACCGGGCAAGACGCAGGCGGTCGAGGTCTTCGCCGTGCCGGTGCCGGATAGCTGATCCGGCCCGTGGCCGGCGGGCGGGCTAATGCCGCTGCTCCAGCGGATCGGTCCACTTCAGTCCCGGAAATCGGGAAAAGTCGCGATCGGTGGTGCACAACGTCGCCCCATGCTCGATCGCGATTGCGGCCAGCGCGGCATCCATGACCAACGGGCCGACGGCCTGCCCTTGATCGATCAGGTCCTGGAGGATCGACCAATGGCGTTCGCCTGGATCGAGCACACCGACCACCGGTTGGTCGAACCAAGACGCTATCGCCGCCCGCGCGTCGACGACCGAGAGCGGATGCTCGAACACACGCGAATGGGTCGAGATCCTGAGAAACGCCCATAGGGTCATCCAAGCGAATCTCACCAGTTCGGCGCCGGAAAGCGCCGACTCGAACCACCGTCTGCTCTCGGCGTGCTTGGGCGAACGCGAGTGATAGGCGTAGAGAAGCAGATTGGCGTCGACGAGGATCACCGGTGAAGGGGCCCTTCGACCTGCTCGACCAGCTCGCCTATGTTGTCCAGCGAAAGACCCTGACGCAGACGTCCGAAATCGTGCGGCACGACCTTGAACGATCGACGTGCCCCCGTGGCGCGTCGATCGGCAAGCCCGCGACGCATCGTCTCGTTTACGACCTCTCGAAAGGACTTGCCCGTGCGGCGGGTTTCCGCCTTGAGCTTGGCGGCCACGTCATCGTCCAAGGTCAGCGTCGTACGCATGCGTTGATGCTAGCGACGGCGCATCATGATGTCAATCGTCGATCGGTCAGCCGAGCACCTCGCTCGAAACCTTCCGCGCGCGCGCCGCCGCGCGTCGCTCGCCGCGGGCGCGTGCGCCCTGCGTCGCCAGCACCGGCTTGAGGTACCGGCCGGTGAAGCTCGCATCGCTCTCCGCGATCGTCTCCGGCGCGCCCTCCGCGATCACGCGTCCGCCGCCGGCGCCGCCCTCGGGTCCGAGATCGACGATCCAGTCGGCGGTCTTGATGACGTCGAGGTTGTGCTCGATGACTACCACGGTATTGCCGGTGTCCACGAGACGGGTGAGGACCTGGAGGAGGCGCGCGACATCGGCGAAGTGGAGGCCGGTGGTCGGCTCATCCAGGATGTAGATCGTGCGGCCGGTGGCGCGCCGGGAGAGCTCGGTGGCGAGCTTCACGCGCTGGGCCTCGCCCCCCGAGAGGGTCGTCGCGCTCTGCCCGATGTGGATGTAGCCGAGGCCGACGTCGTTCAGGGTCTCGAGCTTGGTACGGGCCCGCGGCTGGTTAGTGAAGAAGTCGAGCCC
>JBLMWW010000282.1:0-14743 GCA_050257435.1 Rudaea sp.
CGCCCCACGCGACGTCGCCGGTCACGTCGCCGTAACCGGGCACGGGAACCGTCACGTTCGCCGCGCGGCGATAGCTCGGCACGTTCGCGACGCTCGCGCGGTGGCGATCGTGCAACTCGACACCGACGACACCCACGGGCGTCTCGATGCGGTGCACGCCGGGCCCGATGCGCCCGAGATGGGCGAGCGTGACGGCGACGCCGATCGTGCCGTGGCCGCACATGCCGATGTAGCCGACGTTGTTGAAGAAGATCACGCCGGCGGCGCACGCGGCATCGACCGGCTCGCAGAGCAGCGCGCCGACGATGACGTCGGATCCGCGCGGCTCGTTGACGATTCCTGCGCGATAGTGGTCGTAGTCGGTGCGGAAGCGGTCGCGGCGCTGCGCGAGATCGCCACCCCCGAGGTCGGGCCCGCCGTCGATGACGACGCGCGTCGGTTCGCCCGCGGTATGCGAGTCGATGATCCGGATCGGTCTCATGCCGATACATTATCCGACGGAGGACGGGACGGCGGCGGCGCGCGTGATCGTGCGAAGCAGCCGGGGCGTGATCGCGAAGCGCCGGCGCGACCTCGCGTATCGGGAAGCGCACCGCTCACGGGTGCGCCCCTGCGGAGCGGTCGTCAGTTCCCGGGTGACACGTCCGGCGGAGAGCGCTTCGCATCCGGCGGAAGGAAGTCGCCGAGCTCGCGCTCGATCAGACGCCGCGTCGCGACCGCGTCCGCATTCGCCGGTTTCGTGGTGTCGGCGGCCTTCGCGGCGTCGTCGCGCTTCGGCGTCGCCGCCTTCGATGCCGCGGCGTTCGCCGCGCCGCCTTTCGGGGCGACACTCTTGGCGGTGGTGCTCGCTGCCGGCGCCGTCGCGTTGCGCGTTGCGGGCGCGACCGGGGTCGCCGAGGCTGCCGGCCGAGTGACCACCGGCGCATGCGAGGATCCTGCAGCGCGTCGCGCGGTCGCGGCGTCGCCGGAAGCCGCGTCCGTCACGCCTGGACTCACGTTCGCCGGGGCCTCGTGCGTCGCGGCAGGATCTGCGTTGGTGCCCGCCGCCACGCCGGGAGGCGAAGCGTTTTCCGCAGGGTGCTCGGCGAGGCCGGTCGTCATGCCGCCCGGCGCCGCGCCGGAAGCAGCCGGTGTCGTCGTCGTCGCGCCCGTCCCGTCGCGGGCAGGGGCGACCGACACATCCGGCGCCGGCCGCGAGCCACCGACGAGCGCGGTGACCTCGGCGAGCCAGGGCATCCATTGCGTGCGTTCGACGTGGGCGTAATAGGCCGCGCCGCCGAGCGCCGCGAGCACGACGGCCCATGCCACGGGATGCAGCGGGTTGCCGCGCGCGACACGCGCTGCCGGGCGATCGGCCGCATCGGGTCCTACGATGGGCGGTAGTTGCGGCGCGTCCTCCGTGGGTTCTTCACCGGCGTCGCTTCTCGCGACGGGCGCGCCGCCGATCGACGAATCACCGCCATCGACATCGGCGACGTGGGCGGCATCGGCGACATCGAGCGATTCGTGCGCGGTATGGCCTGGGGGCACGGCGTCGTCCGCGATGATCTCCTCGCCGTCGCTCACGGTAGCGTGCCGCACCGCGGAGCGTGGCGGCGATGCGGGTTTCGCTTCGTCGATGATGCCGGCTTCCGCGAGCGCCTTCGATCGTCCGGGCGCGCGCGCGAAGGGCGCCAGCGACCCCGCTGCGTCGAGGCATGCGGCGAGCGATTCCGGCACATGGCGACGATCGTCGGCGGCGCCTGCAACGATCGACGTATCGAGTGCGACATCCCGTGACGCAATGGGCGTGTCGTCACCGAACGACGCTCCGCATTGGTGACACGCTTGCGCGGCGGCGTCGGTGATGGCCTCGCAGGTTGGACAAGGGCGCAAATGCAGCGGCGATCCGCATTCGTTGCAGAACTTGGCGCCGGCAGGATTGACGTGCCGGCAAAAACGACAGGCGGGCGTGGACATGCGGGCGGGCAACGGATGCGCGCAGGTTGGAGGCGCTGCGCGGACGACGGTTCCCGCCAGTCTCGCGCCACCGCGGTGCGCGGTCAATCGAGTGCGGGCACCAGCTTGCCGAGACTCCGGCGTTCCTCGACGTCGAGCACGCCGCGACCGCCGCAGCGATCGATCGCGACCGCGCGCATCACGCGGGAGGCGCCGCGCGCGCGAAGCGATCGGGAAGAAGATTCGCGAGCGGCTCCGCGATCTCGTACACGCTGCGCACGGCGAGCTCGCGATCGTAGGGCACACCCTCCCTCGCCGCGCGCGCCCGCAGTCCCGCCTCGTGCACTTCCATCACATCCTTCGGCAGCGGCAGCCCCGCGGGATCGTAGATGCGCAAGTAGCCGCCGGCGTCGCGCGCCGGCATGACGCGGCTCTTCACGTGCCGGTTCGGCGACCACGGAACGTCGAGGACGCCCGCCGCGAACGCGCGCACGGTCCCCACGGCGACGTCGCCGTCACCCATCTCGAGCACCTTGTCGACGATCGCCCGCACTTCGCGGACGATCAGCGCCTTCTCGCGCTCGTACTCGGACAGGCCGTCGAGGCGAATGCCGCGCGCGAGGTAGATCGCCATGCGCGTGATGCGTAACCCCTCCGCGTTCGCCTCGGGCGTCGGGATGCCGTGCGCCTCGTGCGTCGATTTCGTGGTGACGCTGGTCGCCCCGCCGATCGCCGCCAGCGTGCCGCCGTAGCTCACGAGCGTGGCGGCCTGCGCCTCGTCGTACGGCCAGGCGCCCATCCAGTGCAGCGACGTCACGGGCGTGAACACGTCCGCATGGCCCTTGCGCGCGAGGTATTCCTGCGCCAGCGCCTCGCAGGCGGCGATCGCCGCCGCATCCTGGACGAGGTGCAGCGTCTGCGCGAGCTCGAGGCCGTAATGCCGAACGCCCTGCGCGGCGGCGAGCAGGCAGTCGAGCACCGCGATCGCGATCGCGATGCACGGCGGAATGTTGGTGCCGGTGAGGAAGCCGGGCTGGCGCCGGTGCAGCTCCACGCCGTGCTCCGCATAGAGCGCGGCCAACCGATCGAGGTATTGGTAGTTGCGGATGCCGTCCTGGATCGACAACTCCTTGATGTACGACGTCGTGTACGCGATGCCGCTCCCGAGGTAGCCGGTGAAGCCGGCGGCGAAGCCGATCTCCGACGTGAGCTTCGGCATCGAAGTGCCGGTGAGCATGATCGCGGGCTTGTCGATGGCGTCGATGAGTTCGCGGCCCGCGGCGACGCCGTAGTTGACGATGGGAAAGCCGTTGAGGAGCGAGCGGCCGAGGCGCTCCGATTCCTCGACGCCCTTCTGCGCCGCGGCGAACTGCTCGTTGCGGGTGTAGCTGTCGGTCGTCATCGGCACGATGTCCGCGAGACCGTCGCGATCGAGCGCGATCATCAGCGCCTTCTGCATCGCGAGCGTCGCGAAGCCGCCGCGCGGCTGCGTGAGGCAGCGGCGCTCGCGGTGCGCACGCCGCATCGCGTCGGAGAGCCGCTTGTGCGCCGGCAGCGAACGCTGTCGCGCGACCGCCGCGTCGAAATCGACCTCGGCGCCGGTGGGCCATCGCGCGAGGTTCGCCTCGCGCTCGCGCAGGAAGTCGTCGCGCGGGATCGCGGTTTCCGCGAACGGCGGGCGCAGCGATGTCGGAGAGCTGACGTCGTTCATGGCATCGCTTCGCCCAGGATACGCAAATGATTGTGCGCGCAATCGAACGCCGCAACCGGATCCACCTGCGCGAGCAGGCCTGCGGCGTAGAGCAGGTAATCGGCGTCCACCGCGATCCGCGGCGCGCGCGGCAGGAGCACGCCCGGCCTGCGGGTATCGGCGCGCGCGACCTCGAGGATCGACGCCGGATCGCGGGCGTGCACGATGGCGCCGCCGGTGCCGATCAGCCATGCCACGGCCGAAAGGTCCTTGCCGCGCTGGACTTGCACCGGACCCTGCGCGGTATACATCGTTTCGAGCGTCCCCGCATGGCGCCTCATCGCGATCTCGACCGCCGCGCGCACGAGCGCGTCGTCGAGTCTTCGGTCGGTCTCCGTTTCGGGCAGCGCCTCGACGTCGGACTCGATCCGCGCGAGGACGCTCCCCGCGACGTCGGGCGCGAGCCCCGCGCGCGCCGCGAGCGCCTCGAGGCCGACCGCATGGACGATCGTCGCCGCGTTGTGCCGCATCCCGAGATCGCCTTCCACGGTACGCTTCGCGTACGGCTCGGGCAAGCCGTGCCGGATGACGCCCGGCGCGACCGGCTCGCCGGTGCCGATCGAATGCACGTCGGTCGTGGCCCCCCCGGGATCGACGACGACGAGCGGACCGAGACCCGCGCGTCCCGGGACGCCGTCGGCGAGAAGGCGCGCACCCTCGAGCACGGCGGCGGGCGTCGGCATCAGCACGCGATCGACGCTGCCGGCGGCGCGGTCGATGCCCTTCGCGTGGACGATGCGCTGCATGAACACGTCCCGGATGGCGTTTCGCGCCGGCTCGATGTCGAGCGTGTCGATCGCCGGCAGCACGTTGGCGGCGGGGAGCGTGAGGCGTCCCCCGTCCGAGAGCAGCGCGACGATCTCGTCGGTCGCCTCGCGATTGCCCGCGACGACGACGGGACAGCGGACGTCGCTCGCCGCGAGCGCGTGGGCATTGTGGATGATGACGTCGCGGTTGCCGCCGTCCGTTCCGCCGGAGAGCAGCACGATGTCCGGCCGCAATCGTTCGATTTCCGCGAGATCGCCGCGCGTGAGACGATAGGCGAAGCTTCCGACGAGCTTCGCGCCGGCGCCGAGCGCCGCCTGTCGCGCGGCCTCGGCGGTGAGCTCGCGCACGAGGCCGATCGTCACCATGCGCAGTCCGCCGGCGGCGCTGCTCGACGCGAGGCGGCAGGCGAACGCGGGCAAGCCGCCGAGCGCGGACGATAGCCGCGCAAGCGCCGCGTCGAGACCAACGTTGACGTCGGTGGCAACCGTCGACGGGCCCTGCGCGGTCGCGACGAGCTTGCGCGAATCGAGGTCGAGCGCGCGAAGCTTCGTCCACGTGCTGCCGAAATCGATCAGCAGCGCGATGCTCACTTCGATGCGTCCCGCGCGGCGAAGTCTGCCGCCAGGGCTGCGAGCGCGGCCTCGACGCGCGTGCCCGGGGGGAACACGCGGTCGAACCCCATGTCGAGGAAGCGGCGCTCGACCTCTTCCCACGGCTGGCGACCCACGACCAGATTCCCGCCCACGTAGAGCAGGATGCCGTCGAGGCCCGCCTCGATGCAGAGATCGCGGAAGCCGCGGCAGTCGAGCTCGCCTTGGCCGTAGAGCGACGAAACGAGGATCGCATCGGCGGCGGTCTCGACCGCCGCCTTGATGAAATCCGGCGCGGGCGTGAGCGCCCCCAGCGCGACGACGCGGTACCCGGCGTCCTCGAGCGCCATCGAGAGGATGCGATTGCCGACGATGTGCGTGTCGGCGCCGATTACGCCGGTGACGATGGTGTGGGGCATGCGATGCGCGGCAGCGCGAACGAAGCGTGATCGATGCGATGGGCGGCGAGGGCGTCGGCGTCGAGCTCCGGCCGCGCGTCGTCGAGAACGATGTCGCCGCGGTCGAAGGCGAGCGGTGTGCGAAAGAGCGTCCGCGGCGCCTTCTGGAATCCGTTCATTTCCCCGGCGTTGTCGATATGGCGCGCGGCGACGCACGCCTCCATCCAGCACGAGACGTCGCAGGCGACGCCGTTGCCGAGGACCGGGCGCATTCCCAGCGAACGGATGCGCGAGATGGCGGCGACGAGCGCATCGATGCCGACGAACTTCATCAGCTTGACCTTGACGTACGCGCACGCGCCTTCGGTAGCGGCACGCTCGATGTCGGAGAGTCCATAGATCGATTCGTCGAGCATGAGCGGCAGGCCGGTGCGCTGCGCGGCCGCGGCCGCCCGCCGGTGCGCTGCCCAGTCCCCCGCCGCGCAGGGCTGCTCGAAGAGCTCGATGCCGGCCGGGTCGACCGCGGCAACGAACTGCGCCGCCGCGCTCGCCGAATATCCTTGGTTCGCATCGACGCGGATCGGCGCGCGCCCGGCCACGACCGCCTGCACGCGCGCGACGAAGGCGAGGTCTCGCGCGACGTCGAATCCCACCTTGACCTTGACGGTGCGATAGCCTTGCGCGAGCAGCGCCTCGAAGCGCTCGCGCAGCTCGGCGACGTCGTCGCCCTGGAGCAGGCCGAGAATCGGCACGCGCGTCTGCGCCGCCGGCGCAAGCAGCGGGTGACCCTCCGCCATGTCGAGCGCGGTGTGGAACGCGGTGGCGACGAACGGCGCCTTCGCCCCGAGCGCGACCAGACGCGCGCGCGCATCGGCGAAGGCGGTCCCGGGCAGCGTTTGCGCGAGGTCGCGGGCCAGCGTCGAAGCCTCGTCGATCGTCTCGTCGGTGTAACCGGTGAGGAGCGTCGCTTCGCCGAAGCCGTTACGCCCGTCGGACACTTCGAGCGTGACCAGCACGGTGTCGTACCGGTGCACGGGACCGAAGGCGAGCCGGTACGGCCGCTCGAGCGGAATCGCCAGCCGATGGACGTCGACGCGCTCGATCCCCATCGCGCTAAGGATGGGCGAGCGCCGTCTGACGGCGGCGCCGCATTTGGCGGTAGAACGGATAGAGCAGTGCAATGGCCGTCAGCACCATGACGGCCCCGCTGACCGGCCGGGTGAAGAACACCGTCCAGTCGTTTCGGTAGCTGATCATCGTCGTCAGATACGAGGTCTCGGCGACGGGGCCGAGAATGCAGCCCAGCACCATCGGCGCGATGGGGAAGCGCCAGCGCTCGAACAGGTAGCCGACGATGCCGAACACGACGATCATCCACAGGTCGCTCACGTTGTTGTGCTCGGAGTACGCGCCGATCAGGCAGAACAGGACGACGAACACGGAGACCAGCGATTCCGGGAGATACAGCACCTTGACGAGCGGCCGGATCGCGAAATAGCCGAGAAGGCCCATGCCGATGACGCCGAGGAAGACCGACGCGAAGATCGCGTAGACGAGCGTCGACTGCGTCTGGAAGATCTGCGGTCCGGGCTGTACGCCGTGCAGCAGGAAGGCGCCGAGGATCACCGCGGTCGCGCCGCTGCCCGGAATGCCGAGCGTCAGCAGCGGAACCATGTGCCCGCCGACCGACGCCGTCGAGGCGACCTGCGGCGCGACGATCCCCTCCGCGATGCCGCTGCCGAGCTCGCGGCGCCGCTTGCCGTACTGGCCCTCGACGCCGTACGACACGAACGACGCGATCGTCGCGCCCGCGCCCGGGACGATGCCGCAGAGCACGCCGACGAGCGATGCGCGCGCGAACGTGCCGCGCAGCCTCCAGGCCTCCCGCAGCCGGGGTATGCGCGTCGAGAACTTTCCGTCGCCCGCGAGCGGCGCCGACGCGAATCCCTGCTCGAGCCGGACGAGCACTTCGCCGACGCCATACGCCCCGACCATCACCGGCAGGTAGCCGATGCCGTCGCGCAGCATCTGCGTGCCGAACGTGAAGCGGTCCACGCCGTAGATCTCGTCGACGCCGACGGTCGACACGAGCATGCCGAAGAACAGGCTGATGAACGCGTTGGCGAGCGAACCGCCGCCGAGCGCGACCACGCTCGTGAAGCCGAACAGCACGATCGCGAAGTACTCGGGGGAGTCGAATGTGAGCGCGACCCTCGCGAACGGCACGGCGAGGGTCACCATGATGACCGCGGTGATGAGGCCCCCCGTCAGCGCCGCGAAGAGCGTCCAGCCGAGCGCCTGCGCCGGGTTGCCGGCGTGCGCCATCGAGAAGCCGTCCCACAGCAGCGGCACGTCCATCGGCTCGCCGGGAATGCGGAACAGGATCGACGTGATCGCGCCCCCGTACGTGCCGGAGATGTACATGGCGGTGAGGAGGATGATCGACGGCGTGATCGACATGCCGTACGTGAACGGCAGCGCGAGCACGACGCCCATCACCAGCGTAAGGCCCGGCAGCACCGCGACGAGCATGCCGACGACGAGACCGACGACGAGCGCCGCGAAATTCACCGGCGCAAGGACGTGCAGGAAGCCGCCGGCGAGCTGATGGAGGACGTCGAGCATCAGCGTATGCCCATCAGCCGCATCAGCGCGAGCGAGATCGTCTCGAACGGCCCCACGCCGAGCGGCAACGACAGGTAGACCACCTTCATGAAGACGAACATGAACGCGAGCGCGCCGGTGAGCGCGACGGCGACGATGACCGGCCAGCGCCGGTAACGGCCGGCGCGTGCCATGGCGGCGATGTAGAGCACGGTATCGGAGAAGAAGCCCAGCGTGCCGAGCAGCGCCACGTACGCGATCGTGAGCACGACGCCGGCGCCGAGCAACAGCGGGTAGCGCTGCGTCGGCACCGGCTCCGCCTCGACCGCCTGGACCGGGTTGTCGAGCACGTCGGCGAGGGACACGGGATCACGATCGCCCGGCCGCCGCAGCACGCCGACGATCCGTACGAGGCAGGTGACGACGACGAGCGCGAGGATCGCGCGCGGCCACACGTCGGGTCCCGGACGGTCCCCGCGCGGCGTGAAGCCGAAGTGCATCGCCTTCCACGTGAGCACCACCGCGGCCGCGAGCACGAGAAGGTACGGCAGGAGCGCGCGATAGCGGGGATTCAGGCGCGCACTCCTTCGCTCGACGTCGCTTCGCCCGGGTGCATCACTTGCCCTTTGCCGTCGCCTGCACGATCTTCTTCATGCCGGCGGGCTCGCTTTCCGTCACGGCCAGAATCTCCTCGTCCGGGGTTTTCGAAGCCGCAAATCACCACTTTAAGCGAAGTTTGATCGGGAGCTTGCGCGCCGCCGTGCCAGAGCTCGAGGCGCCGGCTCGCCGCGGCGCTCGCAACCTGTTCTGCGATGCGGAACGTGGGCCTGACCACGATTCTAGACGTCGCGGCCGGCGCATCGCACCGTCGGTCCGCGCGACGTATCGCGCGTCTTCGAGCACACGGGGCGAAGCGACGAAGACCGGTCTACGCGGGCGGCGCGGGCCGCGCGAGGCGCGGCCCGACTCACCGCCGCGGACGGTCACTTCTTCGGAATCGACGCGATGATCTTGCGCGCGTCCTCGAGCCAACCGTGCATGTACTTGATCGACTCGGACGCGGGAACGAAGCTCTTTTCGTCGGCGTATTGTTCCTTCAGGTACTTCTTGAATTCCTCGGAGCGCGCCGCCTTGGCGATCGCATCCGACAGCAGCTTCACGCGCGCCGGATCGGTGCCCGCCTTGGCGAGGACGACCCGGAACTGCGGCAGCGTGATGTGGTATCCGAGCGCGGTCGACACCGGGACGTTCGCGAAATCGCCGACCTTGCTGCCGTAAAAGAAGATGACCGGGTGGATCTGGTGGGTGTCGACGAAGTTGCGCACGTCGCCCGCCTGCTCGTAGAGCAGGTCGGCATGTCCGCCGAGGATCGACGTGTAGCGCTCGCCCGGCTTCGCGTACGGGACCGGATCGAGCTTCAATCCTTTCGCGACAAAGTAGTTGACGGTGATGTCGTCGGGGCTGCCGAAGCCGGTGACCGCGACCTTGAGCGGGCGCTCCTTGGCGGCCTTCTCGACGTCGGCCCAGGTCTTGAGCGGGCCGTTATCGGCCGCGAAGAAACCCGACGCCTGCTGGATGACGATGCCGAGCGGAATGACGTCGGAGAGCTTGAGCTTCGACTTGGGGTCGGCGAGGAGCGCGAAGGTGTCGCCGGTCATCACCTCGATCGTGTAGCCGTCCGCATTGGCCCCCAGCAGCTTCGCGTGCCCGGTCTGGCCGGTCGCCCCGGGCACGTTGATGACGGGAAGCGAGACCTTGAGCGCGGGCTCGAGCAATTGCCCGAGCTTGCGCGCCACCTGGTCGGCGCCGCCGCCCGGACCCCATGGCACGATGAACTCGATCGGGCGCGACGGATAGTGCTCCTGGGCCCATGCCTGGCCGGCGAGCGTCGCGCATGCCGCCAGCGTCACGGCGACCGCGCCGCGCTTCCACAATGCGATAGACCGCATGGTTCTCCTCCAAAATGGCGCGAATCTGCGCTCGCGTGAATCGCATCGAAAGGGTCCCCCGCCTGTGCCGTTCCGGCCGGTCATCCTGAACCGTGGGTTCAAGATTGGTCGCCCGCCTGGACCATCAGGCGCTTCCGCGTGGGAACGCACACCGGTCCGTCGTCCGGGCAACCTCGCTACGAGAGCATTGGTTCAAAGAACGTAAAGCCGGATCGAACACCGCAGGGGGATGGAACCGAAAACCTGCGGCGCACGCATCGCGCGAGCGACGCACGCAGCGCAGCTAAAACAGCTTTTCCTGGCCGGCGAGCGTTCGGTCGATCGCCGCTTGCATCGCCTGGATTCTACGCCGCGCCGCTTCTCCGTCAATCGCCGCGCCCGTCGCCGGGAGCTCGGTGACGGTGATCGCCGACGCGCGACGCTCGCGCAACAGCTCGTGCGCGATGTTGAGCGCCGCCATGACGGCGATCCGCTCGGCGCCGCTGATCTTGCCCGAATCGCGGATCTCCTTCATCCGCTTGTCGAGCAGCGCAACCGCGTCCATGAGGTCGTCGCGCTCGTCCTCCTTGCAGGCGACCTTGAATTCGCGCCCGAGGATCGTGACGTCCAGCGCGACGCTGCGCTCGCCGCTCATTGGGCTACCCTCCGCGCTTCGCGCTTCGGGGCTGATTCGCCTCGGCCTCCTTGGACCACCCGGGTGTGTACTTTGTGACGCGTCGGCCTCGCATCGGCGCGCGCGGCCGCGCTCTGCGAGCCTTGGCTTCGCCCCACGCGCGCCGATGTCCCGGGGCGGCCCTGCGCGCTCATTCGACGGGCAGGCGCGTGATCAACGCGTCGAGGCGCGCGCTCGCCTGCGCGACGCGGGCGGACAGGTCGCGATTGCGCTCCTGCGACGCGAGGAGCTCACGGCGCAGCAACTCGTTGGCCTCGCGGAGCTCGCGCGCGTACGCGATCAGCGTTTCGACCCGTTCCTCCAGCGCGGCGAGCTCGGCATCCATCGGCTTGGCGCACTATAGAAGGCGCCTCGCGGACGCGTCAACCGTCACACGTCGGTTGGGAGCGGCACGTAACGCACGCTCACGACGTCGAGCTCCTCGCTGCCGGCGGGTGTGCGCACCGTCACCGTGTCGCCCTCCCGCGCCTTGAGCAGCGCGCGCGCCATGGGCGAGATCCAGCTCACGTAGCCGCGCTCGGTGTCGATCTCGTCGACGCCGACGATGCTGATCGTGCGCTCCGCGCCCGCCGCATTCGCGACGGTGACCGTCGCGCCGAAGAACACCCGCGACGCGGCATCGTCGTCGCGCGGCATCGCGGGATCGACGACCTCGGCCCGGTCGAGGCGACGCACGAGGAAGCGGATGCGGCGATCGATCTCGCGCAGCCGCTTCTTGCCGTAGATGTAGTCGCCGTTCTCCGAGCGATCGCCGTTGCCGGCCGCCCACGAGACGGTGGCGACGAGCTCGGGCCGCTCCTTCGACACCAGCTCGTCGAGCTCGCGGCGCAGCCGCGCGAATCCCCCCGGCGTCATGTAATTGCGCGCGCCGGCCGGCAGGGGCGACGTCTGCGCGCCTTCGACGTCGTCGTCGGGGGCGGCGTCTTCGCTGACGAACGCCTTGCTCATCGCTCGCTTGGCCTCATCGCTCCCAGCTTGGGATGGTAGGCCGGCGTCTCAAGGACCTCGCGCGCCCTGGCAAGCGTGGTGCAGAGTTGCGCAACGCCGTCGACGAAGCGCGGTCCCGGTCGATGCAGGAGGTTGGCATCGACGACGAACAGCAGGTGGCGCCGCACGGCGACGAGCGCGGGCCAGCGTTGCCACGCGTCGAGCCACGCCGGCCGCCTGGCGTCCGCGGTGCCGGCGATGATCGTGTCCGGATGGGCGGCCAGCACCGCCTCGATGCCGACCTGGGGGGCGGGGATCGCAAGCCCAGCAAAGACGTTCTCTCCGCCGCACAGCGTGATCGCCTGGGTGACGAGGTGATGTCCGCCGAGCGTGAAGATCGGGACGCCGGACACCTGGTAGAAGACGCGCAGCGGTGGGCCGGCGCTGCGCTGCGCCGCGAGTCGCGCCAGGCGCGCGCGAAACGCGCCGGCGGCGCGCTCGGCGGCGAGCGTCGTGCCCGCCAGCGTCCCGATGCGCTCGATGTCGGTCGCGATACCGTCGAGCGTGCGCGGGTTGGCCTCGTACACCGCGACGCCGCGGGCCCGCAGCCAGGCGACCTGCGCCGGCGTCGACCAGGGCCACGTCACGATGAGATCGGGGGCGAGCGCGACGACGCGCTCGAGATCGAGCGCATTGACGTCGCCGATGACCGGCAGTGCGCGCGTCGCCGGCGGATAGTCGGTGCCCTTGATGACGCCCACGACGCGGTCCCCGGCGCCGGCCGCGAACACGAGCTCGGCCGCATGCGGCGCGAGCGTGACGATCCGCTGCGCGGGCCGCTCGAGCCGCACGGTGGCGCCGCCATCGTCGACGACGTCGACGCGGGCGTGCGCCGTTGCCGCGCACAGCGCAAAGAAGAACGCGATCAGAGGCGCCATCGCACGCCCCCGGACACCTTCGCACCACCCGTCGCAAAATCGGCCGCGAGCTCGTAGTTGTGATCGAGCACGTTGTCGCCGCGCAGGAAGAGCGTCGTGCGTGCGTCGAGCGGCCACTCGAGCACGACGTTGACGAGCGCGTAGCCGCCCATGCGCCGCGCGTTCGCCGCATCGTCGAAGCGCCCGGACGACGCGACCAGCTCCCCCGTGACGCGCGCGCGGCCGAGCGCCTGCCGAAGCCCGAGCGCCGCATGCCGCCGGGCGCGCCTTGGCAAAAGGCGCCCGGTTGCGACGTCGGCGGGCGATTGCAGGTCGACGGACGCATGGAGGGCGGTGTCGCGCCAATCGAGGTCCCCGTAGAGCGTCACGCCTTTCAGCACGGCATCGGCGACATTGTCCGGCGCGCAGATGAAATTCACGTCGCACTGGAACACGATCAGGTCGTCGACGCGGTTGTGAAACGCCACCGCATGCGCCTCCCATGCGAGCCCGCCGGCGCGCGCAGTCCAGTGCACGCCCGCCTCGAAGTTGCGCGACGTTTCGGGGCGCAGGTCGGGGTTCGAGAAGTCGGGGAAGTAGAGGTCGTTGAACGTCGGCGCCTTGAATGCCGTCCCCGCGCTCGCGGTGACGCGCCACGCCGGCGCGACGCGATAACCCCACGCAAGCGCCCCCGTCGTCCGTCTCCCGTACTGGCTCGAATGGTCGTGGCGCACGTTCGCCTGCACCGCGTGCGCGCCGGCGTCGAGGCGATAGATCGCGGTGACGGCGTTCGTGTCGCGCTCGGTCACCGGGAATCCGGCGTCGCTTTCGACGCGCTCCTCGCGCCGTTCGAGCGCCAGCGTCAGCGCGCCCGCGGGCAGCGTGACGTCGTTCTGCCATGCGAGTTGCCGCTGATGCGTCTCGAACGGGAAGTCGCCGAAGCCGGTCTTCGACACCGAGCGGTCGCTGCCGTCGCCGAACGAAACGCGCGAATTCCACGCTCCCGTCAGCCGGTTCTCGCTCGCGGCCTGCCACGAGGTGACCGTCGTGATCGTGCGATCGTCGAAGGCGTCGCCCGCATCGAACGCGCTGTCGAGGTGGCTCTTGAAATACTGCACGACGAGACGCTGTGCGTCGGCGTAATCGAGCGCGCCGTTCGCGCTCACGCTCGCGTTGCGATACCCGTCGCGGTCCGGGTCGTAGCTCAAATTCGCCGGATTGACGATCGCGTTGAAGCCGGCGCTGCGACGTCCGGCGACGTCGACGCTGCCGCGCGCCGACGCGTTCCCGCCCGCCACGCCCGCCGCCGCATCCCAGGTTTCGAACGTGCCGTAGGCGGCCGACGCATGCGCGCGGGCGCCGGTCGCGCCGCGGCGCGTGAAGATCTGGATCACGCCGCCGATCGCGTCGGCGCCGTAGAGGCTCGACGCGGGGCCGCGCAGGATCTCGATGTGGTCGATCTGGCCGAGGGGAATGGCCTCGAGCGCCGTCGCGCCACTTGACGCCGACGCGACGCGCATGCCGTCGACGAGCACGAGCGTCTGCGCGGCGTTGGCGCCGCGCAGGAACACGCCGGACGTGGCGCCCGGCCCGCCGTTTTGCACGATCTCGACGCCGGGTTGTCGCGCAAGGAGCGAGGGGAGATCCGCGACGCCGCTTCGCGCGATCGCGCGGGCGTCGATCAGCGTCACGTCGGCGACCAGGTCGAGCAGCCGCTGCGGGCTGCGCGATGCCGTCACGAAGACCGGCTCGAGAGCAGCGGGCGGGCCGGGCAATTGCGCGAGCGATGGCGCCGCGACGAGCGCCGCCGCGCAAGCGAGCGCGCGCGCGCCCGCGGGAGGATACCAACGAAGGGGGATGAGCACCGAGACCGCTCCGCATCGTGCCGTGCTTACCCCGCACGGCGTAGCAGGAATCAGGAATCAGAAGACAGAGGTCAGATCTCAGTGCACGGCCCGCCGGCTGCGGCCGCACCTGAACCTGTCTGCCTTCTGAATTCCCGAGCTTTTTTGCCGCGATATCAGCGATCAAGCGCCTCGCAGATCAGTGCAGCGGGCGCACGGCTGCCGCTTTCTGACCTCTGACGTCTGACCTCTGATACCTGACACGCAGGCCGGTCTCCGGGCTCGCCGGTCTTGATCGCCTCGCCTTCCCACCCGCGTGGCGCGAGCAGTGGCTCTGGGTTGAGGCGATCCGCACCGGCCTACCGTTGCGGGGGCAGCCGCGGCC
>JBLMWW010000283.1:0-6321 GCA_050257435.1 Rudaea sp.
CGAGGTCGTAGAACGTGCTCGGTGCAAGGCGCGGCAGCATCGACTGCTGCGCGCGCGATTCGATCTGGAACACGCCGATCGTGTCGGCCTTCCGGATCATCGCGTAGACCGCCGGGTCCTCGGCCGGGATGTCCTGCATCGCAAGCGGCCTGCCGCGCCACGCCGACACCAGGTCGAGCGCGCGCCGGATCGCGGAGAGCATGCCGAGCGCGAGGCAGTCGACCTTGAGGAGGCCCATCGCGTCGAGATCGTCCTTGTCCCATTGGATCACCGTGCGCTCGGGCATCGCGGCGTTCTCGACCGGAACCATGCGCTCGAGCGAGGCCCGCGCGATGACGAAGCCGCCGACGTGTTGCGACAGGTGACGCGGAAAGCCGAGGAGCCGGCCGGCGAGCGCGATGACGCGCCGAATCACCGGGTTTCCGGGATCGAAGCCCGCCTCGCGGATGCGGTCGGCGTGGATCGCGCGCCCGTCCCACCACGCGAACACGCCCGTCAGGCGATCGAGCTGCGCGAGGTCGAGGCCGAACGCGCGCCCGACGTCGCGCACGGCGCTCTTCGGGCGATAGGTGATGAGCGTCGCGGCGAGCGCCGCGCGCTCGCGGCCGTACTTGCCGTAGACGTACTGCATCACCTCCTCGCGCCGCTGGTGCTCGAAGTCGACGTCGATGTCGGGCGGCTCGTTGCGCTCCTTGCTGATGAAGCGCTCGAAGAGCATCTCGCTTCGCGCCGGGTCGACCTCGGTGATGTGCAGCGCGTAGCAGACGGCGGAGTTGGCCGCCGATCCGCGTCCCTGGCACAGGATGCCGTTCGCGCGCGCGAACGCGACGATGTCGTGCACCGTGAGGAAATAGGGCTCGTAGCGAAGCTCGGCGATCAGCGCGAGCTCGTGCTCGATCAGCGCGCGGACGTTCGCGGGGACGCTCGCGCAGCGGAAGGCGCTGTCGCCGTGGAGCACATCGGCGCCGGGAACATCGGCATCGCGAACCTCGTGGTCTGAGCGGCAGCGTCGGGTATGCGGCGCGAGCTCCATTACCCCAGTCGCTCGCGCCGGACACCCGCCGCTGCCCGGATGCGCCGGTGGTGAGCGCTCCCCGATTGAATCGCGGCCACGCGTGACGACCCTCACGCTGACGCTGCTGACGCGCGCGTACTGCCACCTCTGCGACGACATGCGCGCGGCGCTCGCGCCGCTCGCGCGCGGTGCGGGCGCGACGGTCGTCGAGATCGACATCGACGCCGATCCGGCGCTGGAAGCGCGCTTCGGCGACCGCGTACCGGTGCTGCTCGCGGGCGGCGTCGACGAGGGCCGCGAGCTATGCCACTACACGCTCGATCGCGCGCGCGTCAGCGCTGCGCTGGCGCGCTGAGCACGGCGAGCGGTTCCGGCGCGTCGCCCCAGCCGCCGAGCGTGCAGACCGCATGCGTCGCGATGTCGCGCAGGTACAGCGGGCCACCGTTTCCCGGCAGCGCCGCGTCGAACGCCGCGGGCACGGTCGATTGGAGTCCCGCACGGGTGTCCGGAACGGCGAGTGCGCGTGCGAGCGCCACGGGGTCGGCCCACGCCGGCCGCCCGTCGACGAGGCGCAGATAGACGCGGCCGCTGGCCTGGTCGGCGAAATTCGCCTCGTGGAACTGGTCGACGCACTGCCGCAGGAAGCCGGTGTTGCGTGACGGCGCCAGCGCGTCGGGGTCGGTGAACAGCGCCTCGGGCCCGGTTGCGTCGACGTTGACGCGACGATAGCGCTCGACGTCGAGCAGGCAGCCGACGTCGAGGATGTTGATCGTGTCGTTCCATCCGAACGCGACGGTGCGCGGATGCTGTGGCAGCCGCACGCTGTTGTCGAGGAACTCGAAATGCACGCGCTTGTCGGCGCGGTGCACCCAGGTGAAGAAGAGCTCGGGCATGCCCGAATACGCCTCGACGCCGTGCGCGAGCGTGTCGTCGACCGCCTTGTAGCGCCCGACCTCGAGCCCGCGGTTCCATGCGCGCTCGACGAGCGAGGCGGGCGGCGTGATCATGAAGAAGAGGTACAGGATGTGCCCGAAGCGCGTCAGCAGGTTGCTGCCGGCCTCGTTGGAATCGGGCGCGAAGCTGTCGAAGCGGAAGCGATCGATCAACAGGTGCGGCATCTCGCCGCGCGCGGCCTTGCCCGCCATGTAGCGGTCGAGCTTCTCGTCGACGATCTTGAGCTCCTCGCCGGTGAACGCGCCCGCGTACTTGTAATGCGGCCCGAGCGAGGCGTAGTCGAGGAGCTGCTTGCGCCAGATATCCGGGCTGATGAGCGCGAACTCGCGCCAGTCGACGCCGATCTCGCCCGCGAGCCGCCGCTGCAGCGGGCGCAGCGTGCTCTTGCCCGACGCCGACGCACCCTTCGTGTTCATCACGACCGGATGCACCTGCGCCGGGAGCCGCCGGAAGCCCTCGGCACGCGCGCCCTCGACGAACCACGGCGCGATCAACTCACCGATGGCGTCGCTCGCGCGCTGGTTGCACGCGATGTCGACGGCGAGGCGCGCGAGCATCTCGCGGCTGCCCCAGAGCTGGCCGTGGCGCACGAGGATCGCGGAAACGACGCGCGCGAGCGCCCGGCACGCCGCGGCTTCGTCGGGATCGCCGCCCGCGTGCGCCTTCCCCTCCCAGCGTGCCACCGCGTCGAGCTCGCGGGTTCCCGCCGTTTTCGGCGCGGCGACGTCGGGCCGCGGTCGCGCGAACAGGCGCAAGAGCCCGGAGCGCGCCTTGGCGCTCGCTGCATCGCCCGCGAGCGCCTGCACCTCGCGCTCGACGACGGCGGCCAGCGCGCCGCGCACGCCGTCGTAGCACGCGCGGATCTCGTCCATGCGCGGCTCGATGTAACGGTCGAGCAGCGTGCGCGTGATCTGCCGGAAGTTGATGCCGAGGTCCTCGATGCGCGAGCCGTCCGGCACGCTCAAGTCGGCGGTGACGCGAATCAGGAGTTCGTGCAGCGCGAGCCGCTCGGGACGGAAGGCGACGACGTCGGCGAGCGGCAACCCGGTGAGGTCGCAAAGCTCGCGTGCCGCCGGCAGGCTCGTGCGCGCGTTCTCCGGGCGAAGGAACGTGCACAGGTGCCGGATCGCATCGGGCACCTGCGACTCGATGCCGGGATGCCACGGCCCGAATGCGTTGCGTGCGTCGAAGGCGACGGTCATGGCCGTATCGTTGGCCCCTTTCCGTTAAAATTCAATCTCTGGAGCGATGCGCGCCATGACGGTCGCCGGCGGCGGCGCGTTCCAGGCGAGCGATCTTGCCAGGGCACCGCGGCGGTGCCCTTTGATTTTCTTCATGCAGAACATCCGCAATTTCTCGATCATCGCGCACATCGACCATGGCAAGTCGACGCTCGCCGATCGCTTCATTCAGCGCTGTGGCGGCCTCGCCGACCGGGAAATGGAGGCGCAGGTGCTCGACTCGATGGAGCTCGAGCGCGAGCGGGGCATCACGATCAAGGCGCAGACCGCAGCGCTCGAGTATCGCGCACGCGACGGCCGGACGTACCGGCTGAACCTGATCGACACGCCGGGACACGTCGATTTCGCCTACGAGGTCTCGCGCTCGCTCGCCGCCTGCGAGGGCGCGCTGCTCGTCGTCGACGCCTCGCAGGGCGTCGAGGCGCAGACGGTGGCCAACTGCTACACGGCGATCGAGCAGGGCGTCGAGGTCGTGCCGGTGCTGAACAAGATCGACCTGCCGTCGGCTGCGCCCGAGCGCGTCATCGACGAGATCGAGGACATCATCGGCATCGAGGCGGACGATGCGATCCGCGCAAGCGCCAAGACCGGTGAAGGGATCGACGACATCCTCGAGGCGGTGATCGCGCGCGTGCCGCCGCCCGCGGGCGACCCCGCGGCGCCGCTGCGCGCGCTGCTGATCGACGCCTGGTTCGACAACTACGTCGGCGTCGTCATGCTGGTGCGCGTCATGGACGGAACGCTCAGGCCGCGCGACCGCGTCCTGCTGATGGCGTCGGGCGCCACCTACACCTGCGAGCAGGTGGGTGTGTTCACGCCGCGTTCGGCGGCGCGCGAGTCGCTCGAAGCCGGCGAGGTCGGCTTCGTCATCGCCGGCATCAAGGAGCTCAAGGCCGCGCAGGTGGGCGACACGCTCACCTCGGCGACGCGCCCGGCGGCGTCGCCGCTCCCAGGCTTCAAGGAGGTGAAGCCGCAGGTCTTCGCCGGGCTCTATCCGGTCGAGTCGAACCAGTACGAGGCGCTGCGCGACGCGCTCGACAAGCTTTCGCTCAACGATGCGTCGCTGCGCTACGAGCCGGAAACTTCGCAGGCGCTCGGCTTCGGCTTCCGCTGCGGCTTCCTGGGCCTGCTGCACATGGACATCGTCCAGGAGCGGCTCGAGCGCGAGTACGGGATGGAGCTCGTCACGACGGCGCCGACGGTCGTCTATCAGGTGCTGCTGCGCGACGGCACGCTGCTCGAGATCGAGAATCCGTCGAAGCTTCCCGACCTCTCCAAGGTGGCGGAGATCCGCGAGCCGATGATCACCGCGACGATCCTGCTTCCGCAGGACTACGTCGGCCCGGTGCTGACGCTGTGCAACGAGAAGCGCGGCGTGCAGAAGAACATGCAGTACGTCGGGCGCCAGGTGCTGCTGACCTACGAGCTGCCGATGGCCGAGGTCGTCATGGACTTCTTCGACAAGCTGAAGTCGGTGTCGCGCGGCTACGCCTCGCTCGACTACGAGTTCAAGGAGTTCCGCGCCGCCGACGTCGTCAAGCTCGACATCCTGATCAACGGCGAGCGCGTCGACGCGCTGTCGGTGATGGTGCATCGGTCGATCGCGACGTACCGCGGGCGCGAGGTGGCGGCGAAGATGCGCTCGCTGATCCCGCGCCAGATGTTCGACGTCGCCGTCCAGGCCGCCATCGGTGCGCAGATCATCGCGCGCGAGAACATCAAGGCGCTGCGCAAGAACGTGCTGGCGAAGTGCTATGGCGGCGACGTCACCCGGAAGAAGAAGCTGCTCGAGAAGCAGAAGGCCGGCAAGAAGCGGATGAAGTCGGTCGGCAGCGTCGAGATCCCGCAGGAAGCGTTCCTGGCGATCCTCCAGGTGGGCGGCAAGTGACGCCGTGCGACAATGCCGCGCCGGCGAATTGCCGCGCGCCGGCACCCGCGTTTCCCTCCCTCGCGCTCGTTCCCCGATGAACTTCGCCCTGATCCTGTTCGTTCTGACGGCCCTGACGGGCGTCATCTGGCTCCTGGACCGGCTGTTCTTCGCGGCGCGGCGGCCGCCCGGCACGCCCGATCCGGTCTGGGTCGAGTACTCGAAATCGTTCTTCCCGGTCCTGCTCGTCGTCTTCCTGCTGCGCTCGTTCCTGGCCGAGCCGTTCAAGATACCGTCGTCGTCGATGCGACCGACGCTCGAGGTCGGCGACTTCATTCTCGTCAACAAGTTCGTCTACGGCATCAGGCTGCCGATCATCGAGCAGAAGATCATCCCGCTCGACGACCCCAGGCGCGGCGACGTCGTCGTTTTCCGCTACCCGCTCAATCCGTCGCAGGATTTCATCAAGCGGGTGATCGGCGTGGGCGGCGACGTGGTCGAGTACCGCGACAAGCGCCTGACGGTCAACGGCAAGCCCTGGCCGCAGCAGCCCGACAGCTCCTACAGCTACCTCGAGGGGCTGCGCTTCGAGACGCTGGAGCGCCGGCTCGAGGCGACCGACGGGGACACGGCGCGGCAGCACACGATCGGCGTCAACGTCCAGGCCCAGCCGGTCTATCCCTCGAACGTCCGGTCTTTTCCCGGGCGCGAAAATTGCGACTACAATGAGCGCGGCTTCAAATGCCGGGTCCCGGCGGGCCATTACTTCATGATGGGCGACAACCGCGACAACAGCGACGACAGCCGCTACTGGGGATTCGTCCCGGACGACCACATACGGGGAAAGGCCTTCTTCATCTGGTTCAACTGGGACGACATCGCATCGTTGGGATTCAAGCGCGTCGGGCATTCGATTCACTGACGGCGCCGGGCGGGAGGGAGCACCGTGGTCGGACATGAGCGCGGGCTGTCGATGACAGGATTCCTGTTCACGACAACCGTCATCATCATTTTTGCGCTGGTCGCGTTCCGGGTCGGGCCATCGTACATCGAGTACTTCACGGTCCAGAAGGCGCTCGACCAGACGATGCAGGAGGTGCAGAACCCCACGGCGTACGACATTCGCCGCTCGATGGACCGGCGCCTGTCGGCCGATTACGTCGACTCGGTGCGCTCGTCCGACGT
Source organism: Rudaea sp. (assembly GCA_050257435.1). Classification (GTDB taxonomy): domain Bacteria; phylum Pseudomonadota; class Gammaproteobacteria; order Burkholderiales; family Casimicrobiaceae; genus VBCG01. Next base: position 6,263 of record JBLMWW010000283.1, read on the forward strand.
GCTGGTCGGCCGCGAGGGAAACACGATCGTCGCCACGCTGTCATGGCAGAAGATCCTGC
>JBLMWW010000284.1:0-5301 GCA_050257435.1 Rudaea sp.
ATCGCGTCGGAGAACTACGCGAGCCCCGCGGTAATGGCCGCGCAGGGCTCTCAGCTCACGAACAAGTACGCCGAGGGGTACCCCGGGCGGCGCTATTACGGCGGCTGTGAATACGTCGACGTCGTCGAGCAACTCGCCCTCGACCGCGTGCGCAAGCTGTTCCACGCCGAGGCCGCGAACGTCCAGCCGCATTCCGGGGCGCAGGCCAACCAGGCGGTGTTCTTCGCCGCGCTCGCGCCCGGCGACACCATCCTCGGCATGAGCCTGCCGCATGGCGGGCACCTGACGCACGGCTCGCCCGTGAACCTGTCGGGCAAATGGTTCAACGTCGTCGCCTACGGGCTCGACCCGGACAGCGAGCTCATCGATTACGACGCGGCGGAACGCCTCGCGCGCGAGCACAAGCCGAAGCTCATCATCGCCGGCGCCTCCGCGTATTCGCGGATCATCGAGTGGAAGCGCTTCCGCGCGATCGCCGACGAGGTCGGCGCGCGCTTGATGGTGGACATGGCGCACTACGCGGGTCTCGTCGCCGCCGGCGTGTACCCGAGCCCGGTCGGCGTGGCCGACTTCACGACCAGTACCACGCACAAGACGCTGCGCGGGCCGCGCGGCGGGTTCATTCTCATGAGGGAGGAGCACGCGAAAGCGATCAATTCGGCGGTCTTCCCGGGGCTGCAGGGCGGGCCATTGATGCACGTCATCGCGGCTAAGGCGGCCGCGTTCGGCGAGGCGTCGACGCACGAGTTCAAGGTGTATCAGGAGCGCGTGCTCGAGAACGCGCGCGTGCTCGCCAAGGTGCTGCAGGAACGGGGCCTGCGCATCGTGTCGGGCGGCACCGATTGCCACATGTTCCTCGTCGACCTCCGCGCGAAGCAGATCACTGGCAAGGATGCGGAAGCGGCACTCGCGCAGGCGCATATCACGGTCAACAAGAACGCGATTCCGAACGACCCGGAGAAGCCGTTCGTCACTTCGGGCGTCCGGATCGGCAGCCCCGCGGTCACCACGCGGGGGTTCGGCGAGATCGAGTGCGAGGAGCTCGGCCACCTGATCGCCGACGTGCTCGATGCCCCGGCCGACGACGCGGCGCTGACGCGCACACGCAATGCCGTCGCCAGCCTCGCCCGCAAGTTTCCGGTCTATCGGGCATGAAATGCCCCTTCTGCGGTAGCGCCGACACACAGGTCATCGATTCGCGCGTCTCCGAGGCGGGAGACTCGATCCGCCGGCGTCGCCGGTGTATCTCGTGCCAGAAGCGCTTCACGACCTACGAGACGGTCGAGCTGCGCCTGCCGCAGGTCGTGAAGTCCAATGGCGATCGTGCCGAATTCGACCGCGAGCGCCTGCGCGTGGGCTTCGCCCGCGCGCTGCACAAGCGCCCGGTGCCGACCGAATTCGTCGACGCCGCGATCGACCGGATCATCCAGCGCGTGCTCTCGCTCGGCGAGCGCGAGATCCCGTCGCGCCGCCTCGGCGAGATGGTGATGGAGGAGCTCTACAAGCTCGACAAGGTCGCCTACATTCGCTTCGCCTCCGTCTATCGCTCGTTCCAGGACGTTTCCGATTTCCGCGATGCATTGAAGGAAGTCGAGGCCGTGCGCACGCCGCGCAAGGCGGCGCGCAGACCGGCGTGACCGGCGCGCGGTTCACCGACGACGACCGCCGTCACATGACGCGCGCGCTCGCGCTCGCCGAGCGCGGTCTCTACACGACGACGCCCAATCCACGCGTCGGCTGCGTGATCGTGAAGGAGGGCGTCGTGATCGGCGAGGGCTTCCACGAGCGCGCGGGTCTCGCGCACGCCGAGGTGGCGGCGCTGGCCGATGCGAAGGCGCACGGCCACGACGTGCGCGGCGCAACGATGTACGTCACGCTCGAGCCCTGCGATCGCCACGGGCGTACGCCGCCTTGTGTCGACGCCGTGCTCGCGGCCGGCATCGCGCGCGTCGTCGCCGCGATGCGCGACCCGGATCCCGCGCAGCGCGGCGGCGCGCGGCTGCAAGGGGCCGGCGTGCGCTTCGACGTCGGGCTGCTGGAGGCGCAAGCGGCGGCGCTCAACTGCGGCTTCGTCTCGCGCGTGACGCGCGGACGCCCCTGGGTGCGCACGAAGCTCGCCGCGAGCCTCGACGGGCGCACCGCGCTTTGGAGCGGCGAGAGCCGGTGGATCACCGGAGCCGCGGCGCGCGCCGATGGCCATGCGTACCGGGCGCGCGCCTGCGCGATCCTGACCGGCGTGGGCACGGTGTTGCACGACGACCCTGAGCTCACGGTGCGGGAAGTGGCGACGCCGCGGCAGCCCCTTCGCGTCGTCGTCGACCGCGAGGCGCAGACGCCGCCCGACGCGCGCGTGCTGCGCGAGGGCAACGCCCTCGTCGTCACTGCGGGTCCGCGCAACGCGGCGTGGCCAGCCGCCACCGAGACGATCGCGCTCGCCGACGGCGACGGACGGGTCGACCTCGGCGCGCTGCTTCGCCTGCTCGCCGCGCGCGGCGTCAACGAAGTGCACGTCGAGGCGGGCGGCAGGCTCAATGGCGCGCTGCTTCGGATGCGGCTGATCGACGAGGTGGTGGTTTACCTCGCGCCCGCGCTGATCGGCGATCCGGCGCGCGGGATGTTCGAAGGGTCCGCGCCGCTCGCGTCGCTCGCCGAGCGCATGCATCTCGCCTGGACCTCGGTGGATCGCGTCGGCGATGACGTGCGCATCGTCGCGCGCGTATCCATGTCGGAACCGGCGACGATGTTGGCCGAGGCGCACTGAGATGTTCACCGGGATCGTGCAGGCGACCGGACGCGTCATGGCCGCCCAAGCGATCGGCGACGCGTCGCGCATCGGCATCGACGCCGGGGCGCTCGACCTCTCCGACGTACGGATCGGCGACAGCATCGCGGTGAGCGGCTGCTGCCTCACGGTCGTGCGCGTGGCGGCGCCGCGTCTCGACTTCGACGTGTCCGCGGAGACGATGCGTTGCACCAAGGGTTTTGCGATGGGCGATCGCGTGAATCTCGAAAAGGCGCTGCGCCTCGCCGACCGGCTTGGAGGCCATCTGATGAGTGGTCACGTCGACGGCGTCGGTACGGTGGTCGCCTGCGCCGAGGTCGTGGGAGGCGGCGGCAATCGCCTGCTCGAGGTCGAGGCGCCGGCTGCGCTCGCGCGCTACGTCGCGGCCAAGGGGTCGATCGCGATCGACGGCGCGAGCCTGACGACCAACGCCGTGGCCGGCACGCGATTTACCGTCAACCTGATCCCGCATACACTGGCCGTGACGACGCTCGGCACGATCGAAGCCGGTGCGAGGGTGAATCTCGAGATCGACCTGATCGCGCGATACGTGGAGCGCCTGCGTGCGCCGGAGCCGCCTGCGTGACGAGGTCCGCGGCGGCCAGCGATGCAGATCGAACGCCGTGAACGACGCAACGAGGCGATCGCTGGTGCGATCGCGGAACGAGGAGGATCGACGATGGACCTGACGACGCTCGAGCGGTTGCCGCTTTGGATTGGCGGCCGCGCTTACTCGCCTTCGACGACACGTTACGGAGAGGTGACCAACCCCGCGACCGGCGAAGTGATCCGCCACGTTCCCTTCGCCAACGCGGCGGACGTCGACGCGGCCGTGCAATCTGCCGCGCGTGCGCTGCCTGCATGGGCGGGCGCGCCGCCGTTGCGCCGCGCGCGGATCCTGATGCAGTACCGCGACCTGCTGAACAGGCATCGCAAGGACCTCGCGCGGATCGTCACGCAGGAGCACGGGAAGACGCTTGCGGATGCCGAAGGGTCGGTGACGCGCGGGATGGAGGTCGTCGAGTTCGCAACGGGCATTCCGCATCTGCTGAAGGGCGAGCACAGCGAGAGCGTCGGCACCGATGTCGACACCTGGTCGATCCGCATGCCGGTGGGCGTGTGCGCGGGGATCACGCCGTTCAACTTCCCGGCGATGGTGCCGATGTGGATGTTTCCGATCGCGCTCGGCTGTGGCAACACGTTCGTGCTGAAGCCGTCCGAGCGCGATCCGACCCTTTCGTTGCGCCTGGCCGAGCTGCTGCAGGAAGCGGGCCTTCCCGACGGGGTGTTCAACGTCGTGCACGGCGACAAGGAGGCGGTCGACGCGCTGCTCGCGCATCCGACGGTCCGGGCGATCTCGTTCGTCGGTTCCACTCCGATCGCGAAGTACATCTACGAGACCGGCGCGCGCCATGGCAAGCGCGTGCAGGCGCTCGGGGGCGCGAAGAATCACGCGATCGTCATGCCCGACGCGGATCTCGACTATGCCGTCGAGGCGATCATCGGCGCCGGCTACGGCTCGGCCGGCGAACGCTGCATGGCGATCTCGGCGGTAGTAGCCGTCGGGGACGTCGCGCCGTCGCTGATCGAGCGGCTGGCCGCCCGCGCGCGGAAGGTGACGACCGGCCCGGGCGACGGCACGGACATCGAGATGGGCCCGGTGATCACCTGCGCCGCCCGCGACCGGATCACGGGACTGATCGACCACGGCGTCGAGGAGGGCGCGACGCTCGTCGTGGATGGCCGCCGGCCGTCGATTCCCGGGCATGCCGACGGCTTCTTCGTCGGCCCGACGCTGTTCGACAACGTGCGCACCGACATGACGATCTACCGCGAGGAGATCTTCGGCCCCGTGCTGTCGGTGCTGCGCGTCGAGTCGTTGACCGACGCCATCGCCATGATCAACGCCAATCCGTACGCGAATGGCGCGGCGATCTTCACGCGCTCCGGCCACGCGGCACGGCGCTTCGAGCAGGACGCCGAGGTGGGGATGGCGGGCATCAACATCCCCATCCCGGTGCCGATGGCGTTCTATTCGTTCGGGGGATGGCGCAATTCGCTGTTCGGGGATCTCAATGTGCACGGGCTCGACGGCGTGCGCTTCTACACGCGGATGAAGACGGTGACGTCGCGCTGGCCCGACGATGGCAGCGCCGCGCCCGGGTTCCACATGCCCGTGATGGGGTAGCGGCTGCGGCGTGCCGCCGGGCGTCGCGCGGCGGTGCGGCCGCTCGCTATTCATCGAGCACACGCCAGGCAAGCCGAACGTTGGGGTGCGCGGCCGAGAGCATCGCCTGGACGAACGTGCCGGACGCTGCAGGTCCGTCGACGCGAACCGTGAGCCGATACGCGGGCACGCGCGGCGGCTCGCCGGGCAGCGGAGCGCCGGCAGCCGCCGCGATGCCGGGCGGCGACAGCGTGCAGTTCGCAAGCGTCGCCTCGCCCGGTAACAGGCAGAGCCGTTCGATGACGTGGCGTGCGACGTATCCGTCGCCCGCGTCGACGACGCCGAACTCGGG
>JBLMWW010000285.1:0-5231 GCA_050257435.1 Rudaea sp.
GCGGCGAGCGTTTGCGCGATGTCGGCCTCGGTATGCGCCGCGGAAACGAATCCGGCCTCGTAGGCCGAAGGCGCGAGGTAGATGCCCTGGTCGAGCATCGCGTGGAAGAAGCGATTGAAGCGCTCCTTGTCGCATGCCATCACCGCGTCGTACGAATCGGGGATCGAGCGCGAGAAATAGATGCCGAACATGCCGCCGACCGCCTGCGCCGAGAAGGCGACGCCGTGTCGCGCTGCGACGTCGGCGAGGCCGTCGGTGAGCGCGCGCGTCGTCTTCTCGAGCGACGCGTAGAAGCCCGGCGCCTGCGTCAGCGCAAGGGTGGCGAGTCCGGCGGCGACCGCCACGGGGTTGCCCGAGAGCGTGCCCGCCTGATACACGGGACCGAGCGGCGCGATCCTCTCCATGATGGCGCGCCGGCCGCCGAAGGCGCCGACCGGCATGCCACCGCCGATCACCTTGCCGAGCGTCGTGAGATCGGGCGTGATTCCGAAGAGTCCCTGCGCGCCCTGCGGATGCACCCGAAACCCGGTCATCACCTCGTCGAAGATCAGCACGGCGCCGGCGCGGTCGCACACCTCGCGCAGGCCCTCCAGGAAGCCCTGCCTGGGCCGCACGAGGTTCATGTTGCCGGCGACCGGCTCGACGATGATGCCCGCGATCGCATCGCCGTCGGCGTCGAAGGCCGCCCGCACCGCGGCGAGGTCGTTGTACGGCAGAACGATCGTCTCGCCCGCGATCGCGGGCGGAACGCCGGCGGAGGACGGCTGGCCGAACGTGAGCGCGCCCGAGCCGGCCTTCACTAGCAGGCTGTCCCCGTGTCCGTGGTAGCAGCCTTCGAATTTGACGATCTTCGACCGCCCCGTGTAGCCGCGCGCGAGGCGCAACGCCGACATCGTGGCCTCCGTGCCCGACGAGACGAGGCGCACGAGCTCGAGGCTCGGCAGGCGCGCGATGAGCGCTTCCGCGAGCGCCACCTCGAGCTCGGTGGGGGCGCCGAACGAAAGCCCGCTCGCGGCCGTCGCCTGGACGGCGGCGACGACGGCCGGATGCGCGTGTCCGGCGATGGCGGGTCCCCACGAGCCGACGTAGTCGATATAGCGCGTGCCGTCCGCATCCCACAGATAGGCACCTTCGCCGCGCGTGAAAAAGCGCGGCGTCCCGCCCACCGAGCGAAACGCGCGCACGGGCGAGTTCACGCCCGCGGGAATCGAGCGCTGTGCGCGCTCGAACAATTCGTCGTTGCGGCTCATGCCGTTCCTTTCGCGCGCGCGCGCCGGAACAGCGCCTCGAAGGCTTGCGCTGCACGCGCGACGTCCGCGGGATCGCCGTGCGCGAACACGTCGCTGATCACCGCCGTGGCGCTCGCGCCGGCCTCGATCAACGCAGCCGCGTTCCCGGAGGTGATCCCGCCGATGGCCACGATCGGTACGCCGAGCTCGTGCGCGTGCGCGAGCAACGACGTGTCGGCGTGACGCGCTGCGGGTTTGACCGACGAGGCGAAGAAGCTTCCGAACGCGACGTAATCGGCGCCGGCCGCGACCGCGGCGCGTGCGCGCGCGAGGCTGTCGTAGCAGGAGACCCCGATCAGGCGATCGGGGCCCATCACTCGCCGCGCATCGGCGAGATCCGGATCGTCCAGGCCGAGGTGCACGCCATCCGCGTCGACGTCGACGGCGAGCATCGGGTCGTCGTTGACGACGTACAGGCCGCCGCGCAGCGCGTGCACGCGCGCGAGCGCCTGCGCCTGTGCGCGCCGCAGCTCGGCGGATGCGGACTTGTTCCGGTATTGGACGACGCTCGCGCCGCCGTCGAGCGCTGCAGCGACCTTCGCGGCAAGCGTGCCGGTATCGGCAAGGTCGGGGGTCACGGCATAGAGCCCCGCGATGCGTGCCGCACGCGCCGCGCGACGTGCGCTAATGGGTTCCACGCGCATCCGGCCGGCGCAATGCCTCGACCGTGTCCGTCGCGACCGGTTCGCCCTCGTCGTGCTCCTCGGACCGCGCCTCGCGCTCCTCGCGCGCCCAGAACAGGCGATCGGGAAGGTACTGGCCCATGCCGGGCCGGTACGCCTTCTCGAGCGCGTGCCACGTGTAGTCCTGCGCCTCGCGCACGGCCTCGGGGATCTCGAGCCCGTTCGCGAGCATCGCCGCGATCGCGGAGGCGAGCGTGCATCCCGAGCCGTGATAGCTGAACGGGAGCCGCGCCCACGCGTCGGAGCGCACGACGCCGCCCTTCCCATAGAGCGTGTTGACGACCTGCGGCGTCGCCTCGTGCGTCCCCGTGACGAGCACGTATTCGCACCCCGCCTCGACGAGACGCGTCGCGCAAACGAAGAGCGACGCTTCGTCGTCCTCCATGTCCGCGAGCCGGCGCGCTTCCATGCTGTTCGGCGTCAGGATCGTCGTCTGCGGCAACAGGAGCTCGCGCATCGCGTGCGCCATCGTATCGGTCGCGAGGTCGTCGCCGCGTCCGGACGCGAGCACGGGATCGAGCACGAGCGGAACGTCCGGATAGTCGGAGACGATCTCCGCGATCGCCGCGATGTTCTCGACGCTGCCGAGCACCCCGATCTTGAACGCGTCGACCGGCACGTCCTCGAGCAGCGCACGCGCCTGGTCGGCGACCCAGTCGGCGTCGATCGGGAGAATGCCTTCGACGCCGGTCGTGTCCTGCACGGTGAGCGCGGTGACGACCGACAGCGGATGGCAGCCCATGCTCGACAGCGTCAGGAGATCGGCCTGCATGCCCGCGCCGCCGGAAGGGTCGGACGCCGCGAAGGTGAGCACGAGCGGCGGGAACGCGGGATCTCGGTGGACGGGCATGATGGCGCCGCGCCGGAGGGCGGCGCGAGCAATGGGCGGGATTGCTACACTTGGAATTCTACTCCATGCGTGCGCCTCGTCTTGCCGCATGCGCGTGGCCGTCGAACGCTCGCCGCATCCTGTTTCGGAATGAAAAAATACATGTGCCTCATCTGCGGCTGGATCTACGACGAGGCCGCCGGTTCGCCGGAGGATGGCATCCCGCCCGGCACGCGATGGGAGGACGTCCCGCCGAACTGGACGTGTCCCGAATGCGGCGCGCGCAAGGAGGACTTCGAGATGATCGAGATTTGAAGGGACCGAGATGCGCCTCTTGCACACGATGCTTCGCGTCGGCGACCTCGAGCGGTCGATCGACTTCTACACCAACGTCCTCGGCATGCACCTCCTGCGTCGCACCGACCGTCCCGAGCAGCGCTACACGCTGGCGTTCGTCGGCTACGGCGACGAGCGCACGAACGCGGTGCTCGAGCTCACGTACAACTACGGCGTCGACCGCTATGATCCGGGCACCGGCTACGGGCACGTCGCGATCGAGGTCGACGACGCGGCGCGCGCGTGCGACGCGGTGCGCGCGAAGGGCGGCACCGTGACGCGCGAGGCCGGCGCGGTAAAGGGCGGCAGCACCGTCATCGCCTTCGTGCAGGACCCCGACGGGTACAAGATCGAGCTCATCGAGAACAAGGGCGCGCGCTGAACCGCCCCGCCGGCCGCGACGGGCCGCTCTCGCAGTTGCGCGCGGCGCCCCCTGGCCGCTGCCTCGACGCATCGGCGCCGACCCGGCGCAGGTGGTGCGGCGCTGCGCCCGTGTGTGACGATGCACCTGCCGGTCAGCCGCGCAGCAGCTCCCGCAGGTCGTGCACGTAGACGTCGGCGCCCTGCGCATTCGACACGAACAGGCGCAGGCGCCCCTGCGGGTCGAAGACGTACGATCCCGCCGAGTGGTCCATCGTGTAGCTGCCCGGCGTCGGGCCCGGAACCTTCTGGTAGAGCACCTTGAATTCCTGCGCCGTCTTCGCGGTGGCGTCGGCGTCGCCATAGAGTCCGAGGAAGCGCGGATCGAATGCCGGCACGTATTGCTTGAGGAGCTGCGGCGTGTCGCGCTCGGGGTCGACGGTGACGAACAGCACCTGCACGCGATCGGCGTCGGGCCCGAGGCGCTTCATCGCGTCGGCGAGCGTCGCGAGCGTGGTCGGGCATACGTCCGGGCACTGCGTGTAGCCGAAGAACACGACCACCGCCTTGCCACGGAAGTCCTCGAGCGTGCGCGTGCGCCCGTCGGGGTCCTTGAGCCTGAAGTCGCGGCCGAACGACGAGCCGGTCACGTCGGAGGCCATGAACTTCGGCCCGCCGGCGCTGCACCCGACGAGCAGCAGCGCGGCGAAGGCCGCGACGATGGCGGGGCGAAGGAAGGGATGTTCGTTCATGCCGCGTAAGACCGCTCGCGTCATCGATTCATTCCCGCGCCGATCCAGGCCGCGGTTGCCGCGGCGCTCACAGGACCTGCCCCCAATAGTGGTCGACGAGCAGTGCCGAGAAAAGCGCGGCGAGATAGACGATCGAGTAGCGGAACGTCGCGCGCGCGAGCGCATCGCTGTAGGCGCGATAAAGGCGCACCGCATGGCCGATGAAGATGCCGCCCAGCACGAGTGCGGCGGCCAGGTACGGCAGACCGCTCATGCGCAGCGCAAACGGCATCAGCGTCACGGCGGTAAGCGCGACCGTGTAGAGGACGATCATCACCTGCGTGTAGCGGATGCCGTGCGTCACGGGGAGCATCGGCAGTCGCGCCTTTGCGTAGTCGTCGCGACGATAGAGCGCGAGTGACCAGAAGTGGGGCGGCGTCCAGACGAAGATGATGAGGAAGAGCAACAGCGCCTCGGGCGGGACCTCGCCGGTCACCGCGGCCCAGCCGAGCACCGGCGGCATGGCACCCGAGGCGCCGCCGATGACGATGTTCTGCGGCGTCGCCGGCTTGAGCAGCACCGTGTAGATGACCGCATAGCCGACGAACGTGGCAAACGTCAGCACCATTGTCAGCGGGTTGACGAAGCGATACAGCACCCACAGCCCCGACGCGCCCACCGCCAGCGCGAATGCCAGCGTCTGCCGCGAGGTGAGCTCGCCGCGGGGAAGCGGCCGCCAGCTCGTGCGGCGCATCAGCTTGTCGATGTTCTGCTCGACGAGGCAGTTGATCGCCGCGGCGGCGCCGGCGACGAGCGCAATCCCGACCGTGCCGAAGAACACCGGGCCCGCGGGAGGAAGGCCGGGCACGGCGAGGAACATGCCGATCACCGCCGTGAAGACGATGAGCGACACGACGCGCGGCTTCGCCAGCGCGAGAAACTGGCGAGCGCGGCTTTCGGCGAGGGCGAGCGCGGTCAACGGAGGAGCGGCCTGGGAAAACGC
>JBLMWW010000286.1:0-24107 GCA_050257435.1 Rudaea sp.
CGCGCCACACCGTCGCGCCGACGCGACAAGAGCCGCCCCGCTTCGACGCGGGTTTGCGCGAAGTCAACGTGTATAGTCCAAACGTCGGCGACGATGGCGCGTCAGCCGGACCATTGGCCACCCGGGGCCGGCGTTTTGTCGTTTCGACCAAGACGGAGAACTCCATGCACTCGAGACTCATCACGCGCAATCGCATCGCAACGGCCGTGGGCGCCGCCGTCCTCGCACTCGCGGGCGGACACGCGCAAGGCGCGGGCTTCGCCCTCCAGGAAAGCTCGGGCAGCGCCGTCGGCAACGCGTTTGCCGGCGGGGCCGCGGCGGCCGAGGATGCCAGCACCGTATGGTCGAACCCGGCCGGGATGTCGCGGCTCGTCTCGCCCGAGATCGCCGCCGCCCTGCACCTCGTCACGCCGTCCTTCAAGTTCCGCGACGACGGCTCGATCGCAGCGTTCAACCAGCCGCTTGGCAATACCGGCGGCGACGCGGGCAGCCTCAACTTCGTGCCGAACCTCTACGCGACGATGCCCATCAACCGGCAGTGGAGCGTCGGCGTCGGTCTCACCGGGCCGTATGGCCTCGTGACCGAATACAACGACACCTGGCTCGGGCGCTACCAGGGCGTCAAGTCGGATATCAAGACCATCAATGTCAACCCGGCGGTGTCGTGGCGCGTCGCCGACAACTTCGCGATCGGCATCGGCGTCAACTGGCAGCGCATCGACGCCGAGCTTACGAGCAAGGTCAACTACAGCGGCGCGCTCGCGCAAGGCGCGGCGCAGGCGGCGGCGGCCGGGATCATTCCCGCCTCGGCCGCGCAAGCCATCCCCGCCCTCACGCCGGGGCTCGACGCGGGCGCGAAGGTCGAAGGCGACGACAACGCGTGGGGCTGGAACGTTGGGTTTTTGTGGGACCTCACGTCGCAGACGCGCCTGGGCTTCCACTATCGCTCGACGATCAAGTACGGCGTTTCGGGCAACGCGAGCTTCGATTACCCCGCGCTGCCGACGGTCCCGGCGCAACTCGCGCCCGCGCTGCAAGGCGTCGCCGCGGTCGTCAACAACGCGATCTGCACCGGCCAGCCGACGCCGCTCGCCGCATCCGGTTGCTCGACGGACGTGCACGCGGACATCAAGCTGCCCGACATCTACAACCTGTCGCTCTTCCATCGCCTGAACGATCGCTGGGATCTGATGGGCGACGTCCAGTTCACGCGCTGGTCGACGTTCAAGGACCTCACGTTCGTGCGCGCGAACGGCACGGTGCTCAAAAGCACCCCTGAGAACTTCGACGATTCCTGGCGGCTATCGGCGGGCGCGACGTATCACATGAACGACAAGTGGAGCTTCCGCGGGGGCGTCGCGTGGGATCAGGGGCCGACGAACGACACGGACCGTACGCCGCGCCTGCCCGACGAAAGCCGCTTCTGGCTCGCCACGGGCGCGCAGTACAAGTTCAACCGCAACTTGAAGCTCGACGGCGGGTTCTTTTACGTCTTCGTGGACGATGCATCCATCAATCAGAGCGACGGGTCGATTGCGACGAACGGATTGATCAAGGGGCATTACAATTCGAACACGACGGTCTTTTCCGCGCAGCTCACGTATACGTTCTGATCGCGCGGGTATCGCCCCGCGCACAGCTTGCCCCGCAAAGCGCGCGGCCCCGGGGCACCGGGCCGCGCGATTCGCTTTCCGCGCCTGCGACGCGGTGACGAGGCAGCCGCACGTCGTCCGTCCTTCGCCGATGGAGTCGTCCAATGTTGATGAGAGCCATTCTGTTCGCCGCCGCGCTCGGGCTCGCGACGACGGCCGCCGCGCTCGAAGTGGCGGGCATTACGCTGCCCGACAAGGCGCAAGTCGCGGGCCACGAGCTCGTGCTGAACGGCGCGGGCCTGCGCAAGCGCGCGATCTTCAAGGTGTACGTCGGCAGCCTCTACGTTCCGCAGAAGGCGACGACGGCAGACGCGGTGCTCGCGCAGGCGCCGCGCCGCGTGCAGCTCAACGTGCTGCGCGACCTTTCGGCCGACCAGCTGATCGGCGCGCTCGACGAGGGCCTCAAGGCGAACACGACCGACGAGGAGTACCGGTCGCTCGCGACGCCGCTCGGTGAGATGGCGGCGATCATGAAGTCGTTCGGGCAGGCGAAGGAGGGCGGCGTCGTCACGCTCGACTTCGTCGACGGGGCAACGCATATCGGTCTCGACGGCAAGGAACGGGGAACCATCGCCGGCGAGGCGTTCAACGCCGCGCTGACGCGCGTCTGGGTCGGCGAGCATCCCGTCCAGGAGGACCTCAAGAAGGCGATGCTCGGCGGTGCCTGACTTCTGGCGCAGCTCGGGCTACCGCCTGCTCGAGCGGCGCGCCGATGGCCGGCTCGCGATCACCGACGGCTTCCTGCGGAGCTACCTCGCCCGGCCGGAGCTCTCGCCCGTCGCCGCTTCGGGCCGGGGCGAGCTCGCGCTCCACGACGCGCTGCTCGCGTCGCCGCGGCGCGAGGTCGCGCCCTCCGCGGTCGATGCGGTCGAGGACGAGGACGCCCGCGAAAACTATCGGACCTGGCTGCGCTTTCGCGACCGGCTGGCCGCCGCCGATTCGCTGGAAGCCGTCTACGCCGGGTTGTTTCGCGGCGCAGGCGTCGACGTGCCCCCGCTGTTCGTCGCGCAATTGACCGAGATTCTCCTGCGCCACATTCTCGGCGAGGAGGCCGATCCGCTCGCCGCGCGCGCCGCGGAAATGCTGTTTCGCCCGCAGAAGATCGCGCTGCATGAAGGCGCCGTGATGGCCGCCGACGAGGCGGTCGTCGAGTCGTACGCGGAAGGCGTGGCATACGGCTCGCTCGGCGAGCTGCTCGCGCAAAACCGTACGCCGCTGCGCACGGTCGATCTCGACGTCCTCGACGCGGACAATGCTGCGCTTTACTGGGAGCGCGACGAGCGTCACGACTTCGCGGTCTCGCTGAACCGCGGCCGTCCGGTGCAGGCGGCGCTCATGCGCGTCATGGAGGCCTGGATCGCGCACTTTCTCGCCGTACGCGTGTCGATTCGCAGCGAGCGCGAGATCGAGGACGCGCAATGGGTATGGCACGTCGGCCTCGACGCGCAGGCGAGCGGCATCCTGAACGACCTTTACAATCGGCAGAGTGTCGACGACGCGCGGCGATCGAGGCTCCTGTGCCTGTTTCGGCTCGACTTCGACGACCCGGCCGACATGCGCTCGGCGATCGCCGGACGGCCGGTATGGCTCGCGATGGCGATGGACGAGCAGAATCGCCTGCGACTCAAGCCCCAGAACCTGCTGATGAACCTTCCCCTCGCGGCGCAGCAATGATGGCGCCTTCGAACTCGCGTTCCGTGCGTCACCCATCCGCCATCTTTCTCGCAAGCGCGCTGATGCTCGGGATCGGCGGCTGCGCGACTGCGCCTCCCGGGGGGCCGACGGCACGCGAGGACCACACGAAGAAGACCGAGGCGGCGGCCGAGCCGGCGCCGACCGGGCCGATCGCGCCGTTCGCGTGGCTCGCCGGCTGCTGGCAGGGCAACGTCAACCAGCGCGAATTCCGCGAGCAGTGGCTGCCGCTTCGCGGCGACATGCTCGTCGGCGCGGGCCAGCAGGTGTCGGGCGGCAAGATGCAGGATTACGAGTACCTGCGCATCGAGCCGCGCGTGAACGGCATCTTCTTCAGCCAGTTCTCGGGCGACCGCAAGGAGACGTCGTTCCGGCTCGTGAGCACGACGACCGAGGACAAGGATACGATTTTCACCTTCGCCAACACGGGCGCCGGATTTCCCGCGCGGCTCATCTACCGCCGCGGCGCCGGGGGCTGGCTCTACGAGACGATCGAAGGGCCGCTCGACGGCGCCGACAAGCGCGTCATCTATCCGCTGCGCCGCGTGAGCTGCGAAACCGGCGAGCTGATCCCGAGGTAGATGCGCCATGGCGAATGATCCGCCCTCGACGCCGCCGCCAGCGAAGAGCGCGGCCCTGCGCAATTTCGAGCGCATGCTCGCCACGGGCAGGGACAGCGCGCTTTTGCGCTACTCGATCGGCAACGAGTACCTGAAGGCGCAGGACTATGTGGCGGCGGTCGACGCGCTTGCGAACGCCGTCGCGCTCGATCCCACGTACACGGCCGCCTGGAAACTCTACGCGAAGGCGCTCGAGCAGGCGGGACGAAGCGGCGAGGCGCTCGATGCGTATCGCCGCGGCATCGTCGTTGCGCGGCAGAAGGGCGATCGGCAGGCGGAAAAGGAAATGACCGTCTTCGCACGCCGCATCGAGCGCGCGCAGGGCGGCGGCTGACGCCCATTCGTCGGCCTTCCCGCGCTTCGCCCCTGGGCGACCCGCGCGCTCACGGGCGCGACCAGCCGACCGACGCGACGCCGCGGTTGGCGAGCGCGTCCGCGCGCAGGTTGCCGGGCGTATCGGCGTGGCCGCGCACCCAGTGCCAGCGAATTCGATGCGTCGCCGCGAGCGCATCGAGCTCGCGCCACAGCTCCACGTTCTTGACCGGCTTGCGGTCGCTCGTGCGCCAGCCGTTCTTCTTCCAGTTGCGAATCCACGTCTCGATGCCATGCTTCACGTATTGCGAGTCGAGGTACAGGTCGACATCGCACGCGCGCGTCAGCGCCTCGAGCGCACGAATGACCGCGGTCAGCTCCATGCGGTTGTTCGTCGTCAGCGGCTCGCCCCCGAAGACCTCCTTCTCGCGCCCGTCGAACACGAGGAGCGCGCCCCAGCCGCCCGGGCCCGGGTTGCCCTTGCATGCGCCGTCGGTGTAGATGACGACCGGCTTCAATCGCGCCGGTCGCGATGCGTCGTGAGGCTCTCGCGCGCGCCGGCGGCCGGGGCCAGCGCCTTCTTGCGCCGCTCGCGCCGCTCCCACGCCGGCGTCAGCAGGCGCATGCCGAGCACCTTCTTGGTCGCGCGCAGGTAATACACGCCGCCGGTGATCGGCCACCAGCGATCGCCGGTCTGCTCGAAGAAGGCGAAACGGCGCAGCCACTTCTCGTGCCGGAACGGCGGCACGTAGCAGTCGAAGCGGCCGCCGACGACGTCGAAGCCGAGGAGCGACAGCCAATCCTTCAGCCGGTAGAGCGCGATGAAATTGCCGTTCCACGGCGGGGTCTCGCCGCGGCCGAAGTAGCGTTTGGTGCCGAAGAGCGAGAAGGGATTGAAGCCGGCGATCACGATCTGGCCTTCCGGGCGGATCACGCGCCACGCCTCGCGCAGCATCAGGTGCGGATCGTCGGTGAATTCGAGCGCGTGCGGCATCACGATCAGGTCGAGCGCGCTCTCCGCGAACGGCAGCCCGTGCGGGTCGGCGATGATGTCGGCCGGCGGATCGTAGTCGAGGCTCCACTTGGAGACGATGCGGCTTTGCGCGAGGAACCGGCATTCCGGCAGGCCGATCTGGAGCGCGTGGAAACCGAAGATGTCGGCGACGGTTTCGTCGAAGTACGCCTGCTCGCGCTGCTTCAGGTACTCTCCGAGCGGCGTGGCGAGCCACGCCGCGAACGTCATCGACAGGGTATCCGCGGCAACGGAGGGTCGATCCATGGCGACGATTATCCCCATCCCCGCATTCAGGGACAACTACATATGGGTCGTGCGAAACGGCGGCCTGGCGGCCGTCGTGGATCCCGGCGATGCGACACCGGTGCTCGCATGGCTCGACGCGCATGGCGTGAAGCTGGCGGCGATCCTCGCGACGCACCACCACGCCGACCACGTCGGCGGCGTGCCCGCGCTGCGCGCGCGCTACGACGTGCCGGTGTTCGGCCCCGCGCACGAGTCGATTCCGCAGCGCACGCACGCGCTCTCCGAGGGCGACCGCATCGACGTGCCGGGCGTCGATCTCACGCTGTCGATCCTCGACATTCCCGGCCACACCGCGGGACACATCGCCTATTGCGCACGCGCGCCCGAACCGCTCGTCTTCTGCGGCGACACGCTGTTCGCCGCGGGATGCGGGCGGCTGTTCGAGGGCACGCCGTCCCAGATGTGGTCATCGCTCGGCAAGCTCGCCGCGCTGCCCGCGGCCACGCACGTCTATTGCGGCCACGAGTACACGCTCGCCAATCTGCGCTTCGCGGCGGCCGTCGAGCCCGCGAACGACGACATCCGCGTGCGCACGCTGAACGAGCGCGCGAAGCGCGAGCGGGACGAGCCGACACTGCCGTCGACGATCGGCATGGAGCTCGCGACCAATCCGTTCCTGCGCGCCGCGCGGCCCGACGTGATGGCGCGCGCGGCCGCGCAGGCGGGACGGACGATCGACGACGCCGTCGATGCGTTCGCGACGCTTCGCGCATGGAAGAACGCGTTCGCGTGAGCGCGCGCATCGGCGGTTGACGCTCCCGGCGATGCGGCCTACCATCGCCGGAATTTTTGCGCGCTGCGCTACCTGACAATCCGATCGGCCGAGTGCACTATCGACGAGCCCTGATACTTCCGGTCGTGCTTGCGCTTGCCGCCTGCGCGACCCCCGGCCCGCAGCAGACCGCTGCGCCGCCGCCGCCGTCGACGCCGCTCGCGCCCGTCGACTTCCCGCCCGCCCCCCCGAAGATCGCGCTCGTCAACCCGTTCGACGGCGAGGCCGCCGATCTCGAGCCGCTGCCGTTGTCGGCCGGCGACTTGTGGGACCGCATCGTCCGGGGTTACGCGATTCCCGACATCGACGGCCCGCTCGTCGACAAGTGGGAGCAGTGGTACGCCGAGCGGCCCGACTACGTCGCGCGGATGGTCGAGCGCAGCCGCCGCTACCTCTATCACATCGTCACCGAGGTGGAGGCGCGCGGCATGCCGCTCGAGATCGCGCTGCTGCCGATCGTCGAGAGCGCGTTCAATCCCAACGCGCTCTCGGTGAGCCGCGCCTCGGGCATCTGGCAGTTCATGCCGCAGACCGGGAAGACGTACGGGCTCAAGCAGAACTGGTGGTTCGACTCGCGCCGCGACGTGATCGCGGCCACCAGCTCGGCGCTCGACTACCTGCAGACGTTGAACGCCGAATTCAACGACTGGCAGCTCTCGCTCGCCGCGTACAACTGGGGCGAGGGAAACGTGCGGCGCGCGATCGCGCGGAACCGGGCGCGCGGGCTGCCGGCGGACTTCGCCCATCTGCAGAACATGGCGGTCGAGACGCGCAACTACGTGCCGAAGCTGCAGG
This sequence comes from Rudaea sp., assembly GCA_050257435.1. GTDB lineage: Bacteria > Pseudomonadota > Gammaproteobacteria > Burkholderiales > Casimicrobiaceae > VBCG01. The sequence continues at coordinate 7,165 of JBLMWW010000286.1, forward strand.
CGATCAAGAACATCGTCGCCGACCCGCAGAAATACGGACTCGTCCTGGCCGACGTGCCCGACGCGCCCTATTTCACCGTCGTGCGCACGACCGTGCGCATGGACGTCAAGCGCGCGGCGGAGCTGGCCGAGCTCGACGTCGACGAGTTCCTCGCGCTCAATCCGCAGCACAATCGGCCCGTGATCTCCGGGGCCGACGACTACGCGATCCTGCTGCCGATCGACAAGGCGGAGATCTTCGCGGCGAAGCTCAACCTGATCGACCAGCCCCTGGTGTCGTGGCAGGCGCACCGGATGAAGGCGGGCGAGACGCTGCCGCAGGTCGCGATGCGCTACGGCATGTCGATCGAGACGCTGCGCTCGGTCAACGGGATCGGGCCGCGCCAGACCGTGCCGGTCGGCTACGCGCTGCTCGTGCCGGTGCAGCGCGCGTCGCGGGAGGCCGCGGCATCGCTCGAGGACGCGGTCTTCACGACGGTGCCGGTCAATCGCACGTTCTATTACACCGTGCACCGCGGCGATTCGCTCGGCGCGATCGCGGCGCGCCATGGCGTCACGATCGAGGACATCCGGCGCTGGAACCGCCTCAAGGGCAACCTCGTGCGGGTCGGGCAGAAGCTGCGCGTCACCAGCGAGATCGCCCCGGCGCGCGCGAGCCACGCCGCGCACGGCGCGCGCGTGGGCAAGGCGAAGGCGGTCAGGAAGCGCCGCCACACCGGGGTCGTCACCGTGCGCCGGGAGTCGGGCGGCGGCGGGCGACGCGGCACGCGCAAGGCGGCGGACACGATGCCATCGGCGCGGGCGCGCTGACGGACGCGACGCCCCGATGCGAAACGGGCGACGCGTGGCGTCGCCCGTTTCATCTCCGTCACACGTCTGCGACGGAAGCGTGTCGAAGAAGGGTTACTTCTTCGCGGCTCTCTTCTTCGCGGTCTTGCGCGCGGTACGGCGCGGGGCGGCCTTTTTCTTGCCGCCGCGCTTCGCTGCCCGCTTCTTCGGGGCGGCGCGCTTCTTCGCAGCCTTGCGCTTCGTCGTCTTCTTGGCCGCCCGCTTCTTCGGGGCGGCGCGCTTCTTCGTGGCCTTCTTGGCCGCCCGCTTCTTCGGGGCGGCCTTGCGGGTGGTCTTGCGACCCGCCGCCTTCTTCGGCGCGGCCTTGCGTTTCTTCGTCGCCTTCTTCTTGGGCGCCGACTCGGAAGCGGTCGGCGTCATCATCGACATCATGTCAGCCATCATCGTTGCTTCTCCTGTCTGAGTTCATGTAACTGTTATGGTGCTTCGGTCGCAGGTGTTGCAGCCGCAGGGGGAAAGCACGCTGAAGCTTACGAAATCGAGCCACCCCCCTTGACAAATCCACTGGCACCTGCTGCCTGCATTGTAGCCACGTTTCAAGCTTTTGCAAGATTTCGAACGGCGCCGGAACGCGGCGAACGCGCTCTGTTGCGTATTCGCACATCGTTTTCGCGCGCTTTGCGCGCGTTTCAGGCGCCGCTTTTCGGCGGCAATCGCGTCTCGTGCGCGATCGTGTCGGCGAACGTTTCGCGGCGGCGGACGAGATGCGCGGCATCGCCGTCGACGAGGATTTCGCAGGCGCGCGGCCGCGCGTTGTAGTTGGAGCTCATCGCCATCGCGTACGCACCCGCCGTGCGGATCGCGAGCAGATCGCCCTCGGCGAGCGCGAGCGGCCGGTCGTGTGCTAGAAAGTCGCCGCTTTCGCACACCGGCCCGACCACGTCGTAGCGCGTCGCCGTTCCCTCGCGCGGACGCACGGCATCCACGCCATGCCACGCGCCGTAGAGCGCGGGGCGGAGCAGGTCGTTCATCGCCGCGTCGACGACGGCGAACTTGCGGTCGGCGCCGGTTTTCAGCAGGCGCACGCGGGTGAGCAGCACGCCCGCTTCGCCGACGAGGCGCCGCCCGGGCTCGAACAGCAGTCGTTCGTGCCGGCCGCGCGTTTGCGAGCGGATCATCGCCGCGTAGTCGTCGATGGCCACCGGCACGTCGTCGCGATAGCGGATGCCGAGGCCGCCGCCGAAGTCGATGTGCCGGAGCGCGATGCCGTCGGCGGCAAGCGCGTCGACGAGCGCGAGGAGGCGCGTGACGGCCGAGCGGAACGGCGCGAGTTCGGTGATCTGCGAGCCGATGTGCATGTCGACGCCGTGAACGGCGATCGCCGGCATCGCCGCCGCGCGCCGGTAGAGCTCGGCGGCCTCGCGCATGCCGACGCCGAACTTGCTCTCCTTGAGGCCGGTGGCGATGTACGGATGCGTTCCGGGGTCGACGTCGGGGTTGACGCGAAAGCCGATCGGCGCACGCCGGCCCATGCGCGCGGCGACGGCGGCGAGGTGCTCGAGCTCGGAGGCCGATTCGACGTTGAAGCAGAGGATGCCGGCCGCGAGCGCCGCCTCCATCTCGGCGTCGCTCTTGCCGACGCCCGAGAACACGGTCTTCGCCGGGTCGCCGTCGACGGTCAGAACACGCCCGAGCTCGCCACCCGATACGATGTCGAAGCCGCTGCCGAGTGCGCGGAAGAGGTCGAGGATCGCCAGCGCGGGATTGGCCTTCATCGCGTAGCAGACGAGATGGGGCACCCCGGCGAACGCGCCGTCGAAGGCGCGAAACGCGCCTTCGAGCAGCGCGCGCGAGTAGACGAAGCACGGCGTGCCGTATCGCGTGGCGAGCGACGACAGCGCGACGCCCTCGGCATGGAGCTCGCCGTGCGCGTAATGGAAGCCGGGCGCGGCGCTCACCGCGGGGACGGTTGCGAGGTCGGAGGCGGAAGCGCGGGCGACGTCGTCGCCGGGGGCGTCGCCGGTTCGCCGGTGCGCGGCGACGTCGCGGCGGGTGGCTCGCTTTTCGGTGCGGGACGCAACGGGCCCTTGATGCCGCAGGCCGCGAGCATCGCCGCCAGCGCGACGACGAGTGCGACGCGCGCGCGGCGGCCTGGCGAATGGCGTAACATCTTCGCTAGATCGTAGCACGACGACATGGACGAATCGGCCTTCATCGGCGCGGCGGACGCAACGCTCGACAAGATCGGCCTCGCGCTCGACGCGGCGCTCGAAACGGGCGGCGCCGACCTCGACTGGGAGCTGCGCGACGGCGTCCTCACGATCGAGTGCGACGACGGCAGTCGCGTCATCGTCAACCGGCACGTGCCCAATCGCGAGATCTGGGTCGCGGCGAAGAGCGGCGCGTTCCATTTTCGCCCGGACGGCGGGCGCTGGCGCGACACGCGCGGCACCGAGGAGCTCGGAGCGTCGCTCGTGCGGCTCCTGAAGAGCCAGGGCCGCATCACCGTGCGGATGCCCGACCTGCCGGCGCCCTAGTAGCAGCGCGGTCGGCCGCGCACCGGCAACGACGTCCGCCGCCGCCACGATCACGCGGCCAGCAGCGCCGTCCATTCGTCGAGCTCGCGCCGCAGCGTCGCGTGACCCGGCAGGAGCGATTCGACGACGTCCCAGAAGCGACGTGAGTGGTTGAGCTCGACGATGTGCGCGACCTCATGCGCGACGACGTATTCGGCGAGGAGCGGCGGCAGTTGCACGAGCCGCCAGTTGAGCCGGATCTCGCCGTGCGCGTTGCAGCTTCCCCATTCGCTGCGCGCGTTGGAGAGCCGCACGGAGTGCGACCGCGCGCTCACCTGCGCCACGTAGTGCGCGACGCGCGCGGCGACGAGCGTCCACGCCTGCGCGCGCATCCATTCGACCACGCTGGCGGCGATCTGCCGCTCGTCATGCGCCTGCGGATGGCGCACGGTCACGTGGAAGAGGTCGGCGGCGACGTAGGCGCGCCGCGCCGGGTAGACCGCGAGCGCGAGCGCCGCGCCACGGAAGACGATCGGCGCGCCGGACTTCCACTCGCGCGGCATGACGTCGCGTCGTCGCGCGCGCCACTCGGCGAGCGAGCGGAGGATCCACGCGCCGCGCTCGACCAGCGTCGCCTCGATCTCGCGCAACGGGACCCAGCGCGGTGCGCGGACCGTCAGTCCGTCGAAGTGCACCTCCATGCCGATCGAGCGCCGTCGCGCGCGCACCAGGCGATAGTCGACCACCTCGCCGGACAGGACGATGCGGCGCGCCCGGGCTTCCGCGCCGCGGCGCCGGCGAACCGCCGGCTCGAGCGGCATCGCGGCGCGAGGCCCTTGGATCGCCATCAAGGCCGTCCCAGCCGACGCACTTCGTCTTCGATCCACGTCTCGACCGCGTGCATCAACGCGGCCGGCTCCATGGTCCCCGGCGCGATCGGTTTGCCGATGGAGAGCGTGATCGTCCCGGGGCGCTTCCCCATGATGCCCTTCGGCCAGAGCCAGCCCGCGTTGTGCGCGATCGGCAGGATCGGCGTCTGCATCGCGATCGCGAGCCGCGCGGCGCCGGTCTTGTAACGCACGCGCTTACGCACCGGAATGCGCGTTCCCTCCGGGTACAGGATGATCCAGAAGCCTTGCGCGAAGCGCTCGCGTCCCTGCGCGGCGATCTGCGCCATCGCGTCCTCGCCGGCGCGGCGATCGATCGTGATGGGCGAGGCCAGGCGGAAGCCCCAGCCGAAGAACGGCACCGCGAGGAGCTCCTTCTTGGCGACGTACGCCAGGGGAGGGAGCAGGCGCGACAGGAACAGGGTCTCCCAGGTCGAGCTGTGCTTGCACGCGACGATCTTGGGCGTGTCGGGCCCGATGTTCTCGAGGCCGATCACGCGATGGCGAATGCCGCAGATCCAGCGCGCGCCCCAGAGGTTGATCGCGCACCAGTGGGTGATGAAGCGATAGCGCGCCACGCGCGGCAACCAGAAAAGCGCGACGACGAGCAGCGCGTACGGCGGCGTGACGAGCGATTGGAACAGCGCGAAGGCGAGCGAGCGGAGCGCCGAGCCCATCAGGGCCTGTTCGCGTGGGTGAACATGGTGTGAATGGGCGCTAGTCCGTCACGAGCAGTGCCGAAGCGACGAAGGCGAGGTCGGGGAAGATCACCGTGTTGGCCGGGAACCCTCCTTGGCGCAGCGTCTTCTCCCCCTTGCCCGTCAGCACGAGCATCGGCTGTGCGCCGACGGCGTCGGCCGCCTGCAGGTCGCGCAGCCCGTCGCCGACACACGGCACGCCGGCCATGTCGACGTTGAAGCGCACGCCGATTTCCTGGAGCATCCCGGCTCTCGGCTTGCGGCACTCGCAGCGCGCGTCGGCGGTGTGCGGGCAGAAGAAGATCGCGTCGATGCGCCCGCCGACCTGTCCGAGCGCGCGGTGCATCTTCTCGTGGATGGCGTTGAGCGTCGCGAAATCGAGGAGGCCGCGGCCGACGCCCGACTGGTTCGTGGCCACGACGACGCGATAGCCGGCATGATTGAGGCGCGCGATCGCCTCGAGGCTGCCGGGGATCGGCCGCCACTCGTCGGGCGATTTGATGAACTGCTCGCTGTCGTGGTTGATGACGCCGTCGCGGTCGAGCACGATGAGCCGCGCGACGCGGGTGTGCATGACGGCCTCGGAGGCGAACTGGACCATGCGGCGTTCCGGGCGGTGACGCGTCGGCGCGTCAGGCGGCGAGCTTGGAGATGTCGGCGACGCGATTCATCGTCGCCGCCACGCGGTTCAAGAGCGCGAGCCGGTTCGCGCGCACGTCGACGTCCTCGACCATCACCATCACGTCGTCGAAGAAGCGATCGACGGCGGGCTTCGCCGTCGCGAGCGCCTTGAGCGCCTCGGTGTAGTCGCCGTTCACGCAATGCCGGTCGACCCTGGGCGCGAGCGCCTGGAACGAGCGCCACAGATCGCGCTCGGCGGCCTCGGTGAGCCGCTCGACGTCCACGTCGGGCGCGGCCTCGGCGCCGCTCTTGCGAAGGATGTTGACGATGCGCTTGTTCGCGGCGGACAGCGCCGCGGCCTCGGGCAGCGACTCGAACGTCTTCACGGCCGCGAGTTGTTCGGGCACGAGGTCGATGCGCTGCGGCCGCTGCACCAGCACCGCTTCCACCTGGTTCGCCGTGTAACCCTGCTCGCGCAGATGCGCGCGCAGCCGCTCGTACAGGAAGTCGGCAAGTGCGTCCGGCGCGGGCGCGGCGCTCGTCACCTGCGCGAACGCCTGGAACGCAAGCTCGATCAGGTTCGCGAGCGGGAGCGCGAGGCGCTTCTCGATCAGGATGCGCAGCACGCCGATGGCGGCGCGCCGCAGCCCGAAGGGGTCCTTGTCGCCCGTCGGCAACGCGCCGATCCCGAACATGCCGGCGAGCGCCTCGAGCTTGTCGGCGAGCGCGACCGACTGCGCGATCGCGCCCCCGGGCAGCGCGTCGCCGGCGAAGCGCGGCCAGTAGTGCTGCGCGATGGCATCGGCGATCGCAGGTGGCTCGCCGTCGTGCAGCGCGTAGTACCGGCCCATCGTCCCCTGCAACTCCGGGAACTCGCCGACCATGTCGGTGACGAGATCCACTTTCGCGAGCAGCGCCGCCCGATCGGCCATCGCGGCATCGGCACCGATGCGCGGGGCGATGCTGCGCGCGAGGAGGCGCAGCCGCTCGACGCGCTCGCCGAGCGTGCCGAGCTTGTTGTGATGGACGATGCCGGCCAGCCGCGGAACGCGCGCGACGAGCGGCGTCTTGCGATCCTGGTCGTAGAAGAACTTGGCGTCGGCGAGGCGCGCGCGGAGCACGCGCTCGTTGCCGTGCACGATGGCGGAGGGATCCTCGGTCGGGATGTTGCTGACGAGCAGGAAGCGATGCACGAGGCGCCCGTCGGCGTCGGCGAGCGCGAAGTACTTCTGGTTCTGCTGCATCGTCAGGATCAGGCATTCCTGCGGGACCGCGAGGAACGCGGGATCGAACGTTCCCGCGTACACCGCCGGCCATTCGACGAGCGCCGTCACCTCGTCGAGCAGCGCCTCGGAAGGGATGACGCGCGCGCCGGCGGCCGCCGCGTGCAGCGCTTCCTCGATGGTGGCGCGTCGCGCGGCAAACGACGGCTGGACCTTCCCCTCGGCCTCGAGCGTCGGCACGTAGGCGTCGGCGGTGCGGATCGTCAGGTCACCGCGCGCGAGGAAACGATGCCCGGCGCTCACCCGACCGGCCGCGAGCCCGAGCGCGGACAGGGGCACGACGTCGGCCCCGTGCAGCGCGACGAGCCGGTGCGCGGGGCGCACGAACGCGACGTCGTTGTAATAGCTACCCGGCGCCGGGTAGCGCATGACCTTCGGGATCGGCAACTGTGCGAGGGTGGTGTCGAGCGCGCCCTGCAGGGCCCGTGCGAGCGTCGCACCGGATACGAGGCGGCGCAGGTAAACGTAGTCCGCCTTGCCGTCCGACGCGACGTACAGGCCGTCGGCGCCGTTCGACTCGGCGAAGCCCCGATCGGCGAGATCGGCGCAACCGAGCGAGGCGAGCTTCTTGCGCAGGGCCTGCGTCGGTGCGCCGGCAGCGTCGCGCGCGATCTTCGCCGGCATCAGACGCTCGACGGCGTTCGCGTCGGGTGCGGTGCCGCGCACGCAGGAGACGAGCACGCCGAGGCGGCGCGGCGTCGCGAACGACGTCGCGACGCTCGCCGCATCGAGCACGTGCTGCCGCGCGAGCTCCGCCACGAGCGTGCCGCTGAACGCCTCGCCGAGCGCCTTCAACGCCTTGGGCGGCAGCTCCTCGGTGACGAGCTCGACGAGCAGCGTCTGCATTGCCGGGCGACCGGCGCCGCCTTCGCTCATGCCGTAGCCAGCCGCGCCCGCGCATCGGCGGGCAGCATCGGAAAGCCGAGCGCCTCCCGCGAATCGACGTACGCCTGCGCGACCTGCCGCGACAACGCGCGGATGCGGCCGATGTACGCGGCGCGCTCGGTCACGGAGATTGCGCCGCGCGCGTCGAGCAGGTTGAAGGTGTGCGCCGCCTTGAGGATCATCTCGTAGCCGGGCAGCGGAAGCCGGGCGTCGAGCAGCCGCTTCGCCTCGTCCTCGTAGAACGCGAACTGCAAGGCGAGCTTCGGCGCGTTCGACTGCTCGAAGTTGTACGTCGACTGCTCGACCTCGTTCTGGTGATAGACGTCGCCGTAGCTCAGCGTGCGCTTCGCGTCGCCTTCCTCGATCGTCGTCCAGACCAGGTCGAACACGTTCTCGCGCCCCTGCAGGTACATCGCGAGCCGCTCGAGCCCGTAGGTGATCTCGCCGGTGATCGGATTGCAGTCGAGGCCGCCGACCTGCTGGAAATAGGTGAACTGCGTGACTTCCATGCCGTTCAGCCACACTTCCCAGCCCAGCCCCCAGGCGCCGAGCGTCGGGTTCTCCCAGTCGTCCTCGACGAAGCGAACGTCGTTTTGCGTCAGGTCGAAGCCCAGCGCTTCGAGGGAGCCGAGGTAGAGGTCGAGGATGTCCGCCGGCGCGGGTTTCAGCACCACCTGGTACTGGTAGTAGTGCTGCATCCGGTTCGGGTTCTCGCCGTAGCGCCCATCCTTGGGCCGGCGCGACGGCTGCACGTAGGCGGCGCGCCACGGCTCCGGCCCGAGCGCGCGCAGGAACGTCGCCGTGTGCGAGGTGCCCGCCCCGACTTCCATGTCGTAGGGTTGCAGGAGCGCGCAGCCGCGCTCGCCCCAGTAGCGCTGGAGCGCGAGCACGAGCTCCTGGAAAGTCTGCACCCTGGCCTGGCCGCGGTCCGCGCTCATCGTGGCCGCGATTTTAGCGGCAACGCCAGCGGGATCACGGCGAGGAGCAGCGACAGCATCAGCGTCGGCAGGTCCCCCAGGCGCAGGTAGGGCGTCGCGCCGGTTCGCCCGGCAACCTCGACTTCGAGAATGCCCGTCGTGAACCATGGCAGCCGCGCGAGCTCGCGGCCGTCGTGACCGATCGCCGACGTGATGCCGGTATTCGTCGCGCGCAGCATCGGCCGGCCGAGCTCGAGCGCGCGCATCGCGGCGATCTGGTTGTGCTGGAGCGCGGCGATCGACCGCCCGTACCAGGCGTCGTTCGTCACGTTGACGAGCAGATGCGCCTGCCGTGCGCCGTGGATGAGCTCGGCGCCGAATGCGTCCTCGTAGCAGATGTCGACGGCGACCCTCTGCCCGGCGACGGCGAGCGCCGGCTGCTTCGCGCCGCCGCGCGACTGGTCGGCGAGCGGAATGTGCAGCACCGAGCGCACGAACCAGCCGATCACCGGCTTGAGCGGAATCGTCTCGCCGAAGGGCACGAGGTGGTTCTTGCGGTAGAACTGCAAATCGCTCGCGCCGAGCGCCACGACGGTGTTGTAGTAGCGTGGCTCGTCGCTGCCGGGTGCCGGCGCCTCGGCGGTGAAGAGCCCGAGCAGCACGTCGCCGCCGCGCGCGCTCGCGGTGCGGATCAGCGCAAGCAGGACGTCGTCGGGGATCTCATCCGAGAACATCGGGAACGCGCTTTCGGGCAGCACGACCAGGCGGCCGCGGCTTTCGGCGACGAGGTTCAGGTAGCGGTCGAAGGTCGCCTGGCGAAAGTGGGGGTCGAACTTGAGCTCCTGCACGATGTTGCCCTGCACGAGCGAGATGGCGAGCGGCGGCCCGGACGCGGCGGTCCATTCGACGCGCGCGAGCGCGGCGGCGCCGCCGACGAGCACGACGGCGAGCGCCGCCGCCGTTGCGAGCACCGGCGGCGAGCGCAGCGCCAGCGCATCGACGGCACGCGCGAGAAGCGCCGCCGCCAGCACGAGCGCGAGCGTCACGAGATAGACGCCGCCGACCGGCGCGTAGCCGCGCAGCAGCCCGTCGGGAACCTGCGTATAGCCGAGCGCGAGCCAGGGAAAGCCGGTGAACAGGTAGCTCCGCCCGTACTCCGCCAGCGTGAACGCCCCGGCGGCGACGAGGACCCGCGACCACGATCGCGCCGGCGTGAAGCGCGCGGCGACGTAACCGGCGAGCGCGGGCCACAGCGCAAGATAGAGCGTGAGGAGCGCGATCATCACGCCGGCGAGCCACGCGGGCATGCCGCCGAAGCTGACGAGCGCGATCGTCAGCCACGATGCGCCGGCGCCGAAGAGCCCGAGACCGAACGCGAAGCCGGTCGCCGCGGCATCGCGCGGCGAGGGCGCGTGCTGCCACAGCACGAGGAGCGGCGTCAGCGTGACGAGCGCGACGCCGGAGACGCCGAACGGCGCGAAGGCGAGCACCGAGCACGCGCCCATCGCCGCGGCGAGCGCGAACGACCACCCGCGCGCAGCCGTCATCGCGCCGGCGTCACCGCGCTTCTTCGCCGGGCGGCGGTGCGATGCGCTCGACCTCCAGCGTGTAGACCCGCCGGCTGTCGGCGCGCAGCACGCGGAAGCGGAAGTCGTCGAGCGTCGTCACCTCGCCGCGCTTCGGGAGGCGCCCGAACGCCTTCAGCACGAGCCCGCCGACGGTGTCGAACTCCTCGTCCTCGAACGACGTTCCGAACTGCGCATTGAAGTCGGCGATCTCCGTCTGCGCCTTGATGCGGAAGCGCCCGTTCGCCTCGGGGATGATGTTGTCCTCGCTCTCGTCGAAGTCGTACTCGTCCTCGATGTCGCCGACGATCTGCTCGAGCACGTCCTCGATCGTGACGAGGCCGGATACGCCGCCATACTCGTCGACGACGATCGCGATGTGATTGCGGTTCGCGCGAAATTCCCGCAACAGCACGTTGAGGCGCTTCGATTCCGGCACGAATACGGCCGGCCGCAGCGTTTCGCGCAGGTCGAACCCCTCGGGGTTCGCGTAGTAGTTGAGGAGATCCTTGGCGAGCAGGATGCCGACGACGTCGTCCTTCGACTCGCCGATCACCGGGAAGCGCGAGTGCTTCGTGTCGATGACGAGCGGCAGGAACTCGGGCGGCGAATCGTCGATCGACACGCAGTCCATCTGCGAGCGCGGGATCATGATGTCGCGCACGGTCATCTCCGACACCGAGAGCACGCCCTCGATCATCGACAGCGCATCGGCGTCGAGCAGCCGCCGCTCGAACGCGCCGCGCAACAGCGCCACCAGCTCCTCGCGGTCCTCGGGCTCGCGGGTGAGGAACGCGGACAGCCGGTCGAGCAGGCTCGGCTTCTCGTCGGGCGAATCGTACGGCGTGGCCATCAGCCGCGCCCGCCGTAAGGGTTCGCGTAGCCCAGCCTGCGCAACAAGGCGATCTCCCGCGCCTCCATGTGCGCGGCGGCGTCGTCGCGCTGGTGGTCGTATCCCTGCAGGTGAAGCATGCCGTGGATCACCAGGTGCGCGTAGTGCGCTCGGAGCGTCTTGCGCTGCGCGCGCGCTTCCCGCGCGATGACGGGGGCGCACAGCACGATGTCGCCGGCGAGCGACACACCGTCATCGTACACGAATGTGAGGACGTTCGTCGGGCGGTCCAGGCCGCGGTAGCGACGATTGAGCGTGCGCGCCTCGCGCGCGCCGACGAAGCGCAGCGTGACCTCGGCATCGCGCTCGAGCGCCGCGGCGGCCCAGCGGCGCAGCGTCGGCCGCCGTGGAAGCGTGGTCGCATCGACGTCGAATTGCGCCGTCAGCGCGAGGCGCGCGTGAGCGTTCAAGGGCCCCGACCCCAGGCCTCTAAGCGCTCGCATCGCGATCGTAGGCGTCGATGATCTTCTGCACGAGCGGGTGACGCACGACGTCGGCGCTCGTGAAGCGCACGAACGCGATGCCGCGCACGTCCTGCAGGATGCGCTCGGCCTCGATGAGGCCGCTCTTCTGGCCGCGCGCGAGGTCGATCTGCGTCACGTCGCCGGTGATCACGGCTTTCGTGCCGAAGCCTATGCGCGTCAGGAACATCTTCATCTGCTCGGGCGTCGTGTTCTGCGCCTCGTCGAGGATGATGAACGAGTGATTGAGCGTGCGCCCGCGCATGTACGCGAGCGGCGCGAGCTCGATCGTCTGCCGCTCGAAGAGCTTCGCGGCCTTGTCGAAGCCCATCAGGTCGTAGAGCGCATCGAAGAGCGGGCGCAGGTAAGGATCGACCTTTTGCGCGAGATCGCCGGGGAGGAAGCCCAGCCGCTCGCCCGCCTCGACCGCGGGACGCACGAGGACGATGCGCTTCACCGCGTCGCGCTCGAGCGCATCGACGGCGCAGGCGACGGCGAGGTACGTCTTGCCGGTGCCCGCGGGGCCGATGCCGAAGCTGATGTCGTGCGAGCGTATCGCGTCGAGGTACGCGACCTGATTGGGCGTGCGGCCGTGCAGGTCCGCGCGGCGCGTCCGCAGGAGGGGGGCGGCTTCGGCGGCGGTCTCCTCGACCGCCGTGCGCTCGTCGGACGCGCGCGTGGCGATCTCGACGAGCCCGAGCTGGATGTCGTCCACCGAAAGCGGCTTCTCCGCCTCGTCGTAGAAGCGCCGCAACGCGCGCACGCCCTGCGCCGCCTGCCCGGGCGCGCCGGACACCCCGAACGTGGCGCCGCGGCGCGCGATCGTGACGTCGAGCGCCGCTTCGATCTGCCGCAGGTTCGCGTCGAGCGGCCCGCAAAGGTTCGCGAGCGCCCGATTGTCGACCGGCGAAAGCGTCACCGACTCGGTGACGCGCGAGCGCTCGAGCGCATCGTCGCCGCGCGCGGCGCGCGCGTGTCCCGTTGCGCGCCGCGCGGGCGTCGTCAAACTGCCTGTCGGACGAGCGGCGCTTTTTGCGCCTCGTCCAGCATGGCCGCCATCTCGGCGATGTGCGCCTTCGCCTCGGGCGACATGCGGCGCGTCGGCGCCGCCTTGAGCTCGTGCGCGAGGCGCTGCGCATCGACGCGCAACAGCGCGCGCGCGTCGGCCGGCATCGTCCCGGTCGGACGCACGAGCGCGTTGGCGACGCGCGTCGCGTATTCGCGCTGGAGGTTGCGGCGGAAGAGCGTGATGTCCTTGCCGGTCGCAAGCTCGCTCCACACCGCCTTGTGGAGCGTCTGGTAGAGCTCGGCGAGGCCGAGCGCGTCCTGCGGCTTGTCGACCTTCGCCGCGTTGTTGAGCAGCCGCTGTGCGATCGGCGGACTCATGAGCGTGTCGAGGACGCCGCGCTGCAGCGAGAGCACCTGCTGGTCGATCGAAAGGTCGAGCGGCGGCGCCGGCCGGCCGAGCTCCTGCGCGTCGTCGATGTCGAACGTCGAGATCGTCATCTTGCGCAGGAACGACGGTGGGAAGTCGAAGCTGTCCGCCGACAGCACCTCCTTCGCGAGCATGTCGAGCGCGGCGCGCTGCTTGCCGGCGTCGACCGGCGTGAACGGCTGCCGCCCGCTGCCGACGCGATCGCGCAGCGTCGTCAGCCCGCCGATGTACTTCGACGCATAAAGCGCGCCCTGCCCGGCCTCGTTCAGCCCGCGCGTGAAGTTGCGCCGCAGGATCGAATAGCTCTCGCCCGGCTCGAGCGGCAGGCTCTCGGTGCGCTGCCACAGCTCGTGGACGAGCGCGATGCGCTTTCTCGCGTACGCGAGCGGATCGCTGCCGAGGTCGAGCTGGTTCACGTCGGGGTCGATCGCGAAGAACGAGACGTCCTCGTCGGTCGAATAGGCGAGCCAGGGCTCGTTCGACCGCGCCGCGATCTTCGCCAGGTCGGCGCCTTCCTGCGCCTTCGGCAGCTCCTCGTAGCCGTACTCGATCGCCCAGTAGTCGTAGGGCCCGAGCGTCGACATCGTGTACTCGCCCTGCCGCTCGCCCTTCACCGCGAGGTTCCACGGGTTGTATTCCATGACGGAGCCGGCGATGCCGTGCGTCGCGGTGAACTGCGGATCGGACAGCTCGGCCTCCGTGTACACGGTCGACGCGCGGAAATTGTGCCGCAGCCCGAGCGTGTGCCCGACCTCGTGCATCGCGACGCTCTTCAGGAACATGGCGACGAAGCGGTCGACGTCCGGGCCGTCGGGAGCGAGGTCGCCGCGCGCCTCGAGGAGCGACAGCCCGAAGGCCGCTTCCTCCGTGGCCGCGTCGTCGTAGGCACAGGCCTGCGAGTCCGTGCGCGCCTGCGCATCGCCGCGCGTGGCGGCGGCGAACGCCGCGAAGGCGTCCTTGCGCTGCGGCAGGTACTCCGAGCGCAGGTTGCGCACGACGCGCACGTTGTTGGCGTCGATCGCGATGTCCGCGTCGAGGATCTCGCCGGTGCGCGGGTCGACGACGCTCGGGCCGATGGCGCCGTATGCGGTCTTGGCCACCGTCTGCCAGCGGACCGACGCATGACGGATGTCGGAGGTGTCGAAGTCGGCGTCGTCGGGCTGCACCTCGACGCGGATCGCATCCTTGAAGCCGATGCGCTCGAACGCCTTGTTCCATTCGAGGATGCCTTCCTTGATCGGCTCGCGGTAGCGCACGGGAATGTTGCGGTCGAGCCAGAACACGATCGGCTGCTTGGGCTCGGAGAGCGCGGCGGTCGGGTCCTTCTTCTCGAGCCGCCACCGGTTGACGTAGCGGTCCACCGGCACGCGCGGGGTGTCGGAGGTGAAGTCGAGGACCTCGGTCGTGAAGTAGCCGACGCGCTCGTCGGCGATGCGCGGATGCATCGGCGTGTCGGGGAGCCTCGCGAGCGTGTAGTGATAGCCGATGAAGAGGCTGCGCACGTCGGGGAGCGTGACGGGCGTCGACGGTGCCGCGCCATGCGCGCGCTCGCTTGCCGGAGGCATCATGACCCGCGACAGCGCGTAATGCGCGGAGACCTCGACCGACACCTCGTCGTCCTGCGCGCGCGTCCTGCCGATCGACGAGTTGCGGACGTCGAACCCGTACGGCTGCCGGTACGCGCGCTCGAGCACGCCGGCGCCGCCGGGGATGTCGGCGAGGAGCAACGCGTTGGCGTCGATCAGCACCGACTTGCGCTCGGGGTCCGGTTGCGAGGCGATCGGCGCGACAGCGAGCAGGCTGTCGGAAAACCCGGCGGCGACGGCGCGCGCCTCGGGCGTCCCCGGCTTGGCCGTGTACTTGACGTTCTTCGCGATGAGCTGCACCGCGTGGCCGTGCTTGTGGAACTCGACGATCTGCGCGACGCCGATCGGGTAGGTCATCGAGCCGCCGAAGATGCGCGCCTCGCCGATGCCCTGGTTGATCGCCGATTTGAAGAAATAGGGCCGATCGAACTGCTCGGGCGCGATCTCGAGGTAGACCTTGTCGTCCTTCTGCCAGATGTTGAAGAGGCCCTTCGCCTCCGTGGCGTCCTTCACCACGTCGGCAAACGGGCGTGCCGCGGCCGCGGCCTGTGCCGCCGCGGCGGCGGCGGCGGCATGCGGCGGCGCGGCGCGCTCGCGCGGGCCGCGCTCGGTTTCGTGCGCGGCGGCGCTCGCGGCGGCCGCGGCGATCGTGGCGGTTTCCGAGGCCTTCGCGTCGGCGAGCGGAACGCTCGCGCAACCGGAGACGACGAGGGGCGCGAGCGGTGCGAGCGCGAGCGCCAGGTGGGATAGACGAAGGTGCGACATGAACGAGGCTTCTCCAGAATCGGCGCGGCGTCTCCCGCAGGATCGCAAGGGCGACCGGCGCGAAGACCCCTTATGTCGGCGCAAGTTCGCCGCGCAACGAATGCGGCAGCGCCGCGGTGATGCGGACATCGACGTAGCGGTCGATCGACGCCTCGTCGCCCGCGAAATTGACCACGCGGTTGTTGTCGGTGCGCGCGGCGAGCTCGCGCGCGTCCTTCGCGGCATGCCCGGTGACCAGCACGCGCTGGCGTGTTCCGACCATGCGCGCGCTGTAGTCGCGGTATTGACGGTCGAGCAGCGCCTGCAGCGTGGCAAGGCGCGCCTGCTTCACTTCAGGCGGCACCTGGCCGGGCAACTCCGCCGCCGGCGTGCCGGGCCGCGGGCTGTACGCGAAGCTGAACGCGCCGTCGAAGCGCACGTCCTCGACGAGGTGCAGCGTGTCCGCGAAATCCTCGTCGCCCTCCCCGGGAAAGCCGACGATGAAATCCGACGTGAGCGAGAGCGCCGGGCGCGCCGCGCGGAGCCTGCGCACCGTGGACTTGTATTCGAGCGCGGTGTAGCCCCGCTTCATCGCGGCGAGCACGCGGTCCGAGCCGGATTGCACCGGCAAATGGAGATGCGAGACGAGCTTGTCGTTCGTGCGGTACGCGTCGATCAGCCTCTCGGTCATCTCCTTCGGGTGCGACGTCGTGTAGCGCAGCCGCTCGATGCCCGGCACGTCGGCGGCGTATTCGAGCAGCAGCGCGAGATCGGCGACTGCGCCGCCCCCCATCGCGCCGCGATAGGCGTTGACGTTCTGCCCGAGGAGCGTCACTTCCCGCACGCCCTGGTCGGCGAGGTCGGCGATCTCCGTCAGCACGTCGTCGAAGGGCCGCGACACCTCCTCGCCGCGCGTGTAGGGCACGACGCAGAACGAGCAGTACTTGCTGCAGCCTTCCATGATCGACACGAATGCCGTCGCTCCCTCGACGCTCGGCGGCGGCAGGTGGTCGAACTTCTCGATCTCGGGGAACGACACGTCGACCTGCGGCGCGCCGCTCGCACGCCGCGCGCGGATCATCGCCGGCAGCCGGTGCAGCGTCTGCGGACCGAACACGAGATCGACGAACGGCGCACGCCGGACGATCGACGCGCCTTCCTGCGACGCGACGCAGCCCCCGACCCCGATCAGCAGGTCCGGACGCGTCGCCTTGAGCGCACGTACACGTCCGAGGTCATGAAACACGCGCTCCTGCGCCTTTTCGCGCACCGAGCAGGTGTTGAACAGGATCACGTCCGCCTCGTCGGGACGGTCCGTCAGCGTCAACCCTTCCGAGGCGGCGAGCACGTCGGCCATGCGGTCCGAGTCGTACTCGTTCATCTGGCAGCCGAACGTGCGAATGAAGAGCTTGCGTGCCACTGGGGTGTTTCAAAAAAGGCTCGGGATTATAGCAAACCGTTGTAGAATTTTCCGCGCAGGTGTCCGCCGAACGGTGCGTTTCGGCGGGTGAAACGGGAACGCGGTGCCGCGCCCACGGGCGCCAGGCCGCGGCTGCCCCCGCAACGGTAGGCCGGTGCGGATCGCCTCAACCCAGAGCCACTGCTCGCGCCACGCGGGTGGGAAGGCGAGGCGATCAAGACCGGCGAGCCCGGAGACCGGCCTGC
>JBLMWW010000287.1:0-12421 GCA_050257435.1 Rudaea sp.
CTTCGTGCGGATTCAAAGGCGCATGGCCAACGCAATCGTGGTCGGTACGTACGCCTCGCGCACGCAGGCCGAGGCCGCGCGCGGCGAGCTCGTCGCCCGTGGCATCGCCTCCGACTGCATCAGCGTCGAGCAGCGCGATTCCGCATCCGGCTCCCGCGACGCGCAAGCCTCTTCGCAGGAGGCGCCGGGCTTTGCGGGCGTCGTCGCGCGCATGTTCAGCGGCGCGCTGCTCGACGAGGCCGACATGGCCCCCTATGTCGATGCGCTCTCCCAGGGACACTATGTGGTTGCCGTGCGCACCGGAACCGAGCACCAGACGCAGCTCGCGGCCGCCGCGCTCGCGCGCGGCGGCCCACGGACCTATTCGCTTCCCAACGCGCCGACGGCGTGGAACGAAGCGACACGCAACGACCCGGCGAGCATGGGCGGCGTCGACCAGGACCCCGGTCGCCCGGAGGGGCTGCTCCGCGACGCGGAGGGACTCCCCGCTCGCACCGACGAAGCGGGCCTCGAGAAGCGCTCGCGCATGCGCTGAGGCGTCGCTGCACCTTGCGCGCCGGCGCCGGCCGAGTATGCTGGACGCGAAGCGCCCGTTGGCGGCGCAGGGAGGTTTCGCCCATCATGCCCATCCGCTCGCTGCGATCCATCGTCGCCGGGCGTCCTCCGGTGGAGGCGCCATCGATCACCACCGTCGTCGAGGCCGCGCGCCTCATGCAGCAGGCGAACATCGGCGCGCTCCTCGTCGTCGACCATGGCCGCCTGACCGGGATCTTCACCGAGCGGGACGCGCTGTTTCGCGTCCTCGCCGCGGGCCGCGACCCGCACGCGATGCGGCTCGCCGAGGTGATGACGCAGCGGCCGCAGACGATCCATCCCGACGAGCCGTTCGTCCGCGCGCTGCGAATGATGCACGAAGGGAAGTTCCGGCATCTGCCGGTCGTCGAGTTCGATCGGCCGCTCGGCGTCGTTTCCGTGCGCGATGCGCTCGACGAGGACCTGCACGAATTGCGCATCGACCTCGAGCAGCGCGAGACGATGGGCGAATGACGTGCGGCGTCGCGTCGGCATCGCTGCCGCATCGCTGCTGGCGGCGTTGGCGAGCGCCGCGGCCGCCGGCGAGCCGGCGCCGCTGACACCGTTGCGGCCCACGACGAAGACCTATGCGTGGCGCGTGGCCGTTCCCGTATGGACGACGGAGCGGGAGGTGCGCCGGCAGCGCGTCTATGCGCCCACGCTGCACCCGCTGAGCGCCGGATACGCGCTGGCCGAGTTTCGCCGCGAGCGCCGCCTGGTCGGCGTCGTCCCCGAGTTCTCGTGCAAATACCCCGACGCCGCGCTGCCCAACGAGTGCCGCACGACGTGGCGACGCGTTTACGCGGAGGTGCCGGTGGCCGTCGTGCGGCACGACCGGCTCACGTTCGACGTGCCCCAGTGGTCGTGGCAGGATGTCGACGTCGCCGTCGACGTGCCGCGCCTTGCGTGGCGAGAGGAAACGCTCGTCGTCAGCCTGCCCGCGCTGGATTCGGAGCCGTAATGTTCGCCGGAGCGGGGCCGCGCCGGAGGTCTGATCATCGGCGCCCGGCAGCGCCACGATAGCTGCCGCGACGAGAACGGTTCGAGGAGATCACGCATGGCCGCTCACACCTACAAGCTGATCGAACTGGTCGGCACGTCGCCCACCAGCACCGACGACGCGATCCGCAACGCGATCCAGAAGGCGTCGGCCACCGTGAAGCACATCGACTGGTTCCAGGTCGTCGAAATGCGGGGCCACGTCGAGGACGGCCGCATCGCGCATTTCCAGGTGGCGCTCAAGGTCGGCTTCCGCATCGAGGATTGACCCGCTGCCGGCGGGACGCCGGGCGCGCGCCCGCGCGCTACACCGCTACACCATGAGCTTGCGCAGCGTCGCCGGGTTCTTGATCACCGCCTTGCGCCGCTCCGGCGGAGCGCCGTACAAGCCGGCGGGCGGCGTGGTCTCGAGCCTGGCGCGCAGGCCGCTCGCGCAGCGCGCGTCGAAGGCGATCGTCACGGTGTCGCCTGCGCTGCCCCCGAGCGCGAAGCAGGATTCGCCGAGCTTCGCGTTGAGCGGCGCGATGACGTCGCTGGCGATCGCGTCGTTGCCGGTTCCTGCAGCCATCTGCAGCTCGTAGACGCGCGGCTTGGCGGGCGCACCCGCGCTCGCCGCAATCACCGCCGGGAGGCCGATCAGCTCGCGCGCGAGCAACGCTTCCGATTCGGCATCGGGCAGCCCGCCGATGACGAGCGATACCTTGCGCCCGCGTACCGGCACGTGCCGCAGGAAGAAATCGCGGCTGAACTGGTCGGCGACCTTGGCGCCCACCGCGCGCAGCGCCTCCTCCTCGCTCGCGTAGCTGCCGAGGCCCTTCGGCAGCGTCGTGTTGTGGTAGATCTCCTCCCCGGTGGCGCGGTCGGTGCATTTGACCGTCCACGACCCGATCGCGTATTTGGTGATGACGAGGCCCGAGGCGGCGAGGCGCGTCGTGAGCCGGCGCATGTTCGCCTCGCCGCTGACGATGAAATCGGCGTCGCTCGCGCCCGGCTCGGCGTGGTCGGTCCAGGTGCGAAAGCCGAACGACTGGATGCGCTCCTTCAGGATGTTCTCCGCCGCAGGAGACGGGTGCGGCGGCGCGTGCGGCTCGGCCTCGTCGCGCACGCCGATGCGGACGGCAACCTTCGGGTCGCCGCTCGCGCGGATGAGCTCGATGCGCTCCTCGCGCGACATGCGATCGAGCGACTTGCGCACCGCATCGACGTCGACGACCGCCTGCATCGTCATCGACATCAGGCCGTTCTTGCCGATGGCGGGCGCGTCTTCGCGCACGACGGTGCCGACGTAGCTCGGGCTTTGCGACAGCACGTGCGATTCGAGCGCGCCGTAATGGCTCGCGAACGACTTGCGGTCGAGCAGCATCATCACCGCCTTCTCGACGAGTTGCCGCTTCGAATCGGCGCGCACGTCGACCTGCAGCAGCGCGGGATCGGCCGCGTAGCGCGGACTGCTCGGATCGGCGAGGCCGACCGCCGCGATCAGCAGGCTCCCCGGCGGCGTCGCGACCGGCGTCGCCGTCCCCGGCGTCGGAGAGGCGGCCGCGACGCTCGCCGGGGACGCCGCGGCCGTCGATGTGGCAGGCGCGGCCGAAGCCGAAGCAGTCGTCGTCGCGGGTACGGCCACGCGGCCGGCGGTGACGGACGCGGCGTCGGCGGCCTTTGCCCGCGCCGGCGCTTCCCGACTCGCGCCGGGGAACAGCCACCACGTCGCCGCGAGGGCGGCGATGCCGATCGTGGCGAGGACGGCGACGATCGCCATCGCCGCGCCGCGCCGCTGGTGCATCGGTGGCGGCATCGCGGTGGGGCTCGTCGATGGCGCATCCATGCGGTCGTGCGTCGCGGCCGGGAGATTCAACGCCACGTTGGGCAGCGTCGCCTCCGCGTCGCTCAGCGGCGGCGCGCCGGCCGGCACGCTCTCGCGCATCGCCGCGGCGAGCGCGAGCGAGAACTCGTGCGCCGTCTGGTAGCGATCGTCCGCGCGCTTGGCGAGCGCCTTGCGCATCACGGTATCGATCGCGGGTGGCAGCTGCACGTTGAGCAGCGAAGGAGCGAGCGGCTCCTCCTTCAGCACCTTTTGCATCGTCGTCGTCGCGGAGCCCGCGAACGGCCGCTCGCCGGTGAGGAACTGGTACAGGATCACGCCCGCCGAGAAGAGGTCGGAACGGCCGTCGACGGGCAGGCCCATGATCTGCTCGGGCGACATGTAGTTCGGCGTGCCGACGACGGTGCCGACCTGCGTCAGGTTCGAAGACTCGATGTGCGCGATGCCGAAGTCGGCGACCTTCACCGTGCCGTCGGCCTGCAGGAAGATGTTCGCTGGCTTGATGTCGCGGTGCACGACGCCCTGCCGATGCGAGTAGTCGAGGGCGTCGAGGATCTGCGTCATGATCTTCGCGATGTCCTGCATCGTGAAGCGCTCCTCGGCGGCGAAGCACGCCTTGAGCTCGCGTCCCTCGACGAACTCCATCGCGATGAAGGACGTGCCCGCGTCCTCGTCGAACTCGTAGATCGCGACGATGTTCGGATGATTGAGACGTCCCGCGGCCTGCGCCTCGCGCCGGAAGCGCGCCACCATGTCGGCCGTGCGCTCACCCTCGAGCTGGTCGGGCCGGATCGTCTTCAGCGCCACGCGTCGCTTGATGAGCGGGTCGTACGCCTCGTAGACGACGCCCATCGCGCCACGCGCGAGCTCGCGGCGCACCTCGTACTTGCCGAGCCGTTCGATCATCGTGGTCCCCACCCAGGGGTCGACGCATGGTTAGCAGGGGCCGGGACCAGGGGCCAGGGAGCAACGCGCAATGCGGACGTAGTTGGCTGGCGATCCATGCTCACTCGATGTGCACGTGACGCATCGACAGCCATCGACGTCGCACTGCGCGCCGGCGCTCGCTGGCCCCTGATCCCTGGTCCCTGCGCCGTCTACTTGTACTTGCTGTCGATGTCCCAGACCGACTTCTGAACGAGGCGCTGCACCATCGTGTCGAGGGACACGCCCCCCTGTTGCGATTGCGACACGCCGAGGACGGAGGTTCCCTTGGCGCCGACTTCCATCTTCTCCTCGGTGTAGCCCTGCGCCAGCTGCTCGGTCGTCTCGGCGTTGATGATCTTGTAACGCATGCCGATGATCCACACGCCGCTCGATTCGCCGGTGTGCACCGAGTCCAGCGTCGCTGCGCCGACGGCGCCCGCGCGCGCGCCGCCCCACGATCCGCTGAACGCACCGAGCGCGCCGGCGATGTTGCCGAGCGCGCGCCCGTCGAATCCCTGCTGGGCGGCGGCGACCTGCTCGGTCTTCAGGATGTCGAACCGCACGACGTACTTCGTGCTCTTGAGCTTGCCCATGCCGAGGAACTTGCGCGCCGCCTGCGGATCGCCGAGGTTGTACGCGAGCTCGAACTCCTTTAGCACCGGACCGAGGTCCGAGCGCTCGAGCACCTGGAAATTGGCGTTGGAAAGCTCGAGCTCGCCGAAGTCGGCGATGTTGTTCGCCGTGAACTTCTGCAGGAACGTCGCGTTGTTGCTCTTGATCTCGCCGGGAATCACGATGACCGCCGGCCCCCGCTTGTTCCTGTTGACGTAATCGACCGGCCGGTAGAGCGCCTGGTCCGCCGAGGCGTTCGCGCGCTGCGACGTCTCACTGCCGGCGGTCGGGGACGGATTGCCGAACGTGGGTTGCGCGCTCGCGCTCGGCGCAGCGAGCGCGAGCAGGGCGCCGGCGAGGCCTGGAAGGCAACGGCTGCAAATGCGGTTCATGCGATGCTCCCTCTCGTATCGATCGATGATGGCGCGGCCGTGACGCGTGCCGCGCCTCGTTCATTTCGCGCGTGGCGCGTTGCGGCAATAGTCGCCATAGAGCTTCGCGACGACCTCGTCCGCCTTTTCGTTGACCAGTGCAAGCGCCATGCCGGAAACGTCGGCGCCGGCGTACGAGCGTGCGCTCGCCTCGGTATCGGAAATCGGCCGGCCATTGCTCGCCGTCAGCGTGAACCCCATGTTCACCGACACCTGGTTCACGGCCATGACGGGATTGGGCAGCGCCTCGGTGGAGATGAGACCGCGCAGGACGAAGCTCGCGCCGAGACGCCGCGAGGCCGCGAGCGCGGCATCGGGATCGTTGCGGAAATACGCGTCGATCTCGGCCTGCGCGATCTGCTTGCGGATTTCTTCCGGCGTGTAGGTGCGGAGCCCCAGCGCCTTAAGCCGCCGGTTGATGGCCTGGTAATGCGGCCCGTAATTCTGCTGCTGAGCCTCGACCACGCCGTTCGCGTGGCGCTCGCCGATCATGACCATGATCTTCTTGTTCAGCAGGTCCGAGCGGCACGGCACCGAAAGGTCCTGCGCGATGCGCGCGTCGCGCGCGGCCGCTTCGCGCGCCTCGCTGTCGTCGGGCTGGGAGAACCGGAATCCCTGGGCGAGGGCCGCGGGCGCGACGGCGATGGCCAGGAAAAGCAGGAACCACGCGCGCTGCGAGAGGGTCTTCATCGACGTTGTCGAGTGACGGCGAGGTAACCGCGAAGCTTAGTCCAACGTGGCCCTTAAATCCACACGCCGCCGACGATCACCGCCGGACGGCGCACCGGCCGGTGCGAAATGCGAAAATACGCGATGACCACAACGTTCCACCCTGCCGTCGCCGCCTGGTTCGCTCACGCCTTCGCGTCGCCCACGCCGGCGCAGGCGCGTGCCTGGCCGCGGATCCAGTCGGGGCGCAACGTGCTGATCGCGGCGCCGACCGGATCGGGCAAGACCCTTGCGGCGTTCCTGGCAGCGATCGATGCCCTGGTACGCGAGGGCATTGCGCGTGGCCTGGCCGACGAGACGTTCGTCGTCTACGTGTCGCCGCTCAAGGCGCTGTCGAACGACATCCGGAAGAACCTCGAGGCGCCGCTCGCAGGGATTCGCGCCGAGCTCGCGGCACGCGGGCTGCCGGACGTCGACATCCGCACGCTGGTCCGCACGGGCGACACGCCGCAGCACGAGCGCGCAGGCATGCGCAAGCGCCCGCCGCACATCGTCGTCACGACCCCGGAATCGCTCTACGTGCTGCTCGGCTCGGCGTCGGGCCGTGCGATGCTCGCGAAGGCGCGCACGGTGATCGTCGACGAGATCCACGCGCTCGCCGGCAACAAGCGCGGCAGCCATCTCGCGCTGTCGCTCGCGCGGCTCGATGCGCTCGCGGAGGTCCCGCTCACGCGCATCGGCCTGTCGGCGACGCAGAAGCCGATCGAGGAGATCGGCCGCTTCCTCGTCGGTGCGGGCGGGACGTGCGAGATCGTCGACACGGGGCACGTGCGCCCGCGCGACCTCGCACTCGAGGTGCCGGAATCGCCGCTCGAGGCGGTGATGTCGAACGAGGTGTGGCAGCAGGTCTACGCGCGGCTCGCCGGGCTCATCGCGCAGCACCGCACGACGCTCGTGTTCGTCAACACGCGGCGGATGGCCGAGCGCGTCGCGCGGCACCTGTCCGAGCGCATCGGCGCGCCGCACGTCACGGCGCACCATGGCAGCATGGCGAAGGAGCTGCGCCTCGCCGCCGAGCAGCGCCTAAAGCGCGGCGAGTTGAAGGCGCTCGTCGCCACCGCGTCGCTCGAGCTCGGCATCGACATCGGCGACGTCGAGCTCGTCTGCCAGATCGGCTCGCCGCGCTCCATCGCAGCGTTCCTGCAGCGGGCGGGGCGCGCGAGCCACGCCGTGGGCGGCGTGCCGAAGGCGCGGCTCTTTCCGCTCTCGCGCGACGAGCTCGTCGAGGGCACCGCACTGCTCGACGCGGTCGGGCGCGGCGAGCTCGACCGGGTGACGATCCCCCAAAAGCCGCTCGACGTGCTCGCGCAGCAGATCGTCGCCGAAGTCGCGGCGCGCGACTGGAGCGAGGACGGCCTCTACGCGATGCTGAAGCGCGCCCATCCGTACGCCGAGCTCTCGCGCGCGGAGTACGGGGACATCGTCCGCATGCTCGCCGAAGGCTTCTCCACGCGCCAGGGCCATCGGGGCGCGTACGTGCATCGCGACGCCGTGAACGGCGTCCTGCGCGGGCGGCGCGGCGCGCGCCTCACGGCGCTGACGTCGGGAGGCACGATTCCCGATGCGGCGGATTACGAGGTCGTGCTGGAACCGGCGGCGCAGGTCGTCGGCACGGTCAACGAGGACTTCGCCGTCGAGAGCCTCGCGGGCGACATCTTCCAGCTGGGCAACACGTCGTATCGCATCCGTCGCATCGAGGCGGGGCGCGTGCGCGTCGAGGATGCGCAGGGCCAGGCGCCGACCATTCCGTTCTGGCTCGGCGAGGCGCCGGCGCGAAGCGACGAGCTGTCCTTCGCGGTTGCGCGGCTGCGTGCCGAGCTCTTCCCCGACGACGCGCCCGCCGTGGACCGCGACCGCATGCTCGCGCATTTGCAGGCACGCGGCGTGGGCGAGCCGGCGGCCGCGCAGCTCGCCGAGTACCTGGGCGCGGCGAACGCCGCGCTCGGCACGCTGCCGACGCAGGACACGCTCGTCCTCGAGCGCTTCTTCGACGAGTCCGGCGGCATGCAGCTCGTGATCCATGCGCCGTTCGGCAGCCGCATCAACCGCGCGTGGGGGCTGGCGCTGCGCAAGCGCTTCTGCGTCAAGTTCAATTTCGAGCTGCAGGCGGCCGCGACCGAGGACGCGATCGTCATCTCGCTGTCGACGAGCCACAGCTTCGCCCTGGCGGACGTCGCGCGCTACCTCCATTCGAGCACCGCGCGCGACGTGCTGGTGCAGGCGATGCTCGCATCCCCGATGTTCACCGCGCGCTGGCGCTGGGTCGCGGGCACGTCGCTCGCGCTTCCGCGCTTTCGCGGCGGCCGCAAGGTGCCCGCGCCGCTGCAGCGCATGCGCGCCGAGGACCTGATGGCGGCGGTGTTCCCGGACCAGATCGCGTGCGCCGAGAATCTCTCGGGCGCGCGCGAGGTGCCGGACCATCCGCTGGTGACGCAGGTCGTTCGCGATTGCCTGCACGAGGCGATGGACATCGACGGTCTCGAGCGCGTCCTGCGGCGCATCGAGGACGGCGACATCGCGATCGTCGCCCGCGACCTGCCGGCGCCTTCGCCGCTCGCGATGGAAATCCTCAGCGCACGGCCGTACGCCTATCTCGACGACGCGCCGCTCGAGGAGCGGCGCACGCAGGCGGTGCTCGCGCGCCGCTGGCGCGAGGACGATGCCGCCGGCGCGCTCGGCGCACTCGACGCCGCGGCGATCGACCGCGTGCGCACCGAAGCGTGGCCGGCGCCCGCGAGCATCGACGAATTGCACGACGCGCTCCTCGAGCTCGGTTTCCTCACGCACGCGGAGGTGGCGCGCGATCCGGCGTGGGCCGCATGGCTCGCTCGGCTCGCGGCCGACCGGCGCGCGACCCGTCTCACCGTGACGGCCGGGCCGGCCCGCGCCGACACGCTCTGGGTCGCGGCCGAACGGCTGCCGCAGTTCGCGGCATTGCACGCCGACGCGGTGCGGGAGCCTGCGATCGACGCGCCGCGCGAATACGCGGAGCGCGCGTGGTCGCGCGACGAAGCGCTCGCGGAGATCGTGCGGAGCCGCCTGCAGGGCCTCGGTCCCGTCACCGCGCAGGCGCTCGCCGATACGATGCACGTGCCGGGCGGCGACGTCGAAGCCGCGCTCGCCAGGCTCGCCGGCGAGGGCGTCGCGCTGCAGGGCACGTATACGCCGGGCGCGCGCATCGCCGAATGGTGCGATCGCACGCTGCTCGCGCGGATCCACCGCTACACGATCAAGCGCCTGCGCCAGGAGATCGAGCCGGTCTCGACGCAGGAATTCGTGCGCTTCCTGTTTCGCTGGCAGCACGTGGCGCCGGGCGAGCAGCGGCAGGGACCGGATGCGCTCGACGCGATCATCGGGCAATTGCAGGGGTTCGAGGCGCCGGCGGCCGCGTGGGAGGCGGAGTTGCTGCCCGCGCGTCTCGAGAATTACGACTTCACGTGGCTCGACGACCTGTGCCTCGCCGGGCGGGCGGTGTGGACCCGGCTCACGCCGCCGGCCGGTGCGGCGGGCGGTAGCGCCGCGAACGTGATTCGTACGACGCCGGTCGCGTTGCTTCCGCGGCGGGCGGCGCCGATCTGGACGCGCGCGACGCCCATGGCCGACGCGAGCGTCGCGCCCGCCGGCGCGCGTGCGCGCGTCGTCGCGGAATTCCTCCTGACGAGCGGTGCGTCTTTCTTCGACGAGATCGTCGATGCCACCGGACTGCTGCGCGCCGAGGTCGAGGATGCGCTCGCCGAGTTGGTCGCGATCGGCGCCGTGACCTCCGACAGCTTCGCCGGCCTGCGCGCGCTGCTCACTCCGTCGCAACGGCGCAAGCGCGTCGGCGGCCGGCGCAACCGCCGCACGTCGCTTTTCGGCATCGAGGACGCCGGGCGTTGGTCGTTGACGCGGCGCGCGCCGCGCGCCCGGGGACCGGACGTCGCGGGCGGGTGGACGGCCGCCGAGCGCACGCACGACGCCGAGACCGTCGAGCACGTCGCGCATGCGCTGTTGCGTCGCTACGGCGTCGTGTCGTGGCGCATCCTGCAGCGCGAGGCCGCGTGGCTGCCGCCGTGGCGCGAATTGGCACGCGTGCTCCGCCGGCTCGAGGCACGCGGCGACGTGCGCGGCGGCCGCTTCGTCGCCAGCGTGACCGGCGAGCAGTTCGCGCTGCCGGAAGCGGTGACGCTGTTGCGGGAAACGCGCCGTGCCGCGCCGAGCGGGGCGTTCGTTGCAGTGAGCGGTGCCGATCCGCTGAATGTCGTCGGCACGCTTCTGCCGGGCACGAAAATCCCGGCCGTCGCCGGCAACCGCGTGCTCTACCGCGACGGCATCGCCATCGCGGCGCTCGTCGCCGGCGAAGTGCGCTGGCTCGAGACGCTCGATCCCGCGCAGGCACGCGCCGCCGAGAACGTCCTCATTCGCCGTCAGGCCGGTTCGCCGCTGTTCGCGTATCTACGCTGAAAAGTCGGTCAGCGCGTGAGGAACGGCGCCCGCGAGCTGCTGTCTGACGTCCTCCTTTGCTCCCCGCACCCCGACCCGGCGTGCCGTCGATGGAACGTCAACCCGAAATCGACTGGCTGCGCGGCTTGATGCTCGTCGTGATGACGATGACGCATCTGCCTACGTGGTTCGGCTCGCACGTGGGGCAACCGTTCGGCTACGTCTCCGCCGCCGAAGGGTTCGTGTTCCTCTCCGCGTTGCTGGTCGGCCGCGTGTACTCGCACAAGGCACGCACCTACGGGATGGCGGCGATGCGGCGGGCGCTTCTCGGCCGCGCGCTCAAGGTGTACGCGGCGCACGTGGCCCTGCTCCTGTCGCTCCTGCTCGTGTTCGTGCCGATCGCCGTCTCGCGCGAGGCGCACGCGATCACCGACCTCGCCTCGTATTACCTGCAGCGGCCGCACCTGGCGCTCGCGAGCGGGCTGGTGCTCGCCTACAACCCGCCGCTGCTCGATATCCTGCCGATGTACGTCGTGTTTCTGGTCGCGTCGCCGGCAATCCTCGCCTTCGGCTTGCGGCGGGGCTTTGGCGTGCTGCTCACGGTATCGGCCGTCGTATGGCTTGCGGCCCAGTATGACGGCGGTCGTCACGTCTATCGCGCGATCGCGGCGCTCACCGGGTGGCCGGTGCCCTACGGCGCCACGGGCGCATTTTCGTTCACCGCCTGGCAATTCCTCTGGTTGATCGGCTTGTGGGCCGGCGCCCACGGCGTTTCTCAACCCACGCCGGCGCGTCCTGGCGCACGGGCGCGCGTCGGCGTCGTGATCGCGGGGACGATCGCCCTTGGCTTCTTCGTCGCGCGGCACGTTTTCGGGCAAGTGCCGTTTGCGCACGATCCGTCGCTTGCTGCACTGTTCGACAAGTGGCACCTCGGTCCGCTTCGTCTGCTCAACTTCGCCGTTCTTGCGATCCTCCTTTCTCATGTACGGCCGGCGCTCGTTGCGTGGGCCCGGCGCTCCTCGATCGCGACGCTCGGGCGCGCGTCGTTGGCCGTGTTCAGCATGCACGTCCTGGTCTGCCTTGGGCTCCTCACGCTCGTCGGGGGCGCCGCGAGACCCGATCTTCGCGCCGGCGACGTGGCGCTGCTACTCGGGACGCTCGCGCTTCTCTATCTGACGGCGCGCGCGTCGCTCGGCGGCGCAAGGATCCTTCGCGATAGCCGCAGAACGCGCGCCGCGCGGCTCAGCGCACGTGCGGCGCGATGACCTGCTTCCAGAGCGCGTATCCCTCCCGATTCAGATGCAGGCGGTCGGCGCGGAAGAGCGCCGCGCGCGGCCGGCCTTCGGCGTCGAGCATCGGCATGAACACGTCGATGTATTCGACGCTGTCCTCTCTCTCCGCGTAATCGCGGATCAGGGCGTTGGTCTCGCGGATCGCACCGAGCAGGTGCATGCGGGCCGGGCTGGGCTTGATCGAAATGTACGCGATGTGGGTCGCCGGCAATTCATGGTGGATGCCTTCGACGAACGCGAGAAAGCGGCGATAAACCTCGTGCGGTGTGGTTCCCGAGGCGAGGTCGTTGTCGCCCGCGTAGACCAGCACGGTTCGCGGCCGGTAGGGCAGGACCAGCCGGCTCAGGTGCTTCACGCAGTCGGAAAGCTGCGAGCCGCCGAAGCCGCGCTTGATGATGACGGGCGACGCCTTGAATTGATCCTCGAGGTCGTTCCACAGCCGGATGGACGAGCTGCCGACGAACAGGACCCCGCCCGGTGGGTGCGGATGCGCCGCATCGTCCGCGGCGAAGGATGCGAACGCGGCATCCCAGCGAGACGCGGAAGGGCTTCGGGCGTCCGCCTGAGGGGACGGCGCATCGGTGGCGTGGGCGTTCAGGAGCGCGCTGCAGAAC
>JBLMWW010000288.1:0-3005 GCA_050257435.1 Rudaea sp.
GCTGGCGCGGCCGTACGTCTACACGACCGCAGCGCCGCCCATCCTCGCCGCGGCGCTCCTGGCGTCGCTTCGCATCATTCGCGACGACGCGTCGCGTCGGGCCCACCTCGCGCAGCTGATCTTCGCGCTGCGCGCGGGCTTGCGCGACCTGCCGTGGAAGCTCGTCCCCTCGATGACGCCGATCCAGCCGCTCATGGTCGGCGAGGTCGGCGACGCCGTGCGCATCGGTGACGCCCTCGCCGCGCGCGGCATCCTCGTGCCGGCGATTCGTCCGCCGACGGTGCCGGCAGGGACGGCGCGCCTGCGCATATCGTTGTCCGCGGCGCACACACAGGCCGACGTCGCAGCGCTCGCAGCGGCGCTGCGCGAGGTCGCGGCGGAGACCGCATGAAAAGCGATCCGGCGCATGTCCACGTCGAGTCGGTGGGAATCGGTCTCCCGCTCGTGCTGCTGCACGGGTTCGCGATGCACGGGGGGCTTTATGCGCCGATCCTTCCGGCGCTCGCGAAGCGGCACCGGCTCCACGTCGTCGACCTCCCGGGGCATGGGCATTCGCCGGCGATCGCGCCATTCGATCTCACGTCGCTCGCCGCGGCGATCGACGCCGCGATCGACCCGTCCGAGGAAACGGTGGCCGTGCTCGGATGGTCGCTGGGCGGGCAGGTCGCCATGCAATGGGCGCGCATGCGTCCGTCGCGCATTGCGCGGCTGGTCCTGGTCGGCACGACGCCGTCGTTCGTCGAGCGCGATGGCTGGCCGAATGCGATGAGCGCCGAAACCCTCGCGCGGTTCGGCGATGAACTGCGCGTATCGTACCGGCTTACGCTGCAGCGCTTCCTCGCGCTTCAGGTGCACGGCAGCGAGGAAGGGCGTGCGACGCTCGCGGAGTTGCGCACACGCCTGTTCGAGCGCGGCGAACCGACGCCCGCCGCGTTATCGGCGGCGCTTGCGCTCCTCGCGAGGACGGATCTGCGCGCGATGCTGCCCGATTTGCGCGCGCCTGCGCTCGTGATCGGCGGGACGCGCGACGCGCTCGTTCCGATCGAGGCGACGCGCGAACTCGCGGCGCGATTGCAGGACGCACGCCACGTGGCGATCGACGGCGCGGCGCACGCGCCGTTCCTGTCGCATCGCGCATCCTTTCAAGACGCCGTCTCGTCGTTCGTCGATGCCTGAGCCCAGCTTTCCCGCGCCCGATCCGCGCGACGTCGATCCGCAGGCGGTGCGAAGAAGCTTCGCGCGCGCCGCCGCGACGTACGACGCGGCGGCCGCGCTGCAGCGCGAGATCGGCGCGCGCATGGCCCAGCGTCTCGATTTGGTGAAGCTCGCGCCGGGAGCCGTCCTCGATGCGGGCTGCGGCACGGGCGAGGCGGTCGGTGAGCTCGGCGCGCGCTATCCGGCGGCGCGGGTCGTCGCCTTCGACATCGCGCTGCCGATGGTCGCGGCGGCCCGGCAGCGCTCGCGCGCCGGCCGCAACGTGCTGAAGCGTTTGCTGCGGCCGCTCGCCGGGGGGCGCCTCGCGCGGGAACCGGCATTCGTGTGTGCCGACATCAACGCGCTCCCCTTCGCAGGCGTGTCGGTCGACCTCGTATGGAGCAACCTCGCGCTGCAATGGGTCAACGACCTGCCGCGCGCGTTCGCCGAATTCCGGCGCGTGCTGCGCGTCGGCGGCTTGCTGTCCTTCTCGACGTTCGGCCCCGACACGCTGCGCGAAGTGCGCGCCGCGTTCGCCGGCGTCGACGGCAGCACGCATACGAACCGCTTCGTCGACATGCACGACATCGGCGACAT
Source organism: Rudaea sp. (assembly GCA_050257435.1). Taxonomy (GTDB): domain Bacteria; phylum Pseudomonadota; class Gammaproteobacteria; order Burkholderiales; family Casimicrobiaceae; genus VBCG01. The sequence continues at coordinate 1,792 of JBLMWW010000288.1, forward strand.
GCTCGTGCACGCCGGATTCGCGGATCCGGTGATGGACATGGAATACCTGACGCTCACCTACGAGACGCCGCGGGCGCTCCTCGCCGAGTTGCAGGCGATCGGCGCGACCAACCGTACACGGGGACGCGCGCACGGGCTCATGGGCCGTCAGCGCTTCGGGCGCGTGCTCGCCCGCCTCGAAGGCACGCGCCTAGACGGCCGCATTCCGGCGACGTTCGAGGTCGTCTACGGGCACGCATGGAAAGGGGAGCCACGCACGACCGCGGAGGGGCACGCCATCGTTCGGCTGCAGCGACCGGGGGAGAGGCCATGATGCCGCACGACCGCGACGGCAAGCATCGGCATCCGGCCGGCGACCGGAAAGCGACGAGGCCGCAGGCGCGACACGGCCATGCCGACGCCGGCGTGTTCGTGACGGGGACCGACACCGGCGTGGGCAAGACCATCGTCGCCGTGGGGTTGCTGCGCGCGCTCGTGCGCGCGGGGTTTCGTGCCTGCGGCATGAAGCCGGTCGCTGCGGGTTGCGACGCTTCCGGCGTCAACGCGGACGTGATCGCCCTCGAAGCCGCCGGCAACGTCGACGCGCCGCTCGCCGAGCGCAATCCGTATGCGTTCGCCGAGCCCGTCGCGCCGCATCTCGCCGCTGAAGCGACGGGGCGGCCAATCGAGCTCGCGGCGATCGCGCGTGCGTACGCCTGCCTTCGCGCGCGTGCGGATGTGCTCGTCGTCGAAGGGGCAGGCGGGGCGCTCGTGCCGCTCGATGCGCGGCACGACATGCTCGACGTCGCCGCCGCGCTGTCCCTGCCCGTGCTGCTCGTGGTCGGCATGCGTCTCGGCTGCCTCAACCATGCGCTCCTCACCGCCCTCGCGGTGCAGCGGCGCGGACTCGAGCTTTGCGGATGGATCGCGAACGAGCTGCCGCCGGGCATGCCGCTTCTCGCCCAGAACGTCGACACGCTCGCGCGTCGACTGGGTCTTCCGCCCGTCGCCGTGCTCCCGCCGGGCGCGGGCACGCTCGGCGCGGACGCGCTCGTCAAGCTCCGGTTCCTACGGAGTCCGCATTGATCCGTGCTAACATCCGCGGCTCCAAGACAGCGCGCGTCCTCGTCCGACGCGCGTTTTTTCCGCGTGCCAATCGCGATGTGGCCGGTCGTGGCGTAGCCACGACCTGATCGAGGAACTGCATGGTGTGTGAACGAACGGAACCTGCTCGG
>JBLMWW010000289.1:0-6433 GCA_050257435.1 Rudaea sp.
GCTGCTCCAACCCGAGATGGCGCGCCGAGTCGGGGTGCCCGAGCCCGACGATGGCACCCCGGACGGGGCGGCGCTGACTGCGCTCGTCCGGTTCTGCGCCGCGGGTGAGCACCGGCTTACCACGGCAGGCGTCATGCAGCATTTCGCGGGCTCGCCGCACGAGCGGATCCTGACCGAGGTGCTTGTCGCGGCCGAAGACCACCGCATCTCGGAAGAGCAGGCGGCGGAGCACCTGAGGGCCGGCGTGCTTCGTTACCGGGAACAGGCGAAGCGCGCGGGCCGACCCGTGGCGCCGGCCGGGGAAGACGACGCGGTCGACGCGACACCGGAGGAGACGGAGCGCCTCCGCCAGCTCGAACTCGTGCGGCGAGCGGCGGCCGGCGAGCCCTCCCGGGGCACCCGTGGCGCCTAAGGACATGATAAAATTTGAGGTTTTCCCGTTCGCCCCGATATCGGGGAGTGCGGTATCCCATCACTCAGGATGACCATGGCCAAGAAGCCCGCCCGCAAGTCGCCCGCGTCCCGCAAGCCCGCCCGCAAGGCGGCCCCCGCGAAGAAGAAGGCGGCGAAGAAGGTCCCCCGCCCGGCGACGCGGCCGAAGGCGAAGAGCGCGGCGCATCCCAAGGCGCACGCGGCCAAGCCGGCTGCGAAGAAGAAGCCGGTCGCGCGGAAGCCCGCCCCCAAGGCCAAGGTCGCGAAGCCCCTGCCGAAGGCGAAGCCGCAGCCGGTCGCGAAGGCGCCGACGCCCAAGGTCGCCGCCAAGCCGGCGCCGGTCGTCGTCGCGAAGGGCGCGAAGGCGGTCGTCCCGCCGCACGCGCCGGGGCACAAGCCGACCGCAGGCGAGATCGCCGCGCGGATCGCCGGCAAGCGCGCGGAGGACGCGAGCCGCAAGGGCAAGAATGGCAAGCACGCCGAGCTCGCGCCGCGCGTGCTGACTCCGGCCGACGTCGAGGCGCGCAAGCGCCGCCTCAAGAGCCTGATCGTGCTCGGCAAGGACCGCGGCTTCCTCACCTTCGCCGAAATCAACGACCACCTGCCCGACGACGTCCTCGACGCGGAACAGATCGAGGGCATCATCAGCATGATCGGCGACATGGGGATCCAGGTCTACGACGAGGCTCCCGACGCCGAGACGCTGCTCATGTCCGACGCCGCGCCGTCGGCGCCGGCGGAAGACGTCGAGGAAGCCGCCGAGGCCGCGGTCTCGACGCTCGATTCCGAATTCGGCCGCACGACCGACCCGGTCCGCATGTACATGCGCGAGATGGGCTCGGTCGAACTCCTGACCCGCGAAGGCGAGATCGAGATCGCGAAGCGGATCGAGGAAGGCCTGAAGCACATGATCATGGCGATCTCCGCGTGCCCGATGACGGTCGCGCAGATCCTGGAGCTCGCCGGCCGCATCGAGAAGGACGAGCTCAAGATCGACGACGTCGTCGCCGGGCTGATGGACTTCAACGAGCAGCTCGAGGCGCTCGAGGAGAACGACGAGGAGATCGAGGAGGAAGAGGACGAGGGCGACGCCGGCGCGATCGCCGCCGAGAATCTCGAGCGGCTCAAGGTCGCCGCGCTCGAGCGCTTCGCGACGATCCGCAGGCTGTTCACGCGGATGCTCGCCGTCCTGCAGAAGGAGGGCCACAAGGCGCCGAAGTCCCTCGACCTCCAGAAGAAGATCTCGGCGGAGCTGATGCAGATCCGCTTCGCCGCGCGGCAGGTCGAGCGCCTCTGCGACTCCGTTCGTTCCGAGGTCGACACGATCCGCCAGGTCGAGCGCAAGATCCAGGATCTCGTCGTCAACAAGGGCGGGATGCCGCGGCCCGACTTCATCAAGAGCTTCCCGCCCAACGAGACGAGCCTGCGCTGGATCGACCGCGAGGTCGCCGCGCACCATCCGTGGAGCGAGCAGCTCGCCAAGTACCGGCAGGCGATCGTCGAGCAGCAGCAGAAGCTCCTGAACCTGCAGGCGCGCGTGATGATCCCCTTGAAGGACCTCAAGGAGATCAACAAGCAGATGTCGACCGGCGAGGCGAAGGCGCGCAAGGCGAAGCGCGAGATGACCGAGGCCAACCTGCGCCTCGTGATCTCGATCGCCAAGAAATACACGAACCGCGGCCTCCAGTTCCTCGACCTCATCCAGGAGGGCAACATCGGCCTCATGAAGGCCGTGGACAAGTTCGAATACCGGCGCGGCTACAAGTTCTCGACGTACGCGACGTGGTGGATCCGCCAGGCGATCACGCGCTCCATCGCCGACCAGGCCCGCACGATCCGCATCCCCGTGCACATGATCGAGACGATCAACAAGATGAACCGCATCTCGCGCCAGATCCTCCAGGAGACGGGGCAGGAGCCCGATCCCGCGACGCTCGCCGTGAAGATGGAGATGCCCGAGGAGAAGATCCGCAAGATACTGAAGATCAGCAAGGAGCCGATCTCGATGGAGACGCCGATCGGCGACGACGACGATTCCCACCTCGGCGACTTCATCGAGGACCAGTCGACGGTCGCGCCCTCGGAAGCCGCGGTGAACGCATCGCTGCGCGACGTGTGCAAGGACATCCTCGACACGCTGACGCCGCGCGAGGCGAAGGTGCTGCGCATGCGCTTCGGCATCGAGATGAACACCGACCACACGCTCGAGGAGGTCGGCAAGCAGTTCGACGTCACGCGCGAGCGCATCCGGCAGATCGAGGCCAAGGCGCTGCGCAAGCTGCGGCACCCGTCGCGCTCGGAGAAGTTGCGGAGCTTCCTCGAGGGAGAATAACCGCGCCATCCCGAACGCGTCATGGCCAAACGCCCCGGCACCCGGGGCGTTTGCTTTTTTGCCACGGCCTTCCACCGCCGGAGCGTGCATTTTCCTCCGTTCGATTGACGCCGCTTCCGCGCGGCCGGATACTCGCGCCACTCGAGGGCGGCGGCGCATCGCCCGACTTCGAGCCAGCATTGCGAGCCAAGGGAGGCCATAATGCGTCGATTCTCGCCGTCGCTTCCCCCGCGTCGGTTCCGGGGCGCCTGCCACTTCACCGTCGTCACGGTCCTCCTGCTGCTTGGCGTGGCCAGCACCGCGCCCGCGCAGACGATCGTTCCCGGAACGTCCGACCCGTACCTCGCCGGCATGCCGAACGGCAGCGCCTGCTGCAGCGGCGACGTGGCCCCGACCAACTCCCCGGTGCAGGTGACGACGATCGCCGTCACGCCCGGCGCCACGATCACGTTCAATGTCACGGGCGGCGTGGACAACACGGGTGCGCCGCCGACGTTGTCGCCGGACGGCGGCAGCGTCTTCACGACGAGCCCGAACAACGGGATCGCGGGAGCCACTTGGCCGATCAATGCGCTGGTCGGAGTTTTCCTGGACAGCAGCCTGCCCACGTCCACGCCCGCGCCCGCCGACCTCGATTTCAGCGGATCGGGCATGGGGACGAGCTTCACCACGCTGAGCCCGGGACTCAAGCAGGCCTTTTTCATCGGAGACGGGCTGACCGGTACGGGAACGGGTTCGGTTCAGACGTTCGTCGTGCCGGCGGGTGCGACCCGTCTCTTCCTGGGTACGTCCGACGGCTTCGGCTGGTTCAACAACAGCGGCTCGTTTAGCGTGACCGTCGCGGTCAGCGGCGGGCCGCCGCCCGGGCCGGTCGCCGCACCGATCCCCGTTCCGACATCGTCGGACGCGCTCCTTGCGTTGATGATGCTCGCGCTCGCGGCACTTGCCCTCCGCGCATTGCGCCGCGGTTGACTTCGCGCGCCGGCGCGCGCTCATGCCCTCGCTCAAGACGCCCCGGTTTACGGGGCGTCTTGCTTTCGCCACGCACAAAAAGGCGTCTTGACGCCGCGGCCGCCGCTACGTGAGAGGCAGCGTCGCCCATACCTGCGCCGTGTCCTCGGGATCGTCCTCGATCGCGAAACCGAGCGAGCGGACGAACGCGATCATCGGCTCGTTGGCGCGCAGTATCGAGCCCGACAGGTGGGAGAAGCCGCGCCGCTTCGCGCACACGATCAAGCCGCGCATCAGGATGCGTGCGACGCCGCGGCGCTGCCAGGCATCCGCGACGACGACCGCGAATTCGGCGCTCGTGCGGTCGGGATTCGCGATGTAACGCGCCACCCCGACGAAGGCCGGCGCGCCGGCAGTGTCCGCCAGGGCGACGAGCGCGAGCTCGCGGTCGTAATCGACCTGGGTGAACCGGGCGAGCATCGCAGGCGTGAGCGCATTCAGGCGATAGAAGAAGCGGTAGTAGCGTGACTGCTCGGAAAGCCCGTTCACGAACTCCTGCTCGAGCGCCGCGTCCTCGGGCCGGATCGCACGCACGTGCAGGACCGTCCCGTCGGCGAGCGTGACGTCGCCGATCAACTCCACCGGATACGGGTGGATGGCCATGTGCGGATAGCCGCGCATGAGCTTTCTTCGTGGATCGACGTCGATCCGTGCGCCGCCGACGACGAGGCGTCGCCCGCTCACGACGACGGGGTCGAGCTCGAGCGTCACGACCCAGGGCAGCGCGCACGCGAGCGCCGAGAGGCGCGTCAGCGCATCGACGAGCGCATCGAGAACGCCGGCCTTCAGTCCCTCGGGGGCGCCGCCCGCCTGCGCGACGAGGTCGGACGCAAGACGCGCATTGAGCGGTGCGAGCATCAACGCGCGCCGCTGGACGGGCGCGTTCGCGCCGGCCGGGCGCACGAAGAGCACCGGCCCGAACCGTCGATCGGTGGCGATGCCGAGGGCAAGCGTCGCGTCGCCATGATCGCGCGGCGCCTCGCGCACGACGATGCGTGGGGGCGGATCATCGGTGGCCGTGTCGATGCTCGCTCCGGCTACGTCCTCCCACGCACGCGTCAACGCGCGCCCGTTGCGCGCGACGCGCGCGCCCGATCTCGTATCGATCGCGTCGCGTTCGAGATACACCGGAAAGTGCAACTTCGCCGACGCCCGTCGTGCCGCCGCGAGCGAGTCGACCACCGCGTACTTGCCAAGGCCGAAGGCCGCCAGGAGCTGCGCCGTCTCGCCGCACGTAAGCTCGCTGCGCGCCGAATCGACCAGCGCGACGCGCAGGGTTTCGAGCGGCGCCAGGTCGGGCGGCACGGGCTCGGGTTGCGGCGGCGGCACTTCCAGCAGCAACGCCTGGTTGTTGCGATACTCGGCGAGAAACGACAACGCCTCGACGGCGGTTTCCGGCGTATAGAAGTTGGCGATGCGGCCCGCGTCGAGCGCGTCGTGCACCTCCTTGCGGTCGATCGCGCCGAGCCACGCGCCGAGGATCGGCTTGGTGCTCGCCCGAGCCACGTCGGCGAGCGCGCGCGCGGCGGCAACCCCGGTCTGCACGGGGCGCGGGACGTGGAGCGCGACGACGGCGTCGACGTTGGGATCGTCGAGGGCAATGCCGACCGCCTCCGCCAGCCGGGACGGCGGCGAATCGCCATGCACGTCGATCGGACTGGTGCGCGGCGCGTCGTCCTCGAGCAGCGCATCGAGCTTGCGCGCCGTCGCCTCGGTGAAGCGCGCTAGCTCGAGCCGCCGGTCGGCCGCGCTGTCCGCCGCGAGCACACCCGGTCCCCGGCCGTTGGAGACGATGGCGAGGCGGTCGCCCTGCGGTATGCGGCCGCGCGCGAGGATGCGGGCCGCGGCGAAGAGCTGCATGTACGTCTTCACGCGCACGGTGCCCGAGCGCATGAGCGCGGCGTCGACGACGTCGTCGGGCGGGATCGTCGCCGGCGCCTCGAGCGATCGCCCGGCCTTGAGGACGACGACCGGCTTCGTGCGTGCGGCGGCGCGCAGCGCCGAGACGAAGCCGCGGGCGTCGGTGATCTCCTCCGCGTGCAGCACGATGCCGTCGGTTTGCGGGTCGATCAGCAGCAGGTCGAGAAGCTCGCCGAAGCCGACGTCGATCGCGCCGCCCACCGAGATGACGCTGGAGAAGCCGATGCCGAGCGGCGTCGCGAAATCGAGCATCGCGGTGGCGACGGCGCCCGACTGGGCGATCAGCGCGAGGCGTCCCGGCAACGCCGACGGCGCGCAATACGTGGCATTGAGCCCCGCGCCGGGACGAATCACGCCGAGCGCGCCGGGACCGACGATGCGAATCCCGTTGCGCCTCGCAGCGGCCGCGACGTCATCGGACCACCGGCGCGCCGCCTCGCTGTCGATCGCGCTCGGCGAGGTCATGACGACCGCGACCTTGACGCGCGCCGCCGAAGCGTCTTCGAGAACCTGTGCGACGGCGCCCTGCGGCGTGGCGATGATCGCGAGATCGACCGGCGCCCCGATCGCCTGCAACGTCGAGAACGCACGTTGTCGCAGCACCGACGCGTGGCGCGGATTGACCGCGTACATCGGGCCCGCGAAGCCGCCGGCGAGCAGGTTTTCGTAGACGACGCGGCCGAGCGAGCCCTCGCGCTCCGAGGCGCCGACGAGCGCGACGGAGGCCGGGCTCACGAG
>JBLMWW010000290.1:0-7489 GCA_050257435.1 Rudaea sp.
CCGGTTACCCTGTCGGCTTGACAGCACCGGTCGCCGGCCCCATTTTGACCGGTGACTCACCCACCCGAGGCAAGCATGCCCAACGACACATCCCTTCCGACCGGCCTCACGACGCTTCCGCTGCTTCCGTTGCGCGACGTCGTCGTGTTCCCGCACATGGTGATCCCGCTCTTCGTGGGCCGCCCGAAGTCCATCAAGGCGCTCGACGTCGCCATGGACGCCGGCAAGCACATTCTGCTCGTCGCCCAGAAGCAGGCGGCGAAGGACGATCCGACCGCCGCCGACCTCTACGACATCGGCAGCGTCGCGACCGTCCTGCAGATGCTGAAGCTGCCCGACGGCACCGTGAAGGTGCTGGTCGAGGGCACGCAACGCGCGCACATCCGCAGCATCGAGGAACTCGGCGACTACCTTGCCGCGCACGCGCAGCCGCTGCCGGGCGATCCGGGGGTCGCGCACGAGGTCGAGGCGATGCGCCGCGCGCTCCTCACGCAGTTCGATTCGTACGTCAAGCTCAACAAGAAGATCCCGCCGGAGATCCTGACGTCCATGTCGGGCATCGACGATGGCGGCCGCCTCGCCGACGCGATCGCGGCGCACCTGCCGCTCAAGCTCGAGCAGAAGCAGCAGATCCTCGAGATGAGCGACGTCGGCAAGCGCCTCGAGCACCTGCTCGGCGTCCTCGAGGGCGAGGTCGACATCCTCCAGGTCGAAAAGCGCATCCGCGGCCGCGTGAAGCGGCAGATGGAGAAGAGCCAGCGCGAGTACTACCTGAACGAGCAGGTCAAGGCGATCCAGAAGGAGCTCGGCGAGGGCGACGAGAACGCCGACCTCGAGGAGATGGAGAAGAAGATCAAGGCCGCCAAGATGTCGAAGGAGGCCGAGGCCAAGGCCATCGCGGAGTTGAAGAAGCTGCGCATGATGTCGCCGATGTCGGCGGAAGCCACCGTGGTGCGCAACTACGTCGACACGCTGCTCGCCCTGCCGTGGCGCAAGAAGAGCAAGATCAGCAAGGATCTCGCCAACGCCGTCAAGGTGCTCGACGCCGACCATTACGGGCTCGAGAAGGTCAAGGAGCGCATCGTCGAGTACCTCGCCGTGCAGCAGCGTGTCGACCGGCTGAAGGGCCCGATCCTCTGCCTCGTCGGCCCGCCCGGCGTCGGCAAGACCTCGCTCGGCCAGTCGATCGCGAAGGCGACGAACCGCAAGTTCGTGCGCATGAGCCTCGGCGGCGTGCGCGACGAAGCCGAGATCCGCGGCCATCGCCGCACGTACATCGGCTCGATGCCCGGCAAGATCCTGCAGAACATGTCGAAGGTCGGCGTGCGCAACCCGCTGTTCCTGCTCGACGAAGTCGACAAGATGGGGCAGGACTTCCGCGGCGACCCGTCGTCGGCGCTGCTCGAGGTTCTCGATCCCGAGCAGAACAACACGTTCGTCGACCACTACGTCGAGGTCGAATACGACCTTTCCGACGTGATGTTCGTCGCGACGGCGAACACGATGAACATACCGGCGCCGCTCCTCGACCGGATGGAGGTGATCCGCCTCTCGGGCTACACCGAGGACGAGAAGATCGCCATCGCGAAGCAGTACCTGCTGCCGAAGCAGATCAAGAACAACGGCCTCAAGCCCGAGGAGCTGCACGTCGCCGAAAGCGCGCTGCGCGACATCGTGCGCTATTACACGCGCGAAGCCGGCGTGCGCAACCTCGAGCGCGACATCAGCAAGATCTGTCGCAAGGTCGTGAAGGGCCTGCTCCTCAGGCAGAGCGAAGGCAAGGCGCGCAAGGGACGCGGGCCGGTCGAGGTGAACTCGAAGAACCTCGACAAATACCTCGGCGTGCGCCGCTTCACGTACGGCATCGCGGAGCGCAAGAACCAGGTGGGCCAGGTCACCGGCCTCGCGTGGACCGAAGTGGGCGGCGACCTGCTGACGATCGAGTCCGTGGCGCTGCCGGGCAAGGGCAAGACGACGTCCACCGGCAAGCTCGGCGACGTGATGAACGAGTCGATCGCCGCGGCGCTGTCCGTCGTGCGTCATCGCTCGAAGCAGCTCGGCATCGCGCCGGAGTTCTACACGAAGACCGACCTGCACATCCACCTGCCCGAGGGCGCGACGCCCAAGGACGGGCCGTCGGCCGGCACGGCGATCGCGACGTCGATGGTGTCGACGCTGACCGGCATTCCGGTGCGCTGCGACGTCGCGATGACGGGCGAGATCACGTTGCGCGGCGAGGTGCTGCCGATCGGCGGCTTGAAGGAGAAGCTGCTCGCCGCCGGCCGCGGCGGCATCAAGACGGTGCTGATTCCCGAGGAGAACGTGAAGGACCTCGTGGAGATTCAGGACGAGATCAAGAACAAGCTCGACATTCATCCGGTGCGCTGGATCGAGCAGGTGCTGGAGCGCGCGCTCGAGCGGCAGCCGACGCCCACGCCCGACGATGTCGAGAAGCCCGAGACGAGCGTGCCGCCCGCGCCGGCGGCCGACGACAAGAGCGCCGTCATCAAGCACTGAAGCGCGTTTCGACGAGCAGCGCGGGCGGGCGAGGCGACTCGCCCGCCCGTTTGTCGATGCACGACGATCGCGCGTTGAACGCACGTCGCGGAAGTCTTGACACCGCGAAAACGCGAGGACTATAAAGTCCCCTCCGCGCGCGACATCGCTGCGCGCACGCATTCAAAGACGCCGCGGCGCTTGCGCGGCGCCGCATTCCACCTTCCTCGAAAGGACTTTCGTGAACAAATCCGAGATGATCGACGCGATTGCGCGCCATGCCGACATTTCCAAGGCCGCCGCGGGGCGCGCGCTCGACGCGACGGTGGGCGCGATCAAGACGTCGCTGCGCAAGGGCGACATCGTCACGCTCGTCGGATTCGGCTCGTTTTACGTCGGCAAGCGAAGCCCGCGTGCGGGCCGCAATCCGCGCACCGGCGATACGATCAATATCAAGGGCGGCAAGGTGCCCAAGTTCCGCGCTGGAAAAGCGCTGAAGGATGCGTTAAACTGATTATTTTCGCCGGATTCGCGTCCGCCGGAAAAATCGGGGTCAGAAACGTATCTCCGAAGCAGCACCGCATGCGACCGGCGGTGCCCGGGAATACGTCCCTGACCCCGATTTTCCGGGTGCTTAGCTCAGCTGGTAGAGCGTCGCCCTTACAAGGCGAATGTCGGCGGTTCGATCCCGTCAGCACCCACCACCGCGCCGGGCGCGGCGGCAGCGCGGGAAGCGGTAGGCGGTATCCGGAGTGGTAGTTCAGTTGGTTAGAATACCGGCCTGTCACGCCGGGGGTCGCGGGTTCGAGTCCCGTCCACTCCGCCAACACCTGCAAGGGCGAACGCGAGTTCGCCCTTTTTCATGATGCGATCGCAAGAGTCCGAGGCATGTTCGATCTCGTCCACAAGCACAAGCTGTTCGCGCAACTCATCCTCGCGCTGATTGCGCTGCCGTTCGCGTTCTTCGGCGTCGACTACTATTTCCGCCGCGGCGACAGCGGGCAGAGCGTCGCGACGGTCGGCAAGAACAAGATCTCGCAGGCGGACTTCGACGAGGCGCTGCGCGAGCAGCAGCAGCGGATGCGCCAGGCGCTCGGCGGCAACTTCGACCCGTCCGTGTTCGACAATCCCGAGGTCCGCTACGCGCTCCTCGACCAGCTCGTCAACCAGCGGCTGCTCGAGAACGAGGCGCGTGCCGGCCGCTTCCGCGTCACCGATACGCAACTCGCGCAGTTCATCGCCGGGCTGCCTCCGTTCCAGGAGAACGGCAAGTTCTCGACCGACAAGTATCGCGAGGTGCTCGCGGCGCAGGGCATGTCGCCGCTCGCCTTCGAGCAGCGCGTGCGCGGTGAGCTCGTCCTCTCGCCGCTGCAGGACCCGATCGTCACCGGCAGCATCGCCGCCCAGTCGTCGGTGCAGCACTACCTCGCGCTGCTCGACCAGAAGCGCGAGGTCGCGGCGGCGCAGGTCCCCGCCGAGCCGTTCGAGAAATCGGTGCAGGTCACGGACGCGGACATCAAGGCGTACTACGACAAGAACCCGAAGGCGTTCGAGACACCCGAGGTCGCCAAGATCGAGTACCTGCTGCTCACCCAGGACGCGATCGCGGCGCAAATCAAGATCGACCCGGCCGAGCTCAAGCAGGCGTACGAGGCGAATTCGACGCAATACCGGACGAACGAGGAGCGGCGGGCGTCGCACATCCTGATCGCGGTGAAGCCCGGCGCGAGCGATGCGGACAAGGCCGCGGCCAGGAAGAAGGCGGAAGAGGTGCTCGCCAAGGCGCGCGCGAACCCCGATTCGTTCGCGGAGCTCGCGAAGACGTATTCGCAGGACCCGGGCTCGTCCGCACAGGGCGGCGACCTCGGCTCGTTCAGCCGCGGCGCGATGCTGAAGCCGTTCGAGGATGCGGTGTTCGAAGCGAAGGTCGGTGACATCGTCGGCCCGGTGCAAACCGACTTCGGCTATCACGTCATCAAGGTGACCGGCATCACGCCCGCGCACGTGCAGAGCTTCGACGAGGTCAAGGGCCGCATCGAGGCCGACCTCAAGCGCCAGAAAGCCGCGCAGAAGTTCGCCGCTGCCGCCGACCAGTTCCAGAACCTCGTCTACGAGCAGGCGGACTCGCTCGCCGGCGCCGCGAAGGCGCTCGATCTCAAGGTGGAGACGACGCAGTTCGTCACGCGGCCCGAGGTGCAGGCGCTGGCGATGGGCAACGCGAAGTTCGTGGAGGCGCTGTTCTCGCCAGAATCGATCCAGGGCAAGCGCAACACCGAGGCGATCGAGGTCGGCCCCAACGCGCTGATGGCCGGGCGCATCATCGAGTACAAGCCGGCCGCGCCGAAGCCGCTCGCCGACGTGCAGGACGAGATCCGCAAGATGCTCACGCGCCAGCGCGCGAGCGAGATGGCGCGGAAGGCGGGCGAGGAAAAGCTCGCGCTGCTCGCGCAGGGCAGGGACGCCGGCGTGGCGTTCGACAAGCCGGTGACGCTCGGGCGCAACCAGGTGCAGCCGGGATTCACGCCGGAGGCGCTCAAGAAGATCTTCGGCGCGGACGAGCACAAGCTGCCCGCGTACGTCGGAGCGCTGAACGAGCGCGGCGGTTACGCGATCTACCGCATCGACAAGGTGATCGCGCCGCCCGCGCCCGACCAGGCGAAGTTGCAGGCGGCGTCAGCGCGCGTGGGCAGCGAGATCGGCCGCGAGCTGATGGAGGCCTATCTCGCGAGCCTCAAGGCCGACACCGAAGTGAAGATCAACCAGGCCGCGCTCGAGAAGAAGGCATCGCAATAGCGCGGGCGGCGCCATCGCGCCGTCAGCACTTGCTGTCGCGCATCCAGGCGTTGATCTTGGCGACCTCGCGGGCGCGCGCATCGTCGTCCAGCACCTCGCGCTCGCCCTTTTCGTTGTAGCGATAGATGGCGAGCTGGCTTTCGGCGAGCTGCTTGAGCTGGCCCCGCGCCTGGGCGCAGGCCTCGGCATGCTGCGCCGCGTTCGCGTGGTCCTTGCCGGCCTTCTCCTCCGTCTTGGCGGCGTCCGCCTGGCGCTTCTTGAACTCGGCTTCGCGCTGTGCCAGCTCCTTGGCGGCGTTCGGGTTGGCGGGCGGCGGCGCGCCGCGCAATTGCTCGGTCTTGACCGCGCCGAGCGGCGGCTGGTCGGAATACACGACGCGGCCGTTCGCGTCGGTCCATTTGTAGAGCGCTGCGCTCGCCGCCGCGCCGTACGTGCCGGCGAGGAGCGCGACCGCGAACGCCGTCAGCGTGAGTCGCGCCATCGGGGCCCCGGGATCGGTTTTATGACATTGGCAAGTTAACCCGCCGCGGCGCCGCCCGTCAATCCGACGAGCGGCCGAGGCGGCGGGAGCGCCGCTTGCTGTCGCGCTGCCGCGACGGTTCCTGCAAGGCCCTCTCGTACGCACGGGTATAATCGGTTTTTGCGACCGAGGAGAACTCGATGCGTGTCGTTCGCAAGGCGTTGACTTTCGACGACGTCCTGCTCGTTCCCGCCCACTCCACCGTCGTTCCCCGCGACGTTTCCCTCGTCACCCGGCTCACCCGCACGATCACGCTCAACGTCCCGCTCCTGTCGGCGGCGATGGACACCGTGACCGACGCCAGGCTTGCCATCGCGATCGCGCAGGAAGGCGGCCTCGGCATCGTGCACAAGAACATGCCACCGGCGCGCCAGGCGGCCGAGGTGGCGAAGGTGAAGCGCTTCGAGAGCGGCGTCGTGAAGGACCCGATCTCGATTCCGCCGACGATGTCGGTGCGCCAGGTGCTCGCGCTGACCCAGCAATACCGAATCTCCGGGCTGCCGGTCGTCGACGGGAGGAGAGTCGTCGGCATCGTCACCAATCGCGACCTGCGGTTCGAGACCAATCTCGATCAACCCGTGTCGCAAATCATGACGCCGGCCGAGAAGCTGGTGACGGTGCCCGAAGGCACCGAGCTCGAGACCGCGAAGGCGCTCATGCATCGCTACCGGCTCGAGCGCGTGCTGGTCCTCAATTCCCAGCGCGAGCTGCGCGGGCTCATCACCGTGAAGGACATCCTGAAGGCGACCGAGCATCCGATGGCGTGCAAGGACGATCTCGGGCGCCTGCGGGTGGGCGCCGCCGTCGGGACGGGCGACGACACCGAGGCGCGCGTCGAGGCGCTGGTCGGCGCCGGTGTCGACGTCATCGTCGTCGATACGTCGCACGGCCATTCGCAGGGCGTGCTCAATCGTGTCGAGTGGGTGAAGAAGCGCTATCCGCAGGTGCAGGTCGTGGGCGGCAACGTCGCCACGGCGGCGGGGGCCGCGGCGCTCGCCGACCACGGCGCCGACGGCGTGAAGGTGGGCATCGGTCCCGGCTCGATCTGCACGACGCGCATCGTCGCGGGCGTGGGCGTGCCGCAGATCTCGGCGATCCAGGACGCGCTGGCGGGGCTTGCGTCGCGCGAGATCCCGCTGATCGCCGACGGCGGCATACGCTATTCCGGCGACATCGCGAAGGCGATCGCCGCCGGCGCATCGGCGGTGATGCTCGGCAGCCTGTTGGCGGGCACCGAGGAATCGCCCGGCGACATCGAGCTCTATCAGGGCCGCTCGTACAAGAGCTATCGCGGGATGGGCTCGATCGGCGCGATGCAGCAGGGCAGCTCGGACCGCTACTTCCAGGACGCCGAAGGCGAAGGCGCGGCGGAGAAGCTCGTCCCCGAGGGCATCGAGGGCCGCGTGCCGTACAAGGGCCCGCTCGGCAACGTGATCCAGCAGCTGATGGGCGGGCTCCGCGCTGCGATGGGCTACTGCGGCTGCCCGACGATCCACGACCTGTCGACGCGCGCCGAGTTCGTCGAGATCACGTCGGCCGGCATCCGCGAGTCGCACGTCCATGACGTGCAGATCGTCAAGGAAGCGCCCAACTATCGCGTCGAATGAAAATACCCGATAGATCGGGGCAGACTCGAGAATCGGGGTCAGACTCGAATTTTCCGGGGGAAATTCGAGTCTG
>JBLMWW010000291.1:0-3316 GCA_050257435.1 Rudaea sp.
CCGTCGAGCGCAACGCCCTTCTCGTGCAGGTACTCGTGGATGTCGAGCAGCCGGCAACCGGGGAAGATCTTCTCGAACTCGTACTTCTCGAGCTGGTCGAGGCACGTGCCGCACGAGACGATCACCGTCCTGATGTCGAGATAGTTGAGCGTGTTCGCGACGCGATGGAAGAGAACCCGGTTGCTGGTGACGATCTGCTCGCCCCGGTCGTGGTTGCCGGCGGCCGTCTGCGGATAGCCGCAGCATAGGTAGCCGGGCGGCAGCACGCACTGCGCGCCGACGTGGTAGAGCATCGCCTGCGTCGCGAGGCCGACTTGCGAGAAGAGCCGCTCGGAGCCACACCCCGGGAAGTAGAAGACGGCGTCCGCATCGTCGTTCGCTTTCGCCGGATCACGAATGATCGGGACGATCGTGGGGTCCTCGACGTCGAGCAGCGCGCGCGCGGTGCGCCTGGGCACGCCGGCGGGCATCGGCTTGTTGACGAAGTGGATCACCTGCGCCTTCACCGGCGTCCCTCCGGTCGTCGCCGGCGGATGCGCCGTCTGCGCACGCGCGAGCCCCGTCCTCCTGGCCACGGCGTAGGCCAGGCGCTGCGCGCGATAGCCGATATCGATCAGGAACGTCTTCGCGAGCCGGATCGCCGCCGGGTCGCTCGCGTTCAGGAAGAACATCGATGCCGCGGTGCCGGGATTGAAGCGGCGCCTGCCCTCCCGGCGCAGAAAATTGCGCATCGCGATCGAGACGTCGCCGAAGTCGATGTCGACCGGGCAGGGATTGAGGCACTTGTGGCAGATCGTACAGTGGTCGGCGACGTCGCCGAACTCGTCGAAATGGCGCAGCGATACGCCGCGCCGCGTCTGCTCCTCGTAGAGGAACGCCTCGGTCAAGAGCGACGTCGCGAGAATCTTGTTGCGCGGGCTGTAGAGCAGGTTCGCGCGCGGCGAATGCGTGGCGCACGGCGCCTTGCACTTGCCGCAGCGCAGGCAGTCCTTGATGGAATTGGCGATGTCGCCGACCGCGCTCTGCTCGAGGATCAGGCTCTCGTGCCCGATCAACGAAAAGGAAGGCGTGTAGGCGTTGGTGAGGTCGCCGGGCGCCGCCGCGGTGCGCAGCAGCTTGCCGCGATTGAAGCGGCCGAGCGGATCGACGCGCTGCTTGTAGCCGGCGAACGGCGCGAGCTCCTCGTCGGTCAGGAACGCGAGCTTGGTGATGCCGATGCCGTGCTCGCCGGAGATGACGCCGCCGAGCTCGCGCGCCAGCGCCATGATCCGCCCGACCGCGGCGTTCGCCTGCCGCAGCATCCCGTAGTCGTCCGAGTTGACGGGGATGTTCGTGTGCACGTTGCCGTCGCCGGCATGCATGTGCAGTGCGACGAAGACGCGGCTTCGCAGCACCTGCGCGTGGATCTCCAGGCAGGCGGCAAGCAGGGGCGCGAACGTGCGGCCGGCGAAGAGCGCCTCGAGCGGCGCCCTGAGCTCGTCCTTCCACGAGACGACGATGCGGTGGCCCTGCAGGTCGCGAAACGTCGCGTCGATGCGGTCGAGCAGGTCCTGCCAGCGCGTGCGCACCCCCGCCACGAGCGCGCGCGCCTCGTCGAGGACGGCCGAAAGCTGCTCGTCGGTGGGCCGCGCCTCGCTCTCGGGGCGCCACAGATGGCCGGGATCCGGATCGGCGAGGAACTCGGCGAGCCGATCGGCCAGCACGAGCTTGTTTCCGATCGACATCTCGATGTTGAGCCGCTCGACGCCGTCGGTGTAGTCGCCGAGCCGCGCCAGCGGGATGACGACGTCCTCGTTGATCTTGAACGCGTTCGTGTGCTTCGCGATTGCCGCCGTGCGCGAGCGATCGAGCCAGAACTTCCTGCGCGTCTCGGGCGACACGGCGACGAAGCCCTCGCCGCCGCGCGCGTTCGCGATGCGGATCGCCTGCGACGCCGCCTTCGCGACGGCGTCGTCGTACTCGCCGACGATGTCGCCGATCAGCACCATCTTCGGCCGGCCGTGCCGCTTCGCCTTCGTCGAGTAGCCGACCGCCTTCACGTAGCGCGCATCGAGATGCTCGAGGCCGGCGAGCCGCACGCGCGCATCACCTTCGGCATTCGCGATATCGTCGAGGAACCGCTTGATCTCGACGATCGCGGGCGTCGACTCGTGCGCCTCGCCGAAGAATTCGAGGCAGAACGTGCGGATCGCGGGCGGCATCCGGTGCAGCACGAAGCGTGCGCTCACGATGATGCCGTCGCATCCCTCTTTCTGCACGCCGGGTAGCCCGGCGAGAAACTTGTCCGTGACGTCCTTGCCGAGGCCGGCCTTGCGAAAGCGCGCGCCGGGGATCGTCAGCGTCTCCGTGCGCACGACGCTCGTGCCATCGTCGCCGAGCCAGCGCAGCTCGAACGACGCCTGCGCTGCATCGTGGATCTTGCCCAGGTTGTGGTCGAGCCGCACGACCTCGAGCCATTGCGCATCGGGCGTGACCATCCGCCAGGACACGAGGTTGTCAAGCGCGGTCCCCCACAGCACCGCCTTCTTGCCGCCCGCGTTCATCGCGACGTTGCCGCCGATGCACGAGGCATCCGCCGAGGTCGGGTCGCACGCGAACACGAGGCCGTGCGCGTCCGCAACGTCCATCGCGCGCTTGGTGACGACGCCCGCGCCGCATTCGAGCGTCGGCGTCGGCTGCCCGTGCCCGGGCAGGACGATCGACTCGACGGTCGACATGCGCTCGAGCTTCTCGGTGTTGATCACCGCCGCACGCGGGTCGAGCGGAATCGCCCCGCCCGTGTAACCGGTGCCGCCGCCGCGCGGGATGATCGTGAGGCCGAGCTCGATGCATCCTCGGACCAGGTCGCGCACCTCGCCCTCGGTATCCGGATGCAGCACGACGAACGGGTATTCGACGCGCCAGTCCGTCGCGTCGGTCACGTGCGAGACGCGCGCCATGCCGTCGAAGCGGATGTTGTCGCGGCGCGTATGGCGGCCGAGCATGCGCAGCACGCGCTTGCGCAGCGCCGCGGTCTCGGGAAACGACGCGGAGAACGCGTCGACGGCAGCACGCGCGGCGCCGATCAGCCGCGCCACCTTGGCGTCGCGCCCGGCATCGGCCTCGGCGCTCGCCGCGCGACGCCTGTCGATCTCGCTCAGGCGATGATGCAGCGCCTCGACGAGGAGCCTGCGCCGGCGCGGATTGTCGAGCAGATCGTCCTGCAGGTAGGGGTTGCGCCCGACGACCCAGATGTCGCCCAGCACCTCGAAGAGCATCCGCGCCGAGCGTCCCGTGCGCCGCTCGCCGCGCAACTCCTCGAGCAGCGCCCACATCG
>JBLMWW010000292.1:0-51036 GCA_050257435.1 Rudaea sp.
CCCGAGGTCGCCCGGCTCATCGACGACCTGCTCGACACGATCGAGTCGGTCGACGGCAACGGTCTCGCCGCGCCGCAGATCGGCGTGAACTTGCGGGTGGTCGTGTACCGCGTGCCGCCGCACCGAATCCCCGCGGGCGCGCGGCAGCAGCCGGTGCCGTGGACCACGCTCATCAATCCGGTGCTCGAGGCGCTCTCCGGCGAGAAACGCCCGATCTGGGAGCGCTGCCAGTCGCTGCCGAACCTCTATGGAAGCGTGCCGCGCTACAACGAGATACGGCTTACCTACACGACGCCGGCCGGGAAGACCGAGACGCGAACCGCGCGCGGCTATCACGCCATGCTCCTGCAGCACGAGTGCGACCACCTCGACGGGATCCTCTATCCGATGCGGATGACGGACATGAAGGATTTCGCATTCGTCTCCGAGCTGATGCCGGCGGGCCGCGATTTCTTCTCCTACACGGCGGCGCAGTTCGATGGCGACTGATGCAACGCGGTGCCTCGCGCCTGCCGGAAAGCGGTGGACCGCGCTTGCATTTCCGCACAACGCCGATGCGATAATCGCCGCATGGAGTTCACCCGCGCGATCAAGGTCGCCGTCGTCATCGCCGTCGTCGCGGCGGCCGGCTGGCTGTTTCGCGAGGATCACCTGTGCAAGGCCGAGATCAACCGCCGCCTCGGCCCTGCCGCGATCATCGCGCATGCGATCGGCTCGACGAACTACGACGTCGTGCCGAACGCGTGGAAGGCCGCGTGGCGCGCCGGCGATCCGTACCCCGTGCTCGTGACGTGCTGGACCGACATCGGCGGCATCAGCAACTTCACGCAGCATTGACCTGACGCAGCATCGGCCGAGAGCACCGGCAGCGATGTCCGATCTCGCCCTCACTCCCGCGCTCGAGCTCGTCGAGCTCTATCGCCACAAACAGGCGTCGCCGGTCGAAGCCGTGCGCGCGTGCCTCGCACAAGTCGACCGGCACCAGGCAGCGCACAACGCGTTCGTCCATCTCGATGCGGATGCCGCGCTCGCCGCGGCGCGCGCGTCGGAAGCACGCTGGCAGCGCGGTGCGCCGCAGGGTGCGCTCGATGGCGTTCCCGTCACGATCAAGGATCTCGTCCTGACGCGTGGCATGCCGACGCTGCGCGGATCGCGCACCGTCGATCCCGCCGGCCCGTGGACGGTCGACGCGCCGGCGACCGCGCGCTTGCGCGAGGCCAACGCGATCATCCTCGGCAAGACGACGACCCCCGAGATGGGCTGGAAAGCGGTCACCGACAGCCCGCTCACCGGCATCGCGCGCAATCCCTGGAACCCCGCGATGACGCCCGGCGGCAGCTCGGGCGGCGCCGCCATCGCGGCCGCGACGGGCATGGGCGCGCTGCACGTCGGCACCGACGGCGGGGGATCGATTCGCGTGCCGTCGTCGTTCTGCGGCGTCTTCGGTCTCAAGCCCAGCTTCGGCCGCGTGCCCGCGTGGCCGTTGTCGCCAACGGGCACCGTCGCACATCTGGGGCCGATGACGCGCACCGTCGGCGACGCCGCGCTCATGCTGAACGCGATATCGCGACCCGATCCGCGCGATTGGCATTCGCTGCCGTACGACCCGCGTGATTACCTGCGAGGCCTCGACGACGGCATCGCCGGGCGGCGCGTCGCGTGGTCGCCCGCGCTCGGCCGATTCGACGTCGAGCCCGAAGTCGCGAGGGTCACGGCCGAGGCGGTGCGCGTCCTCGCCGACGCGGGGGCGATCATCGACAAGGTCGATCCGCCGCTTCCCGACGTGCACGCGATCTTCAAGACACACTGGTGGATCGGCTGCTACAACGCCGTGCGGGGCATTCCCGCCGGGAAGCGCGACCTGATCGACCCGGGGCTCGCGCGCATCGCGCGGGACGCCACCGCGTTGACGCTCGACGACTACCTCACGGCGATCGCTGCGCGCGGCGCGCTCGGCGCGGCGCTGCGCGAATTCCACGCCACCTACGACTACCTGGTGACGCCGACGGTCGCCGTCGCACCCTTCACCGCGGGTCGCCTCGCGCCCGAGACGCTCGGCGACGTCGGCAGCGATTGGACGCGCTGGGCCTCGTTCTCCTATCCGTTCAACCTGACGCAGCAGCCGGCGGCCACCGTGCCGTGCGGCTTCACGTCGGCTGGGCTGCCCGTCGGATTGCAGATCGTCGGCTGCATGCACGACGATTTCGGCGTGCTGCAGGCTTCGCGGGCCTTCGAGCGCGCGCTCCCGTGGCAGGCGGCGTACGCGCGTTTCGCTTGATCGGACATCGGGGGCATACGCAACCGACGTCGTACCCTTCCGCAATGCGGGGTTTGTCGCCGGATGCGTCTTCCTCGCGGCACGCGCATCGTCATGCCTCGACGATGCATCTTTCATCTCGTCGGGCGGGACCGCGGCGCCCTCGTTTGGTCAGCGTCGCAGCGACAGCCCGCGGCTGCGTCGCGTGAGCCACGCGACGAACGCCATGAACACGATCGAGAGCGCGATCAGCAGCGTCGCCGCCGCCGCGATCGTCAGGCTGATGTTCTCGTTGATTCCGGCGAACATCTGCCGCGGCAGCGTCCGCTGACCGGGGCCGGCGATCAGGAGCGCGACGACGACCTCGTCGAACGACGTCGCGAACGCGAACACGCTGCCCGCCAGCACGCCGGGGAGGATCAGCGGCAGCATCACGCGCCGGAACGCCGGCACCGGGCTCGCGCCGAGGCTCGCCGCCGCGCGAAGCAGCGTGGGGTCGAACCCGGACAG
The DNA here is from genome assembly GCA_050257435.1 of Rudaea sp. GTDB lineage: Bacteria > Pseudomonadota > Gammaproteobacteria > Burkholderiales > Casimicrobiaceae > VBCG01. Next base: position 2,768 of record JBLMWW010000292.1, read on the forward strand.
CGTCGCGAGCACCGTGATCACGACGAACGGCACGGCGAGCGCGGTATGGGCGAGGATCAGGCCCGCGTAGCCGTCGTTGAGACCGAGAGGCGCGAACGCGAAATAGACGCCGACGGCCACGATGACGACGGGAACGACCATCGGCGAGATCAGGAGCGCGAGCAACAGCCCGCGCAGCGGGAACCGCGCCCGCCACAGGCCGAGCGCGGCCAGCGTGCCGAGCAGCGTCGCGAGCAACGTCGCCGACGTGCCGACGATGAGGCTGTTCCACACCGACGGCAGCCAGAACGACGACGTGAAGAAATCGCGGTACCAGCGCAGGCTCAGGCCCGGAAGCGGGTAGTAGAAGAACGAGCCGGAGGAGAAAGACAGCGGGACGATGACGGCGATCGGCGCGACCAGAAACACGAGGACGAGCGCGGTGACGCACGCCAGTGCGACACGGGCCGCGCGCTGGCCGAGCGTCAGGTTCGACGGGGTCACTGAACCTCCCCCGAAGCCGACCGCTTCGCAGCCGGCCTCCCCCTGCAGGCGCTCATCCGAGCCGCATCCGGTCGAGACCGACCAGGCGGTCGTACACCGCGTAGAGCGCGAGCGTGGCCGCGAGCAGCATGAGCGACAGCGCGGCGGCCATGCCCCAGTTGACGGTGCGGCTCGCATAGAATGCGATGAAGTAGCTGATCATCTGGTCCTCGGCCCCCCCGACGAGCGCCGGCGTGATGTAGTAGCCGAGCGCCTGGATGAAGACCATCAGGCATCCCGCCGCGATGCCGGGCAGCGTTTGCGGCAGGTAGACGCGGCGAAACGACGTGAACGGCGCGGCGCCGAGCGACGCCGCCGCGCGCGTGTACGTCGCCGGAATGCCCTTCATCACGGCGTAAAGGGGCAGCACCATGAACGGCAGCAGGACGTGCACCATCGCGACATAGACCGCGAAGCGATTGAAGATCATGGTCAGCGGCGCGTGCACCAGGTGCAGCGAAAGGAGCAGGTTGTTCAGGATCCCCTCCCGCTGGAGCAGCACCACCCACGCGACGGTGCGCACCAGCAGCGACGTCCAGAACGGCAGCAGGACGAGAAAGAGCAGCACGCCGGCGCGACGCGGCGGCGCGCGCGCGATGACGAGCGCCACCGGATAGCCGAGCACCAGGCATGCGAGCGTGACCACCGCCGAGATCCACAGCGTGCGCGCCAGGATGGCGCGGAACACCGACTCGTCCGCGGGCGCGGGCGTGATGGCGTTATCGGCGTCGCGACGCAGGTCGAGCGCCGCGAGCAGGTAGAAATCGGTGAGCGGATGCGCGGCACGGCGGATCGCCGCCCAGGTCTCCCGGTCGCCCCATTTGGGGTCGATGCCGATCAGCGCCTGGCGCGGCGGCGCGGCCAGCGGGTCCGCCAGGCGGCGACCGGTCGCAAAGAGGAGCGTGCGAAAGCCGGGGACGTCGTAGTTGAGACGCGTCGCGGCGCTCGCCAGCGTCCCCGCCTCGCGCGCCGCGCGCACGTCGTCGATCAGCGCCGCGAAGGCGCCGTCCGGCGGCAGGCCGCGCCCGTCCCAGCGGCGCAGCTGCGCCGAGACGCGAGGCAGGATGCGCGCGAGATCCGCGTCGTAGACGCCGCGCGCGAGCATCGCGCCAATCGGCGCGATGAAGCTCGCGAGCAGGAACAGCAGAAGCGGCAGCACGAGCGCCGCGGCACGCCATTGCTCCGCGCGCGCGCTCCGCGAAAGCGCGCGGCGCAGCGCCGGCTTCGCCGCGCGCGGTCCGGACGTTGCTCTACTTGGCAACCCAGGCGTTGAAGCGCTGGTTTAGCTTGTCGAGGTTCTCGAGCCAGAACTTGTCGTTGATCGGCAGCGCCGTCGCCATGTTCTGCGGCGCCGTGGCGAGATTCGGCAGCACGCTCTTGTCGATCAGGGCCGTCGACGCCTTGGCGGTCACCCCGTAGGGAATCCTCGGCGGCAGATTCTTCTGGTTCTGCGGGTCGTTCACGAAGACGAGGAACTTCTCCGCGGCCGCCTTGTTCGGCGTGCCTTTCATGATCACCCAGGAGTCGATCGTGTAGAGATTGTTCGTCCAGACGATCTTGAAGTTCTTCTTCTCCTTCTCGTTCGCCGCCGCGATGCGCCCGTTGTACGCGTCGGTCATGGCGACTTCCCCGGAGGCGAGCAGTTGCGGGGGCTGCGAGCCCTTTTCCCACCAGACGAGGTTCGCCTTCAGCTGGTCGAGCTTGTGGAAGGCGCGGTCGACGCCGGCCGGCGTCGCGAGCGTCTTGTAGACGTCCTTCGGCGCGACGCCATCCGCCATCAGCGCGATCTCGAGCGTCGTCTTGGGACCCTTGCGGAGCGCCCGCTTGCCCGGCCATTTCTGCACGTTCCAGAAGTCCGCCCACGACTTCGGAGCGTCACCCTTGATCTTGTCGGCGTCGTACGCGAGGACGAAGCTGTAGACGATCGCCCCGACACCACAGTCGTGCACCGCGTCCGGCATGTACTTGTCCTTGCCGCCGAGCGTGGCCCAGTCGATCTTTTCGTAGAGCCCCTCCTCGCAGCCGATCAGGAGTTCCTCGGACTCGACCTGCACGACATCCCAGGTGTTGTTGCCGCCCTGGATCTTGGCGCGAAGCGTGCCGACGCCGCCGTCCCAGCTCTCCTCGTTCATCTTGATGCCGGTCTTTTGCATGAACGGCTTGAAGTACGCCTCGCGCTGCGCATCCTGATATGCGCCGCCCCACGACACGACCGTGAGGTCGCGCGCGGCCGCACCGCCGGCGAGCGCCAGCCCGCACAGCGCGAGCGCCCCGATCTTCCATGATCTCGCCTGCATGTCCTCTCCTCTATGTGGCGTTGTCGACGTCCTCGCGCGCGAAGACCCGGCAATGCTCCGGGGCCCACGCGAGCTCGACCGGCTCTCCGCTCGCCGGCAGCCGGTGCGCCTCGTCGATGGGGCGCTTGATCGTGAAATCGCCGTGGCCGGGCAGCGCCACGCGCGCGCGCACGTGGTCGCCGAGATAAATCACCTCGCGCAGGCGGCCCGGGACGCGGCGGTGCCCGTTCGCGCCGATTGTAGGAAGCCCGGCGCCGATTTGCACGCGCTCGGGTCGAAGCGAGACGGTGACCGCGGCGCCCGGCGGCAACGGAGCGGCGAGCGTGCCCTGCACCAGCGTGTCGCCCGCGATGCGAACGGTGCATGCAAGGCCGTCGACGCGCTCGATGCGGCCGTCGAGCCGGTTGTTCTCGCCGATGAAGCGCGCGACGAACGCGTTGGCCGGCTGCTCGTAGATCCGTTCGGGACGGTCGAGCTGCTCGATGCGGCCGCGATGGAACACGGCGATCCGGTCCGACAGCGTGAGCGCCTCGTGCTGGTCGTGCGTGACGTAGATCATCGTGACGCCGAGCCGCTCGTGCAGCCGCCGCAGCTCGAGCTGCATCTGCTCGCGCAGCTGCTTGTCGAGCGCGCCGAGCGGCTCGTCCATCAGCACGAGCGAGGGCTCGAACACCAGCGCGCGGGCCACCGCGACGCGCTGCTGCTGACCTCCCGACAGCTGCGCCGGCCGGCGCGCGCCGAAGCCCGCGAGCTGCACCATGTCGAGCGCGCGCGCGACGCGGCGTGCGATCTCGCCGTCCGCGAGGCCGCGCACCGAGAGCGGGAAGGCGATGTTCTCCGCGACGCTCATGTGCGGAAAGAGCGCGTAGTTCTGGAACACCACGCCGATCGCGCGCTTGTGCGGCGGCAGCGACGAGGTCGTTCGGCCCTCGAGCAGGATCTCGCCCGCGGTCGGCGCCTCGAAGCCCGCGAGCATCATCAGCGTCGTCGTCTTCCCGGAGCCTGAGGGCCCGAGGAGCGTCAGGAACTCGCCGCGCAGGACGTCGAGATCGAGTCCGTCGACGACGCGCGTGACGCCGTCGTAGGTCTTGTCGATGCCGACGAAGCGGACGATCTTCTCGCGGTCGCCCGTCTCACGCTGCCGCACGCCGGCCGCCGACGGCTCGGATGCGGTACCCGGGCGCGAAGCCTGCGCGCTGGCAATCATGGGCGATCTCGGATCGCGTCGCTCGCCGCAAGCACGTCAGGCGAGGCCTTTCTCGCGGACCATCGCAAGCGTGTCGTCGAGCGCCCGCGCAAACCCTTCGAACATCGCGTCGATCTCGGCTTCGGTGACGATGAGCGGCGGGCAGAAGGCGACGATGTCGCCTGGCATGCTGCGCAGGATCACTCCGTGATGCTGCGCACGGCGCACGAGGTAGGGGGCGACGCCGACCTTGGCGTCGAAGCTCTGCTTCGTCGCCTTGTCGCGCACGATCTCGGCGGCGCCGATCAGGCCGAGCCCGCGCGCGTCGCCGACGAGCGGATGGTCGGCGAAGCCGCGCAACGCGGCCTGCATGCGCGGCGCGACGCGTCGAACGTGGCCGAGGATGTCGCGCTCGTCGTAGATCTTGAGCGTCTCGAGCGCCACGGCCGCCGGGACCGGGTGCGACGAGTAGGTGTAGCCGTGGCCGAAGATGCCGAGCCGGTCGCTTTGCGCGAGCAGCACGTCGTAGACGGCGTTCGAGACGAGCGTCGCGGAAATCGGCAGGTAGCCGGCGGACAGCGCCTTCGCGACCGTCACGACGTCGGGCGCAAGCTGGAACGTCTGTGACCCGAACATGTTGCCCGTGCGGCCGAATCCGCAGATGACCTCGTCGACGACGAAGAGCACATCGTACTTGCGCAGGATCGGCTGGATGCGCTCGAAGTACGTCGCGGGCGGAACGATGACGCCTCCGGCGCCCATCACCGGCTCGGCGAAGAACGCCGCCACCGTGTCCGGTCCCTCGCGCAGGATCGTCTGCTCGAGCTGATCGGCGAGGCGCGCGGCGAACGCCTCCTCCGATTCGCCCGGCCGTGCGCCGCGGTAGTGGTACGGTGCATCGACGTGCAGGAATCGCGTGAGCGGCAGATCGAAATCCGTGTGCGCGAAGGCGAGGCCGGTGAGGCTCGCCGTGGCGACCGTGACGCCGTGGTAGGCGCGCTCGCGCGCAATGATCTTCTTCTTGCGCGGGCGGCCGAGTCCGTTGTTGACGTACCATGCGAGCTTGACGGCCGTGTCGTTCGCCTCCGAGCCCGAGTTCGCGAAGAGCGCCTTCGCCATGCCGGCGGGCGCGATGCCGATCAGGCGCTCCGCGAGCTCCGTCGAGATCGCCGGCACCTTGCCGGCGAAGCTGTGATAGAAGGGCAGCTCGAGCATCTGGCGATAGGCTGCCTCCGCAAGGCGCCGCTCGGAGAAGCCGAGCGACGCGCACCACAGCCCCGCCATCCCTTCGAGGTAGCGCCGGCCCTCGTCGTCGTACACGTAAACGCCCTCGCCCCGCGCGATCACGAGCGGACCCTCCTCGCGCACGAGGCGCAGGTTCGTCGAGGGATGCAGGTGGAATGCAATATCGCGGCGCGCGGCCGGCGTCGTGAGCGACATGGGTTTCTTTTCGGAGCCCGCCCGGGGCGAGCGGCGATTGTTCGCGGGCTGGCCTCCCCCGTCAAGCGGCGTCCGCGCCGGTTCGGGCGCGAACCTTGATCTTGGTCTAAACCCGCCGCGAAAGACGATGGTCCAATCCTTGAACAGATTGCGCCGATTTTCGATCGGCGTCCCGCCTCCGCGCGTGCGCAGGATTCCCCGTGCGCCACGTGGCGGCCCGACCATCAGGAAGCCTCATGGACCGCATCTGGCTCGACCACTACCCGCCGGGCGTACCGCACGAGATCGACGCGCGCGCCTACGCCTCCCTCGTCGACCTCTTCCTGGAGGCGTGCACGCGTTTCCGGGACCGCCCCGCGTTCAGCAGCATGGGCAACGTGCTGACCTACGGTGAAGTCGAGCGCAAGACCCGCGATTTCGCCGCGTTCCTCCAGCACGAGCGCGGGCTCGTCCCCGGCGACCGGCTGGCGGTGATGATGCCTAACGTCCTGCAGTACCCCGTCGCGCTCTTCGGCGCGCTCCGTGCCGGGCTTGTCGTCGTCAACTGCAACCCGCTCTACACGCCGCGCGAGCTCGAATACCAGCTCATCGACTCGGGGGCGAAGGCGATCGTCGTGCTGGAGAATTTCGCGAAGACCGTCGAGGCGGTCGTGCAGTCGACGCCGGTGCGCACCGTCGTGACCACCGAGATCGGCGACCTTTTCCCGACGATGAAGGGACTCGTCACGAACCTGGTCGTCAAGTACGCGAAGAAGATGGTGCCGGAGTGGCACATCGATGGCGCCATCGCGTTCAAGACGGCGCTTGCCCAGGGCGCGCGCCACGAGCCGCGCCCGGTCGCGCTCGGGGTCGACGACATCGCGTTCCTGCAATACACGGGCGGCACGACGGGCGTGCCCAAGGGCGCCATGCTGACGCACGGCAACCTGATCGCCAACCTGCAGCAGGTGTCGGCATGGATGGCCTCGGACTTCACCGAGGGCGAGGAGATCGTCGTCACCCCGCTCCCGCTCTATCACATCTTCGCGCTGACGGCGAACCTGCTGACGTTCGTAAAATGGGGCGCGAAGAACGTGCTCATCGCGAACCCGCGCGACCTGCCGCGCCTGATCAAGGAACTGAAGGAGACGCCGTTCAGCGTCATCACCGGCGTCAACACGCTGTTCAACGCGATGTTGAACGCGCCGGGATTCGCCGACATCGATACGTCCCACCTCAAGGTGGCGATCGGCGGCGGCATGGCCGTGCAGCGCGCGGTCGCCGAAAAGTGGCAGGCGCTCACCAAGCGCCCCCTGGTCGAGGGATACGGGCTTACCGAGACTTCGCCGATCGTGACTGCGAATCCGGTGAGCGGGGCCGGCTACACCGGGTCGATCGGAATGCCGCTCCCCTCCACCGAAGTCAGCATTCGCGACGAGACGGGCGCGGAGCTGCCGCTCGGCGAGACCGGCGAGCTCTGCGTGCGCGGCCCGCAGGTGATGAAGGGCTACTGGAACCGTCCCGAGGAAACGGCCAAGACGATGACGGCCGACGGGTGGCTGCGCACGGGGGACATGGCGTACGTCGACGAAAACGGCTACGTCAAGCTCACCGACCGCAAGAAGGACATGATCATCGTATCGGGCTTCAAGGTGTTCCCGAACGAAATCGAGGAAGTGGTGATGTCGCACCCCGGCGTGCAGGAGGCGGCGTGCATCCCCGCGCCGGACGAGCGCACCGGGCAGGCCGTCAAGGTCGTGGTGTACCGCAAGAACCCCGACCTCGCCGCGGACGAGCTCCTCGCCTACTGCCGCGAGCGTCTCACGCCCTACAAGGTGCCGAAGTACGTCCAGTGGTCGAGCGAGCCGCTGCCGAAGAGCCCGGTAGGCAAGATCCTGCGCCGCGTCGTGCGCGACATGGCGGAGAAGGAGGCGCTCGCCGTCGCGGCCTGACGCGGTTCGTGCCCTATTTCGCCGTGCGTCGCTTCGCTTGCGTGCGCGGGGGGGTGGCGGCGCGAAAGCCGACCGCCATCTCGAACGCCTGCCGCGTGAACGCCAGGACCGCGGCGAAATCCTCGTCCGACAGGCGCCGCGCGGCATCGCTTGCGCGATAGACGTTCGCGAGCTCGCGCTCGCGTCCCGCCTGCACGGCGAGCCGGCCGACGCCGAGATGCTCGAGCGTGCGCCAAATTTCCGGCTGGTACGAGCGCGTGAAGCGCATCACGAACGCGATCGGGTCGTTGCGCCCGAGCACCGACGCGAGGCGCAGGACGATCTCGAACGGCAGCGCGACCTTCCCGCTTTCGACGAGCTCGAGCAGTGCCGGGTCCGAGAGGTCGATCGCTGCGCCGACTTCGCGCACGCTCATGCCCGCGGCCTCGCGCATGCCGCGCAGCAGCGCTCCGGCGCGCCCGAGTGCGCGCCGCTGCTCCGGCTTGACGAGCACCGCCTTGGCGGCGCCGATCGACACGTCGGCCGCCGCTTCGGCGAGCCCGAGCGCCGAGTCGCTCCAGCCGCGCAGCTGCCGTGCGAGCGTGACGAGCGTCGAATCGGGTGCAGCCGCTTTCGTGCCTTGGGCGGTGCTGCGCGCGCGACTCGCTGCGGGCCTGCGCCGCGTGCGTTGGCGATGCGTCTGCATCGGTGGCTCCCTGCGCGCTTCGGTGCGCGCCGCCGTACGTTACTCCACTTCGCGCGCCACGCGCGATCCGTCGGCCGCGACCATCAGGTACGGCACGCGCTGGCCTTCCAGAAACGCCGTCGCCTCGTCTTCGAGCAGCATCGCGATCGTCGCGTAGCCGCCGGCAACGATGGCGAGCGGGGCGAGCACCGTGACCGATTGCCAGGCGCCCGCCGGCATGCCGGTCCGTGCGTCTAGAAGGTGGCAGTAGCGGCGACCGTCGAGCTCGAAGTACCGCTCGTAATCGCCGCTCGTCGCGACCGCGCCGTCGGCCACCGCGACCGTGCCGATCGTCGCGCCCGGCGTACGCGGATGCCGGATCCCCACCCGCCACGGCGCGCCGTCGGGATGGCCGCCGAGGGCACGCGCGTCACCGCCGAGGTTGACGAGCACGTGGGCGACGCCGTGATCGGCGCAGATCGTCGCCGCGCGGTCGGCCGCGTATTCCTTGCCGATGCCGCCGAAGTCGAGCTCCATGCCGATCCGCGCGAGCCGCACGCTTCGCTCGCTCCACTCGACGTCCTTCCAGCCGACGCGCGCGCGCGCCGCCACGATCTCGGCTTCGGTCGGCACGCGCGGCGGCGTGCGCGCGAAGTCCCACGCGCGCCGCAGGACGCCGGACGTGAGGTCGAAACGTCCGCCGGAGAGTGCGTGGCAACGATCGGCATAGCCGAGCAGCGCGGCGGTCTCCGCGTCGATCGGCACTGCGCCGACCCCCGCGGCGCGGTTGATCGCGCTCGTGACGCTGTCGGGGCGATAGCGCGAATACTTCGCCTCGATGCGCAGCACGTCGTCGATGGCGGCGCGCGCCGCGCGATCGGCGAGCGCGGCGTCGTCCGCGCCGAGCACGAGTTCGTGCAGCGAGCCCATCGCGCGGAAGCGATAGCGAGACGTCGCACCGTCTCGCTCCAAATTCAGAATCGCTTCGTCAGGCCGAAGGCGATCCATCGGGCGGAAAACGGGGCCAGGCCCGGACTCCCGTCGCCGCCGATGCGCAGATCGCCGCGCTGGCGATAGAAATCGACCTCGACGTCGGCGCTGACCCGTTTGGGAAACGCCTTCGAAAGGCGCAGGCCGAGCGTGACCGCGCCGAACGCGGACAGCCGCGCGTCCGCGGTGTAGGGCTCCCCGGGAACGGAGCCCTCCGGAAAAGGAGGATCGTGATAGAAGTCCGCGGCACTTTGCGCAAGATAGCGCACGCTCGGCGTCACCGTGAATCCCCCGGGCAGCGCCTGCACCCAGGACGCCTCGAGCATGTGCGAGCGGCCGCCGAAGGAATCGCGCAGGTAGCGGTAGGCGAGTTGCAGCGTGCCGTCCTGCGCCGGCCAGTAGCGGTTGTATCGCGTGAGCCAGGCGAAGACGCGGCGGCGGTCGGGGCGCGTGTCGAGCAGCTTGTACGGATCCGAGTAGTAGCCGCGGCCGTCGGACCACGTGACGCTCGACTCGACGACCGCCTGCGCGGAGAGCACCTGCGTCATGCCGAGCAGGTACTCATACGTCTCACGCGTGCGATCGCGCGCAACGCCGTTCGTGCTGTCGATGTGGTCCTTCGCAGCGCCGAAACCGATGGCGTAGGTGCGGTTGCGATCGTCGCTCCAGCGCCGCCATTCGAGCGACGCGGCACGCGAGAGGTAATCGCGCTCGTGCGAGTACGCCGAGCCGACGGCGATCGCCGAGCCGTCGAAATATTTCGTGACCTTGGCGTCCGCGGCGAAGCGATAGTCGGTGACGCCCATGCCCGACGCGCCGGACAGCGTGTCGTGATAGAGCGGCGAGGCGCCGGACATGCTGTCGTGGACGAGCGACCCCTCGAGCGTCAGCGTGTCCGAGAGCGGAACGAACGCGTAGAGCGACGGGCTTTTCACCGACATGCGGGAAGCGCCCGGCTGGAAATCGCGGTAGTCGTCGTAACGAAGCGCGACGACGCCTTCGTCGGGCGCGCTTTGCGCCAGTGCGGCGGCCGGCAGGATTCCGGGCAGCACGAGCGCCGCCGCGAGGAGCGTCGCGGCGCGCTCGTCGTGCGGCGTCGTCTCGCGCCTCGCGGACGCGCAGGGCGGCCGCACGTCAGTTGCAGCCACAGCCGCCGCCCCCGACGCTACCGCCGCCGGCCGCGCCCTCCTTGCTCTGGTACACGTGGGTCGTCGCCCGGCGCGCCAACGGGTCGGCGTCGAAGCGCATCGAAGGGCGCGCGAGATCGCCCTTCTCCCAGGGCTTCGGCGGGGCGAGCGTGGTGCAGGCGCTCGCCGCGACGGCGAGCGCGACGAGAAGCGCGCGCTCAGCGCTGCGCGAGCGCGGCACGGATCTTCGCCTCGACGTCGGCGCGGCGCGCCTCGTGGAAGCCTTCCTCGACGTCGACGACGACGCCGTGACGGTCGACGAGATAGGAGCTCGGCATGCCCGCGACCGCGTAGGCCGCAGGCGTCGACCCTTCCGCGTCGTACGCGATGGCGAAGGCGGCCGGCGTGTCGCGCAGAAAGCGCTCGGCGTCCTCGCGACGCCGGTCGACGTTGATGCCGACGATCGCAAGACCTTCGCCTCCGTAGCGCGCGGCGAGCGCGTTCATCCACGGGAACGAGCGGCGGCACGGCGCGCACCACGACGCCCAGAAGTCGACGTAAACGACGCGCCCGCGCAAAGCGGCGAGCGCGATACGTTCGCCGTGCGCGCCCGTCAGCTCGAACGCCGGCGCGGGCTCGCCGGGCCTCGCGGCGAGCGCCGGCAGGGCGAGCATCGCGCCGGCGAGCAAAGACGCAACGACGAGGAGCCTGCTGGCACGGACGACCATTTCTCTGCCGGCAAACAGCCGCCGGCGTGCGGCATTCCCGGGAAGATCCAGGATCTAGGATTTAGGAGCTAGGGGTCGAGTCGTGCGTGCGTTCACGCCGTCGCCCCCTCGATCGTCGATCCTCGATCCTGGATTCTCAGGCATTCAGCCGGTCGAGGAGAGCCATCAGCTTGTCGGGCTCGTCCACGCGGCGGATGCGCTCGATGACCGACGCTCCCGCCGAGACGTCGGTCTGCAGCACGCGCTGCTTGACGGAGAGCAGATGCGACGGATGCATCGAGAACTCGCGCAGCCCGAGGCCGAGCAGGAGCCTGGTCAGGCGCGCGTCGCCCGCCATTTCCCCGCACACGGCGATCGGCACGCCCGCCTTCGCCGCGCTCCCGATCGCGAGGCCGATCAGGCGCAGCACCGCCGGGTGCAGCGGGTCGTAGAGATGGGACACGGACTCGTCCGCCCGATCGACGGCGAGCGTGTACTGGATCAGGTCGTTCGTCCCGATCGACAGGAAATCGAGCTTGCGCAGGAAGGCGCCCATGGCGAGCGCCGCGGCCGGGATCTCGATCATCCCGCCCACCGGCACGCCGTCGTCGTACGGCACCGATTGCTCGCGCAGCGACTCCTTCGCGCGCCCGATCATCGCGAGCGTCTGGTCGATCTCCGCCATCGTCGACAGCATCGGGATCAGCATGCGCACCTTGCCGTAATGCGACGCGCGCAGGATCGCGCGGAGCTGCGTCTGGAACAGGCGCGGCTCGGCGAGGCAGAAGCGTACGGCGCGAAGCCCCAGCGCGGGATTCGCGGCGACGCGGGCGAGACCCTCGAAATCGGCGTGCTGCTTGTCGGCGCCGAGGTCGAACGTGCGGATCGTCACCGGCTTCCCCTGCATGCCTGCCGCAACCTTGCGAAATGCCTCGAACTGCTCGTCCTCCGACGGCAGGCCGTCGCGGTTCAGGAACAGGAACTCGGAGCGAAACAGGCCGACGCCCGTCGCGCCGTTCGCGAGCGCCTGCTCGATGTCCTCGGGAAGCTCGATGTTCGCCTGCAGCTCGACGCGAATGCCGTCGAGCGTCTCCGCCCGCTTGCCGCGCAGCCGCTTGAGCTTCTGGCGCGCGAGCTCGAACTCGTTCTGCTTCAGCCGGTATTCCGACAGCACCGCACGATCGGGATTGACGATCACGACGTGATTGCTGCCGTCGACGATCACCATTTCGCCATCGCGAATGAGCTGGCGCGCATTGTGCGTGGCGACCACCGCGGGCACGTTGAGGCTCCGCGCAACGATCGCCGTGTGCGACGTCACGCCGCCCAGGTCGGTGAGGAACGCGCCGTAGTGGTGGTGCTTGAACTGGATGACGTCGGCCGGCGACAGGTCGTGTGCGACGACGATCGTCTGCTCCTCGGCACCCGGCGGCGGCAGCGCGCCCGGGCGCCCCATCAGCCGCTTCAGCACGCGCTCGCCGACCTGCACGACGTCGGCCTTCCGCTCGCGCAGGTACGAGTCCTCGATCTGATCGAACTGGTCCACGAGCGCAGCGAGCTGCAGCGACACCGCCCACTCGGCGTTGCAGCGCTGCTCGGCGATGATCCGCTTGGGCGCCTCGGAGAGCGTCGGGTCGTTCAGGATCATCGAGTGCACGTCGAGGAACGCGCCGAACTCGCCCGGCACCTCGCCGCCGCTCAGCGCCGCGTGCAGGCTGTCGAGCTCGCGCTCCACTTCCTTCACGGCGGAGGCGAAGCGCTCGATCTCGGCGGGAACCTGCGCGGCGGCGATCGTGTAATGCGCCACCTCGCGCGTGGCGTGCGAGAGGAGGTGCGCGCGCCCGATCGCGATGCCGCCGGAAACGCCGATGCCGTGCAGCGCGAAGCTCACCATGCCCGCGTCTCCGCGCGCATGCAGTGCGACGCTAGGCGCGCTCGGCGAATCCGTCGTCGATCAACGACACGATCGCGGTCATCGCCGCGAGCTCGTCGGGACCATCGGTCTCCACTCGAATCGTCGTGCCGACGGCCGCAGCGAGCAGCATGACGGCGACGATGCTGCGGGCGCTGGCGCGACGCACGCCGCTTACGAGCGATACGTCGCAGCGAAAGTGCGAGGCCATCTGGACGATTCTCGCGCACGCCCGCGCATGGAGCCCGCGCGGGTTGGTGATCTCGATTTCGCGTATCTGCATGGGGGCCGATCCGTTCGTCGCAGGCTGCGCCCACGCAGCAAACGGCGCGAGCCTCCCTATTGAGCAAGGCCCCGCTGCATTGGTTCCATCGCATTCTCGCCACGTGCACGGAACCGCTCACTCGCCCTCGCCGAAGCAATCGTTGATCAACGCGCAAAGCGCCTCCATCGCCTGCTCCTCGTCGGGCCCGGCGATCTCGAGCGTGATCTTGGAGCCCTTGCCTGCGGCGAGCATCATCACGCCCATGATGCTCTTGGCATTGACCTTGCGGCCGCTGCGCATCACCTGCACATCGCTGTCGTACTTCGCCGCGAGCTGCGTGAGCTTGGCGGAGGCACGCGCGTGCAGCCCGAGCTTGTTCACGATCTCCACTTCGCGTCGCTGCATGGTCGCCTCGCGTCAGACGTGGAGCACGCCTTCGCACCCGCCGGAGATCGCCTTCGAGACGAGGGTGTCCATGCCCTTCGTCCGGTAGGTGAACGCGCGCACGAGCATCGGGAGGTTGACGCCCGCGATCACCTCCACGTGGCCCCGATCGGCGAGCTTGACTGCGAGGTTGCAGGGCGTCGCGCCGTAGAGATCGGACAGGATGGCGACGCCCTCGCCGGTGTCGAGGGCGTCGACCGCGGCGCGCGCCCTCGGCAGCAGCGCGAGCGGATCGTCGCCGGCCGCCACCGGAAACACCTCGAATTGCGGCGGGCGCCCGCCCAGCACGTGCGTGACGGCGTCGACGAGACTTTGCCCGAGCGCGTCGTGCGCGATGATGAGCACGCCGATCATGAGGCGCCGCAGGCGCGAAGCAGGCGCTCGGCGAAGAGCGCGCCGACGTCGAAGCCCGTCTGCTCGGTGATCTCGACGAAGCACGTGGGGCTCGTGACGTTCACCTCGGTGAGGTACGAGCCGATGACGTCGATGCCCACGACGAGGAGGCCGGCGCCCCACAATGGCCCGGCGAGCGCGGCGGCGATCTCGCGATCGCGCGCGGTCAACGGCTGCGCGACGCCACGGCCGCCCGCGGCGAGGTTGCCGCGCGTTTCGCCCGGCTTCGGGATGCGCGCGAGGCAATAAGGCACGACCTCGCCGGCGATCAGCAGGATGCGCTTGTCGCCGTCGACGACCTCGGGGATGAAGCGCTGCGCCATTACCGTGCGCGCACCGAGATGCGAGACGGTCTCCACGATGACGTTGCGGTTGGGATCGCCCTCGCGCACGCGAAACACCGACGTGCCTCCCATGCCGTCGAGCGGCTTGACGACGACGTCCTCGTGCTCGTCGATGAACTCGCCGATGCGCGCCGCGTCGCGCGTGACGAGCGTCGGCACGATGAACGGGCGGAACTCGGCGATCGCCATCTTCTCGTTGTAGTCGCGAAGGCCGCGGGGACGATTGAAGACGCGCGCGCCCTCGCGCTCGGCGGCCTCGAGAAGATACGTCGAGTAGACGTACTCCATGTCGAACGGCGGGTCCTTGCGCATCAGCACCGCGGCGAACGACGCGAGCGCGCGGTCCGCGGCCTCACCGGCGGTATGCCAGTGGTGGTCGTCCGCGGAAAGCTCGAGCGCGCGCACGCGCGCATGCGTTGCGCCGTCCTCCCAATAGATGTCCCGCTGCTCGAGCGCGAAGACGCGATGGCCGCGCGCGGCGAGCGCGCGCATCATCGCGACGCTCGTGTCCTTGTATGGCTTGAGCAGCGGCAGCGGGTCGAGGACGAACGCGAAATCCATTGGGCGGCCGATGAGCGCTGTTTTCGGTCATCGTACCGCATCCGCCGCGGTCCCCGCCCGGGGCGCGGCGGGTGGCGCGACCCCGGGGCGGGGCCGCGCGAGGCCTGTCAGGACTCGTACTTGAACGACAGTTGCAGCCGGGTGCGGAAGGCGAGCACCTTGCCGTCCTCGATCTTCACGTCGAGCTTCGTCACCTCGGCAATGCGCAGATCGCGCAATGACTTGCTGGCCGTCTCGACGGCGTTCCTCGCCGCGTCCTCCCAGGATGTGTCGCTGCTGCCCACCACGTCGATGACGCGATAGACGCCTTCGGTTGTTGACGTCGCCATGGCTGTCTCCTGAAACGATGGTCCGAACCACTTTCCGGACGCACGCGGCGGCACGCGGGCCGCGGCGCACGCGGCTTCCACGATACTCGCTCGATCGGGGTCAGAGCAAAGAGGCCCAATGGGGTCGAAGCAAAATCAGCGGACCGATTGGCTCGACCCGATCCGCCCCGAGAGCCGGTGTCGGAGCTGTAGTTCGTTCGGCCCGTGCGCGGATGATTACGCCTCCGACACCGGCGGTTCGGCCTCCCGCCACGGCATCAGGTGGATCGCGTTCGCGAGCAGCGACGCGCCGGCCGGCACGCCAGCGGCGATCGAATTGCGCCGCGCGACGTGCGCGGGCACGCGCAGCGTAACGAGCGCGCCGTTCGTCGCGATGCGCACCCGGATCGTCGCGTCGTCGCCGAGCGTCAGGCATTCCTCGACGACGCCCGCGACGGGGTTCTCGTGCTCGCCGCGCGAGGGCCGGTCCCGGCGATGCAGGACGACGCCGCTCATCGGGATCGTCCACGCCACGCGGGCCGCGCGCGCGAACGCCGGCGCGTACGCCGCCTCGAGCGCCACGCCGCCCCAGTCGATCAGCGTGCGCGACGGCGCATCGTGGCCGCGCACGACGGCCTCGAACACGTTGCGCACGTCGACGAGCCGGGCAACCAGCGCATCCGCCGGCCGCGTCATCACCTCGTGCGGCGTGCCGATCTGCAGCGTCCGCCCGCGGTAGAGGATGCACATGCGGTCGGCGAGCATCGCCGCCTCGTCGAGATCGTGCGTGACGAGCACGATCGGCATCGCGAGCGTGCGCCGCAACTCGGCCAGCTCGCGATAGAGCTTCTGCCGCGTCACGCGATCGACGGCCGCGAACGGCTCGTCGAGGAGCAGCGCCTGCGGATCGCGGGCGAGCGCGCGCGCCATCGCGACGCGCTGCTGCTGCCCTCCGGAGAGCTGCGCCGGGCGCCGACCCTCGAGGCCCGCGAGGTGCACGCGCGCGAGCAGCTCGCGCGCCCGCGGCTCGCGCGCGACGCGCGGCCGGTGGCCGAGCGCGGCGACGACGTTGCGAAGCGCCGTGAGGTGCGGAAACAACGCGTACTGCTGGAACACGATGCCGACCGCGCGCCGCTGCGGCGCCTCGTTCACGCGCCCGTCGCTGTCGAGCCACACGTTGCCGCCGCACGTGATGACGCCGCGCGCACCGCGCTCGATGCCCGCGATGACGCGCAGCAGCGTCGATTTGCCGCTGCCCGACGGCCCGGTCAGCGCGACGAGCTCGCCGGGACGACAGTCGAACGTCGCGTCCAGCGGAATCGGCGAGGCCTGCGTGACCCGGACCGCGAGCCGGCCGTCATCCACGCGACGGCTCCGCGCGCGTGGCCGTCGAGTACGCGATCGCGATCGCGGCGAGCGAGAAGACGAGCAGCACCGCCGCCATCAGCGCGGCCGCGTCGGTGTCGAACGCCTGCACGCGGTCGTAGATGGCGATCGCGATCGTGCGCGTCTCGCCGGGGATATTGCCGCCGACCATCAGCACGACACCGAACTCGCCGAGCGTGTGCGCGAACGTGAGCACGAGCGCCGAGAGCACGCCCGGCCACGCGAGCGGCAGCTCGATCTGCGTGAAGATGCGCCACGGGCTCATGCCGCAGCACGCCGCGGCCGGGCGCACGTCGTGCGGAATCGCCTCGAATGCACGCTGCATCGGCTGGATCGCGAAGGGCAGATTGAAGATCAGCGACGCGACGAGCAGTCCCGCGAAGCTGAACGCGAGGGGGTGTCCGGCGAGCGCCTGGAACGCGTTGCCGAGAAGCGAGCGCGCGCCGAACGCCGACAGCAGGTAATAGCCGAGGACCGTCGGCGGCAGAACGAGCGGCAGCGCCAGTGCCGCCTCGACGAGCCGGCGACCCGGAAAGCGGCGCCAGGCGAGCGCGCGCGCGACGACGATGGACACCGGCAGCAGCACGGCGACGGTCGCGCCGGCGAGCTTCAGCGACAGCGTGAGCGCCTGCCAGTCCATCGTCAGGTCGGCGGTCTCCTGGCTGCATTCGACCCGCCCGCGGCGGGCGGCACGTCGAAGCCATAGCGCGCGAGGATCGACTGCGCGGGGGCTTGCTGCAAATAGGCATAGAACAGGCGGGCCGTCGCGCCGGCGTTGCGCAACAGCACCATTCGCTGGACGAGCGGCGCGTGCAGCGTCCGCGGCAGCAGGAGGCTCCGGGCGCGCGCGTCCATCCCGGGCGCCCGTGCCAGGGAATAGGCCACGATCCCGCCCTGCGTGGCGCCGCTCGTGGCGAACTGCGCGGCCTGGCTCACGTTCTCGCCCAGCACGAGGCGCGGCTCGATCGCCTTCCACAGCCCGGCGCGCGTCAGCGCCTCGCGCGCCGCGCGCCCGTAGGGGGCGTGCTCCGGGTTGGCGATCGCGAAACGCGTGATGTGCCCCGCGGCGAGCGCCGCGGCGAGCCCGCGCAGTTCTCCGTCGAGCGCGATCGGCGAGTCTTTCGGCACGACGAGCGCGAGGCGGCCGATCGCGTATACGACACCGGCGTCGACGGTGCGGCCCTCCCGGAACAGTGCCTCCGTGTACGCCGCATCGGCGGACAGGAAGAGCTCGAACGGCGCGCCGTCGGCGATCTGTCGCCGGAAGTTGCCCGAGGAGCCGAAGGAGAGCCGCACGTCGTGACCGGTCTCGCGGCGAAACGCGGCGACGATCTCGGGCAGCGCGAATTGGAGGTCCGACGCGGCGGCGACGTTGGGCACGTCGGAAGCCCGAGCAAGGCCGGGCACGACGAGCGCGCACGCGAGGAGGGCGCGCAGCGCGGCGCGTCGCATACGATCGTGCATGACGAGCGTGCGACTATAGCGCGCGCCGCCGGCCTCGGCGGTGACGGCCGGAGTCACGAAGCAGCGGTCGGGGCGGGAAGATGGCATGGCCGCCCAAGCATAGCGTCCTTGCGAAGCGGTCGACCGGCCCCGATGTAGCGTTTGTCGAACAACCTGGAGTGGCGATGAAGCGCGTGCTCGCGGTTCACCCGAGCCCCGCGGGGCACTGGGTCGGCGACGGCTTTCCGGTCAGGACGCTCTTTTCCTACCAGACACAGGGCGCGGCGCTGAGCCCGTTCCTGCTGCTCGACTATGCCGGCCCGACGGACTTCCCGCCGGCCGAGCGGCCGCGCGGCGTCGGCGAGCATCCGCATCGCGGCTTCGAGACGGTGACGATCGTCTACCAGGGCGAGGTCGAGCACCGCGACTCGGCAGGCAACGGCGGCACGATCGGCCCCGGCGACGTGCAATGGATGACGGCGGCCGGAGGCCTCATGCACGAGGAGTTCCACTCGCGCGCATTCACGCGCCGCGGCGGCACCATCGAGATGGCGCAGCTCTGGGTGAATCTCCCCGCGAAGGACAAGATGGCGGCGCCTCACTACCAGCCGATCGTCGCCGCCGACATCCCGGGCGTCGACCTTCCGGACGGGGCAGGGCGCCTGCGCGTCATCGCCGGGCGCTTCGGCGAGCTTCGCGGTGCCGCGCGCACGTATACCGAGATCAACGTATGGGACGTGCACCTTCACGCCGGGAAGGCGGCGACGCTTCCCGCGCCCGCGGGCCACACGACGGCGGTCGCGCTGTTGCGCGGCACGCTGCGCCTGGACGACGCGCGCGAGGTCGCCGCGCCTGCGGTCGTCGTCTTCGATCGCTCGGATGAAGGCGTCCGCGTCGCCGCGCGCGACGAAGCGACGTTGCTCACGCTGACCGGCGCGCCGATCGACGAGCCGATCGCGGGCTACGGGCCATTCGTGATGAACACGCGCGACGAGATCGTCGCAGCGATCGACGACGTGCAGCAGGGGCGCTTCGGGCGGCTCGCGTAGCGCGGCGCCGCAATCGGGCCGCGGGCGCGGACCGGGGTCGAAGCGACGGTGGCGGCACGCGGCCCGCGCTCCCATACTTCAGTCGCATGCCGCCACCGCCGCTCCGACTCGACCCGCGCTCCCGGCCTCGCTCGGCTTACTCGGCCTTCGCGCCACCCAGCCGCTTCATCCCGTCGATCAGCGGCGTCAGCACGTCCATCGGCAGCGGGAACACGATCGTCGAGTTCTTGTCCGCGGCGATCACCGTCAGCGTCTCGAGATAGCGGAGCTGGATCGCGAGCGGCGCCTGCGAGAGGACCTGCGCCGCCTCGAAGAGCTTCTGCGCCGCCTGCATCTCGCCCTCGGCATGGATCACCTTGGCGCGGCGCTCGCGCTCGGCCTCGGCCTGGCGCGCGATGGCGCGGATCATCGACTCGTTGATGTCGACGTGCTTGATCTCGACGTTGGCGACCTTGATGCCCCAGGACAGCGTCTGCGCATCGAGTGTCTGCTGGATGTCGATGTTGAGCTTCTCGCGCTGCGACAGCATCTCGTCGAGGTCGTGCTTGCCGAGCACCGAGCGCAACGTCGTCTGCGCGAGCTGCGAGGTCGCCATCAGGAAATTCTCGACCTCGATGATCGCCTTCTGCGGATCGACGACGCGGAAGTAGACGACCGCGTTCACCTTCACCGACACGTTGTCGCGCGAGATCACGTCCTGGCTCGGCACGTCGAGCACGACGGTGCGAAGCTCCACGCGCACCATCTGCTGGATGCCGGGGATCAGCACGACGAGGCCGGGCCCCTTCACTTTCCAGAAACGCCCGAGCTGGAACACGACGCCCCGCTGGTACTCGCGCAGCACGCGTAACGACGACGCGACGAGGATCGCGAGGAGGACGATCAGGACGAACGGGCCGGCCAAGCTCATGTCACGCTCCTTCGTTCGATGCGACGCGCGGCACGGCGCCTTCCATGCCGACGACGCGGATTTTCTCGCCGCGTGCGAGACGCGACACCGTCATCACCTTCCAGGTCTCCCCGCGGATGCTCGCCCAGCCGGTGTCGTCGGCGTCCTCCAGCATCTCGCCTTCGGCACCGACCAGCGATGCGATGCCCGATACGACCGGGCGCTGCCGCGCGCGGATCGCCATCCGCGCGACCGTCACGACGAACGCGACCGTCACGAGCGCCATCACGGCGATGAAGCTGCGCGGAATGCCGAACCCGGGCACGTCGGTGTCGATCAGCATCAGCGCGCCGATGACGAACGCCGCGGCGCCGCCGAGCCCCAGCGACCCGAACGCCGGGACGAAGGCCTCCGCCACCATGAACCCGATGCCGACCGCCATCAACGCCAGCCCGGCGTAGTTCACCGGCAGGAGGTGCAGTGCGTAGAGGCCGAGGAGGAGCGATACCGCGCCGAACACCCCGGGGAACACGTAGCCCGGATGGCCGAACTCGAAGATCAGCCCGTAGACGCCGAGCAGCATCAGGATCATCGCGACGGTTGGATCGGCGATGAGCGCGAGCGCGCGGAAGTGCCAGTCCGGATCGAAGGCCGCGACGGGCGCGTCCGCGAGTTGCAGCACGCGCTCCCCGTTGGCGAGCTTTACCGTGCGGCCGTCGAGTTGCCGCAGCAGATCCTGCTCGTCGGAAGCGACGACGTCGACGACCTTCTGTGCCTTCGCCTCCTCCGCAGATAGGCTCGCGGCTTCCGTCACGGCCTTCTCCGCCCACTCCGCGTTGCGGCCACGCAGCTGCGCGAGGCTGCGTATGTAGGCCGCCGCGTCCTGCATCGCCTTGCGCTCGTGCACGTCGGCGGGCGGCGCCTTCTTGCCGTCGTCGTCGCGTGGGGCGGAGGGTGCGAGGCCGATCGATACCGGCGAGGCGGCGCCGACGTTCGTTCCCGGTGCCATCGCGGCGACATGGCTCGCGTAGAGGATGAACGTGCCGGCGCTCGCCGCGCGCGCCCCCGACGGCGCGACGTACGTGGCCACGGGAATCGGCGACGCGAGCAGGTCCTGCACGATCCGCCGCATCGACGTGTCGAGGCCGCCCGGCGTGTCGAGCCTGATCACGACGAGCTGCGCGTGCTCCCGCGCCGCGTGCGCGAGCCCGCGTTGCACGTATTCGGCGGTCGCCGGCCCGATGACGCCGGTGACGGTGAGCGTGACGACGGGCGCGGGCGCGGCCCGGGGCGCCGACGACGCAAGCGCGAGCGCGACGAGCAGCAGAAGGCGGACGATTTGCATGGCCGCTTCGGATGTTTGCCGAGCCGCCTGGGTCGGAGGTCCTTTCCGTCGGTCCCACGGAAAGGAATCGCGGCCCTCCGGGCTCAGCAGGCGAGGGCCATTATCCTCCGCGCTTTCGCGCCGGCAACGGCTCGCGCCGCAAAACCGGCCGCGCGCCGAAGTCGGGCTTCGCCACGGTGCGCGCGAGCTCCAGCGCGACGGCGAGCGCCTTCTCGAGCTGGCGGTCGTGCCCGGCGCGCGCGTCCTGCGGCGCATTGTCCACCTCGATCTCCGGATCCGTGCCGTAGTTCTCGACGGAGAACCCCACGTCGCTGAACCAGAACGAATACTCGGGCTGCGTCGTCTCGGTACCGTCGACGAGATGGTGGCGCGGGTTGATGCCGATCACCCCGCCCCATGTGCGCGTGCCGAGCAGCGGGCCGATCTTCATCAGCTTGAAGCAGTGCGAGAAGATGTCGCCGTCGGAGCCCGCATGCTCGTTCGTGAGCGCCACGACGGGCCCCGCCGGCGATTCGAGCGGATACGGCTCGGGCTGCCCCCAGCGCGTGAGGTCGTAGCCGACGCGCCGGCGCGCCACCTTCTCGAGCAGGAGCTGCGAGACGTGCCCGCCGCGGTTGTAGCGCACGTCGACGATCAGTGCGTCCCGATCGCACTCGCTGCCGAAATAGCGGTGGAACTCGGCGAAGCCTGCGGACATCATGTCGGGCAGGTGCAGGTAGCCGATGCGGCCCTCGGATTGCGCGTGCACCCAGTCGCGATTGCGCTCGACCCATTCGCGATAGCGCGCCGGGACCTCGTCGGAAAGCGTCGTCACGAGCACGTTGCGCGTTGCGCCCGACGCACCGTCGCGCAGGGTAAGCTCGACCTTCGCCTTCGCCTGATGGACGAGGAGGGCCTGTGGCGGCCGCTCACGCGACACGGGCTGGCCGTTCACGGCGATGATGGACTCGCCCACGCGCGCCTGCACGCCGATCGCGTTCAGCGGCGAATCGGCGCCCGCGTCCCATGGGTCGCCTTCCACGATGCGCACGATCTCGTAACCCGTCCCGTCCGCGGCGCGCCGCAGCTCGGCCCCGAGATGGCCGAGCGCGACCGATGGCGGTTTGCGGTGGTCGCCTCCCGTTTCATAGGCGTGCGACGTGCCGAGCTCGCCCTGGATTTCCCAGATCAGGTCCGAGAGCTCGCTACGCGTCGCGATCCGCGCCAGCAACGGCTCGTAGCGGCGATACACCGCCTCCCAGTCGATGCCCGACATGTCGGGCACCCAGAACTGGTCGCGCTGCAGGCGCCACACCTCGTGCAGCATCTGCGCCCGCTCCAGGCGAGGATCGACGGACACGCGAACGCGCGACAGGTCGATGAAGCCCGTCTTGCGCGACGCCTCGTCGCCCGGCTGCGGGGCACGCTCGCGCGGATCCGGCTTGCGGTCGGCGCGGATCGCGCGCAGGCGCTTGCCCTCGCGCAGCACCAGCGTGACATGGTCGTCGGCCACGTCGAAGCTGTCGACGCGCTCGACCAGCACTTCGGTCTTCATCGTCCGAAAATCGAAGAGCTCGAGCCGCCCCGGCAGGTCCTTGTGCCCGCCGCGGCCGTGCGCGCCGGTGACCGGGTGCACGGTCCAGACGACCTTGTCGCCCGCAACGCCCGCGAGCTGGCCGAAGCGCCCCTCCGGCACGGGGAACGCTGCGACGCGACGCGCGATGCCGTCGAGGTCCACGCGAACGGGTGCCGGCGATTCGGGCTTCGCCTCGCGTGCGCTTTTCGAATCGTCGTCCTGCATGCCGCGCGGCTCGGGATCGAACGGCGGTCGCAGGTCCGCGCGCAACGCGATCAGGTACGGCCGCGCCGCCCGCGGGAACGACAGCTCGAACTGGATCGCGTCGTAGACGGGGTCGAACGTCCGCAGCGAGAGGAAATAGAGGTACTTGCCAGATGGATCGAACGACGGGCTGTAGTCGCGAAACTCGGGGTCGGTGACGAGCGTGCTCGTGTTCGCCGCGAGGTCGTGCAGCTTGATCGCCGAATGGCGCGGGCTCGTCCAGAACGTGTAGGCGAGAAAAGCGCCGTCGGGCGACCATGCCAGCTGTTCCGAGCGCCCGCTGTTGCTCCGATCGACGACCGAGAACGTGTTCGCCCCGAGGTCGGCGACCAGCACCTCGTGGCGGTGATTGGCGATCGCGATCTTGTGCCCGACCGGCGCCGCGCGCATCGCGATCACGCGGCCGATGTCCCACGGCAGCGTCTTCTGCTCGCCGCCGCGCATGACCACCAGGCGCTCCTCGCGCGTCTCGTCGCCGACCGCGACGAGCGTCTCTCCGTCGGCGAGCCACTGGCCGTACCGATATCGCACGCCGTCGGCGACGCCATGCTGGCGCACCGCGCCTTCCCACAGCGCAAACGTGAAGAGCTTGCCGCGCGCCTCGATGGCGAGGCTGTGCCCGGCGGGATGCGGCGCATAGCCGGCCAGGTTGTCGGCGGCCTCGACGAAGCGGCGCGACGACTGCGTGCGTGGCGACGGAACGTCGATCACCAGGCGCCGCGCGGCGTCGGTCGCGGGGTCGAACAGCCAAACATCGGCTCCGCACTGGTAGACGATCCGCCGCCCGTCCGTTTGCGCATGACGGGCGTAGAAGTCGTCGTGATCGGTGTGCCGCCGCACGCCGGAGCCGTCGGGCCGGCACGAATAGAGGTTCCCGACACCTTCGGCGTCGGAGAGGTAGTAGATGCGCTCGCCGAGCCACATGGGACTCGTGATGTTGCCGGCGAGCTCGCGCATGCGGCGGAATTCACCGCGGCCGTCCGCGTCGATCCACAGGTGTCCGGCCGTGCCGCCGCGGTAGCGCTTCCAGCGCGCGGGGTCCGCGGTATTGCGCCCGATCACCTTCGCGTTGCCGGGGCCGAAGGCGAGATGATTGACCTGCCCGAGCGGCACGAGCTCGGGCATGCCGCCTTCGGGCGCGAGCGTGAACGCGCGGTAGTTGCGGAAGAACGGCTGGCCGTACGTCGTGACGAACAGGATCCGGCCGTCGGGCGTCCACCCGCGCACGATGACGTCGGGACCGAGCCAGGTCATGCGCCGCGGCGCGCCGCCGTCGGCGGACATGAGATAGACCTCGGGGTGCTGCTCGTCGCGGCCGACGAACGCAATGTGGCGTCCATCGGCGGAAAGCGCAGGCGTCGACGGCTCGCCGAGGCCGGCGGTGAGGCGGCGCGCGACGCCGCCCGTCGCGTCGACGCGCCAGAGATCGTCGTCGCAGACGAAGACGACGGTATCGCCGCTCAGTGTGGGATGCCGCAGGTAACCGGCTTGCGCCATGATGAGAAGTGCCTGGAGAAGTCGAAGGCGAGATTCTGCCGCATCCGCTGCAAGAGGCGCGCGCACCGGCGTGCGAATATTCCCGCGGTGACAGGTATCGCGATTGCCAGGGCCAGAGCAAAAAAGGCCTCGGAGCAGCATGGCGCGGACTTCGCCGCGCGCCCGTCACGACGAAATCGCCGCGCCATGCCGTTCCCCCCAAACGAGGGTTTTTGTTCTGACCCGGCTACTTCGACTTGTCGATGTCGACGTAGATCCACTCCGCGAGCAGCACCGGGTGCGCCTTGTAGCCGATCACGCGCGGCTGGATCAGCGTGTTCTGATAGCTCGCGGTGCCGAGCCGCCACGGGCTGTCAGCCTCGAACTGGCGGGTCATCTGCTCGAAGAGCTGGTTGCGCGCGGGCGAGTCGGGGATCAGCCGCGAGCGCTCGTAGAGCGCGTCGTACGTCGGCGACCTGTAGCACGCGACGTTGCTCTGCCCCACGTTGCCGCCATAGAGAAGCTGCATGAAGTTGTCGCCGTCGGGGTAATCGGCGATCCACCCGTAGCTCCACATCTGGTAGCGGCACGCGATCGCCTCGCGGATCTGGTCGCCCAGCTTCCCCTTCTCGACGCGCAGGCGAATGCCGATCGAATCGAGCGACTTCTTCCACAGCTCGTCGAATTCGCGCGCGGTCGCGTCCGTCTGGCTCGCATAGGTGAGCACGAGCGGCTTGCCGTCGGGAAGATGCCGGTACCCATCGGCGCCCTTGCGGTACCCGAACCGATCGAGGAGCGCGTTGGCGCCCTCGACGTCGCGCTTGATGTTGCTGCGATAGCGCGACTCGTAGCCCACGACGCCGGGCGGAATCACCATCGCGAGCGGCACCGCCTGCCCCTTGCGAATGATGTCGACTTCCGCGTCGACGTCGTACGCCATCGCGATCGCGCGCCGGAGCGCGAGCTTCTCCTTCGTGAGTCCGCCGAGCACCGGATCGCGCATGTTGAACGCCGTGTAGCGGATCGCGGGGAGCAGGATGCGCGACAGCGTCACGCCCTTCTTGGCAAGATCCGGCGCGAGCTGTCCTCCGGCGAGCGCGACGGGCGCGAACGTGCTCGGCAGGTTCAGGAGATCGAGCTCGCCGCGCTGGAACGCGAGCCAGCTCGACTGCGGCTCCTCCATGACGCTGATGTCGATCGTGCCGACCTGGGGCATCGACCGTCCCCGCATGCGCGCGGCGATCGCCTTGTCGACGGGATCGTCGCCCGGCTCGAAGTTCCAGGTGAGGCCGCGAAACCCGGGATTCGCGCCGAGGACGATCTTCGATGCCGGCACCCACTTCTTCAGCACGTAGGGGCCCGTTCCGACCGGATGCGCAGCGACTTCGCCCGGGTACGCGTCGACGACCTCGCGCGCGACGGCGGAAAGCGCCGGCAGCGCGAGCACCTGGGGGAACGTGTAGTCGCTATGCGTCAGCGTGATGCGCAGCGTGTATGGGTCGAGCGCCTCGAGTCCCCCGACAGGCGCGTCGTAGTCGAGCCGATCGCCGTTGCCCTTCGCCTTCTCGACGAGCGCGTCGAGGCCCGCGATCTTGCCGGCGACGTAGAACGCGTTCGGCGAGCGATTCCTCGGGTCGACGAGTCGCTTGATCGCGTAGATGTAGTCGCGCACCGTCAGCTCGCGGCGGTGCCCCTTGAATGCCGGATCCGCGGCGAAGTACACGTGCTTCTTCAGCTTGAACGTGTAGCGCTTGCCTGCGTCGGCGACTTCCGGCAGCCCCTCGGCGGTAAGCGGCACGAGCTTGACCGGCCGGGCGAGGTAATCGAAGGTGAGGAGCGGTTCCATGATCGCCGCGATCACCGCACCCGAATAGATTTCGCTCGCCTGCGCGGGGTCGAAGCCCGACTCGGCACGTGGCAGTGCGATGCGCAGCACTTTCGCCGGATCGGCGGTCGCCAGGGCGCCGCGCGCAAGGATCAACAGTAATGCCGCGCACGCGCACGCCGCGAAACGCCCCCGACCCGATCCCATCACCCCCCCGCAAGGCATGTTGTCGTCACCGCGCCGCACCGCTCCCTGCGCGGCGCCTGCGACCCTACTTGCCGGGCCCCGTCACGTCAACGCCTTCAGGCAACGTAGACGGTCTTGACGTTGACGAACTCCTTGATGCCGTACGCCGCGAGCTCGCGCCCGTAGCCGCTTTCCTTGACGCCGCCGAAGGGTAGGCGCACGTCGGAGCGCACCGCGTCGTTGACGAACACCGAGCCGCTTTCGATCAGGTCGGCCGCGATACGCTCGCCGCGCGCGGTGTCGCGCGTGATGACGCCGCCGCCCAGCCCGAAGCGCGAGGCGTTGGCGAGCGCGATCGCGTCCGCCTCGTCGCGCGCCGCAATCACGGCCGCAACCGGACCAAAGAGCTCCTCGTCGAAGGCCGGCATGCCCGGCCGCACGTCGGTCAGCACGGACGGTGGGTAGAAGGCGCCCGGCCCCTCGGGAATCCTCCCGCCGAGCAGAACGCGCGCGCCTTGCGCGACGCTTTGGTCGACCTGCCGCTGCAGCGTCTCGCGCAGGTCGCGCCGCGCCTGCGGCCCGATCTGCGTCGTCTCGTCCAGCGGGTCGCCCATCTTCGCCGCCGCCATCCGCGCGACGAAGCGGCGCTCGAACTCGTGCCGCGCCGCCTCGACGACGATGAAGCGCTTGCCTGCGATGCAGCTCTGCCCGGAGTTGACGAGCCGCGCCTTCGTGCACACGTCCGCCGCGAGGTCGAGCTCGGCGTCCTCCAGCACGAGGTAGGGATCGCTGCCGCCGAGCTCGAGCACGGTTTTCTTGAGAAGCGCGCCCGCCTTCGCTGCGACCGCACGCCCTGCCGCTCCGCTGCCGGTCAGCGTGACGGCCGCGATGCGCGGGTGAGCGATGACCGCCTCGACGTCGGCGCTTCCGATCATCAGCGTACGGAACAGATCGCGGGGAAAGCCCGCGCGCGCGAACACGTCCTCGATCGCGAGCGCGCAACCCGGCACGTTGGACGCATGCTTCAGCACCGCCGCGTTGCCCGCCATCAGCCCTGGCGCGGCGAAGCGGAACACCTGCCAGAAGGGGAAATTCCATGGCATGACCGCGAGGACGACGCCGAGCGGCCGGAACGCGACGTAGCTCGCACGCGCCTGCGTGCGCACCGGCTCGCGCGCGAGGAGCCCCGACGCCTGCTCGGCGAAGTGCTCGCAGGCGCCTGCGCATTTCTCGATCTCCGCCAGGCCGTCGCGCACCGGCTTGCCCATTTCCCGCGCCATGAGTTGCGCGAAGTCGCGTGCGTCCTTGCGCAGGAGCGCCGCGGCGTTGCGCATCGGCACGGCGCGATCGGCGAAGGACGCGAAGCGCCAGCCCTCGAACGCGGCGTGCGCCGCGTCGACGATTTGCGCGACCCTTCCCGCCGGCATCGCCTCGTACGTCGCCACCACCTGATCCGTCGCGGGATTCACGGCTCGTATCGTCATGGCCCAGGCTCCCCAGTGATCGCTCGATCGGCTTGGACAGCGGGCGGCGCGCGAAAAGTCCGTCCGTTCACAATACGGACATGCCGCGCAACTACCAGATGGGCGCGCGCACGCCCAAGGCGAGCGCCGCCGAGCGCGTCGCCCACGCCGACACCCGCTCGCTTCGCGAGCGCTTCGGGGGCCTGCGCAACGTCCCCCCGTTCCTGCGCCTCGCGTGGCAGACGAGTCCCGGGATGGTGCTCGCCCAGGCGCTACTGCGCCTGCTGCGCGCGCTGCTCCCCGTCGCGACCCTCTACGTCGGCAAGCTCATCATCGACGAAGTGATCACGCTCGGGCGCACGTCGCACCCCGCCGCCGACTTTCGCACCTGGCTTTCGAACGGCTGGCTCGCCCCGGTCCTGTGGCTGCTCGCGCTCGAATTTTCGCTCGCCGTCGCGTCCGACGTGCTGGGCCGCAGCGTGTCGCTCCTCGATTCGCTGCTCTCCGAGCGTTTCGCCAATGCGACGAGCCTGCGGCTGATGGAGCATGCGGCGACGCTCGACCTCGAGGACTTCGAGGACAGCGAGCTGCAGGACCGCCTCGAGCGGGCGCGCCGCCAGGCCGCGGGCCGCATGTCGCTCCTCGGCCAGCTCTTCGGCCAGGCGCAGGACGTCGTGACGATCCTGAGCTTCGGTGCGGGTCTCTTCCTCTACGCGCCCTGGCTCATCGCGCTGATGGCGATCGCGCTCGTGCCCGCGTTCGTTGGCGAGGCGCGCTTCAATGCGCAGAGCTACTCGCTCAACTTCGCGCGGACGCCCGAGCGGCGCGAGCTCGACTACGTGCGGCAGACGGGCGCGAGCGTCGAGACGGCGAAGGAAGTGAAGATCTTCGGCCTCAATGCGTTCCTGATCGACCGCTACCGCGACCTGTCGACGCGCTTCTACACCGCCAATCGCGCGCTCGCGCTCCGGCGCGCGAGCGTCGGCAGTGCGCTGACGTCGCTCGGCACCGTTGCCTATTACGTCGCCTATGCGTACATCGTGTGGCGCACGCTGCACGGCGAATTCACGATCGGCGACCTCACGTTCCTCGCCGGCTCGTTCCGGCGGCTGCGCAATCTGCTCGAGGACCTGCTCATGGGGTTCTCGCAGGTCGCCGGGCAGGCGCTCTATCTCGACGACCTTTTCTCGTTCTTCGAGATCCTTCCCGAGATCACCTCGCCCACGCACCCGGTGCCCTTTCCCGCGCCGATCCGCCAGGGCTTCAGGTTCGAGGACGTCGGCTTTCGCTACCCGGGCGCCGAGCGCTTTGCGCTGCGCCACCTCGATTTCACGCTGCACGCCGGGGAAGTGCTGGCGCTCGTCGGCGAGAACGGGGCGGGCAAGACGACGCTCGTCAAGCTGCTCGCGCGCCTCTACGACCCCGACGAGGGCCGCATCCTGCTCGACGGTCACGACCTGCGCGACTACGACCTGGCGGAGCTTCGCGCCAACATCGGCGTCATCTTTCAGGACTTCGTCCGCTACCACCTGACCGCGGGGGACAACATCGCCGTCGGCCGCATCGAGGCGCGCGGCGACCGCGCACGCATCGCGGAAGCGGCCCGCCGCAGCCTCGCGGACGAAGTGATCGCAAAGCTGCCGAACGGCTACGACCAGATGATCGGCAAGCGCTTTCGCGGGGGCATCGACCTGTCGGGCGGCGAGTGGCAGAAGATCGCCATCGCGCGCGCATACATGCGCGATGCGCAGGTGCTGATCCTCGACGAGCCTACCGCCGCGCTCGATGCGCGAGCCGAGTACCAGGTGTTCGAGCGCTTTCGCGAGCTGTCGCGCGACAAGACGGCGGTGCTGATCTCGCACCGTTTCTCGAGCGTCAGAATGGCCGATCGGATCGTCGTGCTGGCCGAGGGCACGATCGAGGCGATCGGGACGCACGAGGAGCTTCTGCGCCAGCGCGGGCGCTACGCCGAGCTGTTCGAGCTGCAGGCCGCCGGGTATCGGTAATCCCGCGCCGGGCCGTCCGCCCGCGTCGCGCGCCGGACGCCCCCGCGCACCGGCGGCTGCTATCGTGCGCGCCATGCCGAGCGCCCTTCGCCGCCTGCGCTACTACGCGCGCTCGATCGCGACGCTCGCCTCGCGCATCGAGCGCCCGCACGCCGTCGCGTGGACCCTGCTCGCGCGCGGCGGCGGTTGCGTCGTCCGCTTCCGCGACGGTCCGGCGCTCGCGTGCCGCGATGCGATGGACCTGTGGGTCGCGAAGGAGACGTGCCTCGACCGCGATTACGAGCGGTACGGGACCGCCATCGCGAGCGGCTGGACGATCGTGGACATCGGAGCGGGCATCGGCGATTTCACGATCCTCGCGGCCCGCGCCGCCCATGCGGGCCGCGTGGTTGCGTGCGAGCCGGCGACTGGCGCGGTCAAGCTGCTGCGCGAGAACCTGCAGCGCAACGGCGTCACGAACGTCGACGTCATCGACGCCGCCATCGCCGCGACGGCTTCGCCACGCGCGCTGTCGGTGCATCGGCACGGGGCGACCGCGTCGACGCTTGGTGTTGCACCCGACGAGCGCTCGCTCACCGTTGCCGCAATGACCCTCGCCGACGTGCTCGCGCGCATTCCCTCGGGACGCTGCGATCTGCTGAAGTCCGACTGCGAGGGCGCCGAGTTCGATTTCCTGCTCGCCGCGGACGACGCGACGCTCGCGCGCATCAGGCGCATCGTCCTCGAGTACCACGACTGGCACGGAAACCATCATGCGGCGCTCGAGGAGCGGCTCCGCGAAGCAGGCTTTTCGACGGTGTCGACGCATCCCAACGCCGTGCACGCCGATACCGGGTTTCTCTACGCGGAGCGGCCGGCCTCGCGCAACGAGCCCCCGGCGCATCGGGAATGATCACCGTGTCGTCGCGGCCTGCAGCGCCTCACGCTTCGCTCGCGCCTCGCGTCACCGCCGCGGCCGCTGCAGTCGCGTGTGTCGCCGCCGCCGATGCGCTCGCTGGACGCGGCGTGCGCAGCGACCACCCGGTGACGACGCTCGTGTTGTGGATCGCCGGGATGACGCTTGGTGGACTCGCGCTCGCGCGCCCGGCGACCGAGCGCGGGTCCCGCGTTGCGCCGATCGATCGGGGCATGATCGTCGCGCTGACCGCGGCCGCGCTCGCGGCGCGTCTCTTCGAACTGTCGTACCGCCCGCTATTCGGCGGCGACGAAGGCAACTGGGGTGCGGTCGCGCGGGCCTTCCTGCACGATGGCGGCAACCCCTTCGGGTTCGGCTTCCTCGGCTTCCCGGCACTCGGTGAATACGTGACGGCGATCGCGCTGGCCATTGGCGGCGACACGATCGCCGCGGTACGGACGCCGGCGGCCGTTGCCGGTGCGCTCACGGCGCTTGTCGTCACCTGGTATGGCGTCGCACGGTGGGGCCGCGTCGCCGGCGTATGCGCCGGCTTCGTCGTCGCGACGCTGCCGCTGCACGTGCATCTCTCGCGCCAAGGCTTGCCGAACGTCGTCGACGCGCTTCT
This sequence comes from Rudaea sp., assembly GCA_050257435.1. Lineage (GTDB taxonomy): Bacteria > Pseudomonadota > Gammaproteobacteria > Burkholderiales > Casimicrobiaceae > VBCG01. The sequence goes on from JBLMWW010000292.1 coordinate 34,266, forward strand.
CGTCGCGCTCGGGATGTTCGCGCTCGAAGCGGCGTGGGCGCGCAAGCGCGACGCCGGCTTCGTCGTCGCGGGTGCGGCGCTCGGTATGGCGCAATACGTGTATACCAGCGCGCGCGCCGGGCCGATCATCGCGGCGGCGTGGATCGCGTTGCGCCTGGCCGTTCCCGGCAAGGACGCCATGCAGCGTGCGCGCGGCCTCCTCGCGCTGTTGTTCGTCTTCGCCCTCGCCGTGGTGCCGCAGGCGCTGCGTGTCGCAGCCGATCCTGCCGCGTGGCTCGCGCCGATTGCTCGCCGTTCAGACGTCCCACTGCTTTGGGCGGGCATCGCGCACGATCCGGTGGCAGGAACCGTCGTCGTGCTCGACCGCGTCGCCGCCGCGGCGGGCGCCTTCGTGTTCGTGCCGTTGCGCGGACTGATGGTCCCGGCCATCCCGCTGCTGCCGGCGGCATATGCAACCGCGTTCCTCGTGGGGCTCCTCGTCGTGCTGCGCCGCTGGCGCGATCCGCGCGCCCAACTGCTGCTCGTGTGGCTCGCGGTCGTGCTGGCGATGGCGACGGTGTCCGAATCGACGCCTGCCGGGCAGCGTTATGCCATCGCGGTTCCGGCGGCGGCGATCGTCACGGGGATCGGCGTCGATGGGGTCGCGAAGCTCGCGGCGCGCGCCGGTATCGGGGCACGCATGATCGTGGTCGCCCTTGTGGCGTTGCTCTTCGTCACGCAGGCCGCCGTCGCGCTGCATCACTACTTCACCGAGCCAAAGCGCTGGGTAAGCGGCGGGCGCGAGCCGTCGACGGAACTCGCGGCCGATCTGGCTGCGCGCATCGACGCTGCGCCCCCAGGCACGCGCGTGGCGATGCTCGGTGCACCGCGGGTGTGGTACCACGGGCTCGGACAACTCGCGTTCCTGCATCCTGCGACGCTCGCCCGCGATGTCGAGGCGACCGAGGATGCGGCCGCGGCGGTCGCGACGATCTGCCGTGATGGAGCGCGGCGGGCCGAGCCGCACCTCGATTGCCTGGTCGTCGTGCTGCCGCATCGGGCAGCGGACATCCCCCGTATTCGCGCGCGCTTGCCGGTATCGCGCGAAACGGCCGTGGACGCGCCGGACGGCCTTCCGCTCTACACCCTTCTGGAAGCTTGCGCCTACTGCGCGCCTTCCCCTCACCAGGCCGGCGCGAAGGAACCGGCGTCCGTCGCAGGGGGCACGCGATAGATGACGTCGTCACCGGATCGATACGCGACCTGCAGCGCGCCGCGCGCCGCGAGCGCCTCGAACTTGGCCAGCCCCGGCGCCGGATATGCGGCGCGCTCGAGGCCGCCGACGATCACGTAACGCACGCGGTAGTGCGCGAGGGCCGCGATCGTGCGCTCGGCATCGGTCGACGCGTACATCGCCGAGACGTTGCGGCGGCGCAATTCGATCGCCTCGCCCAGCGTGGGCACCGGCCGCTGCTGCGTTTCGTGGAACCGATACCCGAGGACCGTCGGACGCGACGTGAACACCGAAATGCGGCTTCCCCACCGATACTCCGGCAGCTGCGCCTCGAGCACGACGTCGTCGATCCGGCTGTTATGCCGAAGCCAACGAATGAGCCGCGCATCGTCGGCCAGGCGCAGCGGCTCTTCGCCGAAGGCGTAGACCGCGCGCTCGAGAAACGCCTCGCCGTCGAGCGACGGTGGCGCCGGCGGTGCGAAGCGCGCGTGCGCGCGACCGGCGATCGCGAGTGGCAGATACGCGAGCGATACGATCGTCGCCACGCCGAACGCGACACGCCACGGCACGCGAAGCCGTGCCGGAACCGTGCGGCCGACGAGGCTGCCCATGGCAATCGCGGACGCGATCGACAACAGGACCCAGCTCTGCAGGTACAGCTTGAAGAACGTGTTCATGCGGCCGAGGTCCCGGCCGACGACGACCCACTCGACGGCGAGTGCGAGGCCGCAGCCCGCCAGCGCCAGAAGCAGTCCCGTGCGCTCGGCAGCGGTCCGCGCGTGCCGCAGCAGCACGTCGCAAAGCCATGCGAGGAGCGCGAGCTGCAGGGGCCACGCCGGCACGAAGCCGGTTCCGCGCCACAGCACGAGCCCCACGAAGGCGACGCATGTCAGGACGCCGGCGAGTGCCACGACGCGCAACGCGCGCGCCGCACGCAGCGAGGGCAAGGCGAGTTCATCGGCTGCGCGGCCCGCACGGACGAGCGCCACACCCCATCCGCCGATCGCGAGCACGAACCAGCCCTGCATCGCGAGCCACGACAGAAGCGGCGTGCGCTGGCCGTCGAAGACGTGAAGCGTCACGCCGCCGGTCACGAACCGTGCGAACGGCCACGCGACGAGCGCCTGCACGGTCAAAACGACCGCGACGGCGCCAGCGACGACCGCCATGCGCGCCACGGCTGGCGCTACGCGATGCCAATACCGCGCCTCGACCGTTCCGGCCCGCCACGCGACGAACGCCGCGGAGGCGCACGCGAGCAATAGATACGGCGGCCAATCCCAGGTGTTCGTGGCACGCAAAAGGCCCGCGGGTATCGCAGTGGCCGCGATGCGCGTCCATGCCATGCCCAGGCCGCCTCCCCGGCGCACGCCCCCGCCCGCCAAGGCGCGCGCCGCGAGACCGTACGACGCGAGCAGCGCGAGCAACTGCAGCGGCAGCGCAAGCAGATGCGCATGAAGGTCGCCGTGGAGGAACGTGAAGGCCGGGAACTCGTTGATCTCGAAGCTCGCCCCCGCACGCTCGCCCACGGTACGCGTCGGCGCCCAGAACCAGCGCTCGCTGTCGCGCAGGAGCGTCGTGCCGCTCATCGGTGCACCGCTCGCGAGCAGGCGAGACGCCGCGGCGATGCTCGGCGCCAGCACGCGCGCCAGATCGAGGTTGCCGAGGAAGACCATCGCGACGAGCGCCGTCCCCGCAGCGGTCCACGTGGCGCGTGTGCAAGCGCGCGCGCCCGCCATCACGTCCAACGCCAAAGCCGCCGCGCCGACGCCCGCCATCGCGAACCACGTGGGCAGCGCGAGGTTGTACGCGATCGCCGGGATCGTCGCCGTCATGCGCGCGATCACGCCCGCGAGCACCCAGCCGAAGTAGTAGTAGTTGAGGCGACCGTCGCTGAACCACGGATCGGCGGGCGGCAGCGCGTCGGCGACGAGGATGCGCCGGAAGAAGGCGAAGTCCATCGGCTTCTCGCCGCCGAGCGCCGGCGCCCACAAATCGGGATCGATCAGGCGCAGCGCGAGCCCCGCGGCGAACAGCGCGACGAACGCCGCCTCGAGGATCGCCGCGCGCCGCAGCACGTCGAGAGAGAGGGGCAGCGCCCGCCGATGCTTCCACGCGAAGGCCGCCGTCGAGGCGACAAGCGCGAGCGTGATCGCCCACAGCCCAAGGCGCGACCACGCGGGAAGGCCCAGCGCCGCGAGCCACCACGCGGGCACCGCGACGAGCGCGAGACCCGCGATGCGCGACACACCGTAGCCGCGCTCGGCGAGATCGGGCCACAGCAGTGCGAGCCACGGCCACGCGATCGCGCCGAGCAGGAGCGAAACGGCGTACCACGCGACGACGTCAAAAAGCTGCGCCGATGGGGAGCGGTCACCGTCACCGTCCATCGCGGCATCGCGCGCGACGCGACCGCCGCGCGCCTGGGGCGGCAGCAGGAGCCCGTCGGGGGCCGCGCTCGCTTCGAGCGTCGACCATGCAAGGCGCGAGGCGCCGGTCGGCGCAGCGGCGGCGAGGGCGCCGCGGACATCGGTCAGGTCGAGACGCCCGAGCGCGCGCTCGATCGTCGCGCGCGACGTGCCCGTATCCTTGCGAAAGACGTGCACCGCGGGATGGTCGTAGACGCTGAATGCCTCTTCCGCGGCCCAAGCGAGACCGGGACGGCCGGACACCGGCCGGCCGAACGCGGGCACCGCCTGGTCGTCGATCGCCACGCCGGCCAACGACGGCAACGACGTTATGCTCGCCACCCGCGCATAGCCGAGCGTGCCTTCGAACAGCGCGTCGTAGAGGCGCGTCGTGAGCGGGAAGCGCAGCGGGTCGCGCGTCATCGCGTCGAAGAAGCGGCCGTTCGGGACGACGAGCCATTCGGCGCGCGCCAGTCCGTCGACGAGGCGCTCGCGCTTTGCCGCGTCGTCCTCGCCGGCGATGCGAAGATCGATCGGGACGTAATAGCCCTCGGCGAACGGATCGACGTTCGCCGTGCCACGCATTGCCTCGCCGGACCGGCCGTCGAGCCGGGAGGACGCCGTTGCGGCGAGCCACGGCACGCGCGCCGGCACCGTGTCGTTCCATGGGCCCTCCTGCGCGATCGCGGCGCCGGATAGCGCGATCGACCCGCCACGCGCGTCGACTTCCAGGCGATAGAGCGCACCGGCGGCCACGTGCAGTGGTGCTGCGAGCGGCAGGTCAACGCCGGAAAGCGTCGTGGGCGATGGCGCGAGCGCGACCGGCGGGGCGACCGCCAGCACATCGCCGCGCTCGTCGAGGATGCGCATGCCAACCGCGACCTCGCCACCGCGCGCCGCGAACGTCAAGTGGTGGACGTGCAGCCGCTCGATCGTCCCGGAGGCGGGCGCTCGCGTCGCGGCGGCAACGCGCGGCGCCGCCGTGTCGCCGAACGGGCCGGCCGCGGGCCAGTTGATGAGCGGCGCCTCGCCCGACGCCGTTACGATCCGCGACGATATCGGCGCCTCCGCGTGACGCAACAACCAATGCGTCGCGGCGACGTACGGATGCAGCGTCGTGTGCACGTGATGGAACGCGATGGCCCACAGCGCGGTGGCGCCCAGCGCCGCTGCAGCAACGATCCCCGGCACCCGCGCGGCGAAGCGATGCCGCTGCGCGCGGCGCATACCCGCCTGCCGCCGCCAACCGACGAGCAGGCTGGCGGCGAAAAGGCAGAGCACCGGGTAGATTGGCAGCAGGTACCGCATCGCGGCCACCCACTGCGCGCCGATCCACGCGAAGTAGCCGGCCGCCCACAGCCACGGCAACGCGCGCGCCCGCGCACGCGGCGCCGCGCGCAACAGCCGTAGCCCCGACAGCGCGGCCCCGGCGATCGCGGCCACGCCGAGCGCGGGCCCCAGGCCCCACAGCACGAGGTTGCGCGCGGGATCGAGCCATGGCATGCGGCCGAGCCATTGCCAGTTCGGTGGCGTGTCGACCGCGCCCGACGCGAGCCGCATCGATTCCCGCGTCACGTCGATGAACGTCCTCGCCGGCCACACGTCGTACCACGCGGGGCCCGCGAACGCGTAGGGCGCGGCGATCCGGTACGTCGCGAACAGCGCGAGACCCGCGATCAGCATGTCGGGAACCCGCACGGCGATGCGCATCCCGAGGTCCGGTGCGCGCGCGAACGGGATGCGCGACGGCGCGAGCATCGCCGCGACGGGGACGAGCAGGACGAGCGGCGCGACGCTGACCTTGGAGGCGAGCGCGAGGCCGATCGCGATGCCGGCCGCCGCCGCGTCCGCACGCTGGCCGAAGCGCGCGAGCCGCGCGAGGAAGAGCAGCGACGCAGCCGTGAACAGCACCACCGCGGCATCGACGGTCCAGAAGTGCGCCGCCTGCAGCGGCAGGACGGCGAAGGCGTAGAACGCCATCGCCAGGATGCCGGTGGCGCGATCCCAGAGCAGGCGGCCGAGCGCGAAGGTCACGAGCGCGGTCAGCACGTCGCAAAGCGCCGAGAACAGCCGGCCGACGAGGTGAATGCCGCCGTACTGCGTGAAGCCGGCCCATCGGGTGACCGCCTCCGCTCCTTCCGCAGCGAGACGCACCGCGGCGAGCGGCAGCACGCCGTACGGGTACGCCGGATAGCCGACGTTCGCCGGGTTGAAGTCGCTGCACGCGGTGTCGAGCCAGTCGCCGACTCCTTCCGGCGCGCCGTTTCGCGCGACGCAAGCCGCGCGGCGGGCCGCCCGCTCGGCCTCGCTCGCGCCGGACGGGGCGAGTTTCCCCGCGTGGATCGCGCTCGCGACCATCGTCATGAAGCGCTCGTCGGGATGCGGATAGGTGCCGTCGTCCCAGCGCAGGCCATCGACGCGCAGGAAGAGCGCCGCGACGAGGATGAGGAAGAACGCCGCGAGCGCGCGCACGCCGTGAGCGCCTTTCGCGCGGAAGGGAAGGCTACGTATCAGCGGGACGCCCGGGAGAGGGAAGGAGGGCGATGGCGGCCGGGCGTGTTGCCATTCCGTCGACGGCGTTCGAGGGCGCGTTGCGGCCGATGCCAGGCGGATTGTCGTACGGTCGGGGGCTGATTATACTGGGCCGCCCGCCGCGGGCTGCCGAAGCCAGGCCACCGCCGCAGCCGGACGCCCGGAGCCTCGCCAATGAAGAACAAGACGCTCGCCGCTCTCGTTGCCCTGATCGCCTGGTGCGCGGCGTCCATCGCGTGGGCGCAAATCACGCCCACGCCGATCCCGACCGGTACGCCGACGATTCCGCTGACGCCGACGCTGACCCCGACGAACACGCCGACCGACACGCCGACGCCAACCCCTACGAGCACGCCGACGGACACGCCGACGCCCACGCCGACGAGTACGCCCACCGACACGCCGACGATTACGCCGACCGGCACGCCCACCGACACGCCGACGATCACGCCGACGGGCACCGCGACCGGCACGCCGACCGACACCCCGACGTCGACGCCGACGACCACGCTGACGCTGACCAACACGTTCACGCCGTCGCCGACGATCACGCCGTTCGCCACGCCGACGCCGGTCAACGTTCCGACGGGAACGTCCGGGAGCCTGATCGCGCTTGGAATCCTGATGGCCGCGGTCGCATGGCTCGCGCAGCGCGCGACGCGTCGGCGGTAACCCACGAACCCCTTCCTTCGCGGGCGCGGGCGGCGCGCGCGGCGAAGGCGTGCTCAGGCCGCCATGCGCAACGCGTGGCCTGCGAGCAAGCCGTCCCGAAGCGAATCGGCGATGCCCTGGAAATGCCAGCGCGCGTAGCGACCGGCGAGGCGGATGCCGTGGGCGGCGAGGGTCATCGTCGCGTCGCGGACCCAGGTGCTCCCGGGCCTGCTCCACGTGTACGCGACGTCGATCCATGTCGGGTCGACGACGTCGACCTCGCCGATGAACCCCCAATCCTGCAGTTCGCGCACCGTCTGCGCCGCGAGGCGCGCAATCTCGTCGTCGGCAACCCGCGTGCCGCCGACATACGAGCGCTCCACATAGAGGCACGTCGCCCGCTCGCCGCCGCGCGCGGCGCGCGGCAGGAAATGCTCGGCGACGTTGCCGTAGAACCCCACGCGATGGAAGCCGCTTTGCGAGCGCGGGATGTACAGCCAATGCTCCTGCGGATGGCGCGGACCGCGGTGCGCGCCGATGTTGAGGACGAGGACCGACGTGCAGGGGTCCGGTGCGGCGTCCGTTTGCAGCCCGCACAACGCCAGCGTGCGATCGAGCGGGAGCGTGGAAAGCAGCGCGCCGTAGCGAAGCGTGCGCCCGTCGGCGAGCGCGAGCTCACGCCGCCCGACGTCGATGCGCTCGACGGCGTGCATCGCGCGCCAGTCGACACGCGCCGCGAGCCGATGCATCAGTGCGTCGAGCCCTTCGCGCGGATAGGCGAACGTGACGTTGTAGCCCGCGGCGTGGTTCGTCGGTCCGGCGGCGCCGCGCTCGACCTGCGCGAGATCGACCGGCGTCTTGTAACCATCCTGCGGCGCGATCGTGCGCCACAGCCCCGCGGTGTAGGCGGCGTGGAACGGCGCGAAGAACCGCTCGCACAGCGTCGGCCCGAAGCGCGCCTCGAGCCACGCGGACATCGTGGGCGCGTCGTCGCTTCCCTGCGATGCGCGGATCTCGGACAGCGCGGCGCGCGCGACGTCGCTTTCGAGCTGATACAGGTGATGCTGGATCGGGAAGCCGACGAAACGGTGCTCGTCGGGGAAGTAGACCGCCGAGCGCCGCACGAAACGCTCGCACGGCGCGAGCTCGCCGATGAGCGACAGCACGTCGGGGTGGCCGCCGAAGATCCAGTGCCCGCCGCCGTGCTCGAACCGATAGCCGTCGCCGCCGGCTTCCGCGGCGCTTTCGCGCCGCGCGGAACCGGCGCGCATGTAGTACGACGAGCAGATCCCGCCCGGGAAGGCCTCGCGCTCGAGCACCGGGAAACCCGAGGCGAGTCCCGCGGCGAGCCCCGTCACGCCGCCGCCGAGGATGACGGCGGGAAGGGAATCGGACATCGGATCGTCGACCGTGGCGAATGCGAGCGGGCGGCGCCGTCGCGCCGGCGGCGCTCCTGCGTCCGCGAGACCTGCGCGAAGCCGCCGGCAAAATGGCGCGGATTCTAGCATCGCCCCGCGCGGACGGCGGTGTGCCGACCGTCCAGGCCGGGACGCTCGCGACTCCGGCGCTTTCCGTGGTGATGCCGTGCTACAACGAGGCCGATAACATCGACGGCGCGATCCGTGACGTCGTGCTTCACGTCTTCTCCGAAGTCCCCGACGCCGAGCTCGTCGTCGTCGACGACGGCAGCCGCGATGCGTCCGCCGCCATCGTGCGCGGCTGGACCGCACGCGAGCCGCGCGTGCGGCTCGTCGTGCAGGTGAATGTGGGGCACGGTCCCGCACTCGCCCGCGGGATTCGCGCAGCGCATGGCACGCATTGCCTGCTGCTCGACAGCGATCGCCAGATCGGCCTCGGCGAGTTCGGCGCGACGTGGGCGCTGCGCGAAGGGTGCGACGCCGTGCTCGGCGTGCGTCGCGACCGCGCCGATGCGGGCCACCGGCTGCTCCTCACCGCGGCGCTCCGCGCGTGGCTCGCCATGGTGCTTCGCGTACGCTCGGCGGATCCCAACGTCCCGTACAAGCTCGTGCCGCGCACGACATTGCTGGACGCGCTCGATGCGATGCCCGCGCATCCGCTGATCCCCTCGATCCTGCTCACCGTCTACCTGAACCGGCGCGGGCTGCGCATCGCCGAGCAGGCCGTGCCGCACGCGGCGCGCGCCGCCGGCGAAACCTCGCTGCGGCCGCGCCGGCTCGCCGCGTTCTGCAGCCGCGCGCTGGGCGAGCTGATGCGCTTTCACCGCGCGCTGCGGCGCGCGCGCTGACGGTGGCGGTCGCGCAGTCGCTGCTGCACGCGCTCGCGTGGTGGCTCACGCTCGCGTGCATCACGGGCGCGGGCTGGCTCGTGCTGCGGCCCGCGACGGCCGCGTGGCACGACCGCGGCTGGGTGCTCGCGAAGCAGCTCGGCATCGTCGCGTGCGCCTTCGCCGTCTTCGTCGCCGCCCATCTGATGCCCGCCTTTCAAGGCGACGTCCTACGCGTCGCCTTCGTCGTCTTCGCGGCGGTCGTGTTGCCGTGGCGGCGGCGCGCGCTGCGGATTGATCGATCGACGCTGCGCGCGCTGGCGGCCGGCGAGGCGCGCTTCGCCGCCGCGTTCGCGTTCTACGTCGCGATGCGCGGCTTCTCGCACGACGTGATCGGCCTCGAGAAGTTCATGGACTACGGCTTCGCCGCGTCGGCGATGCGCACGGCCACGCTGCCGGTGCCCGATCCCTGGTTCGCCGGCTTGCCGATCAACTACTACTACTTCGGCCATTTCGTCACCGCCTTCCTGTGCAAGCTGTCGGGCACGCCGCTCGCGTACGGCTACAACCTGATGCTCGCGACGCTGTTCGCTTCCGTGTTCGCGCTGGCCTACGCGCTCGTCGCCGAGATCGGGCGTGCGGCCGCGCCCGCCGCGCGCACCGTCATGGCGTACGTGGCCGGCCTGTGGCTCACGCTCGGCGGCAACGTCCACGGCTTCTGGTACGGCTTCATTCGGCCCTGGCTTGTCGACCTCGCGGTGCTCGCGCCGCCGCGCCAGGCGTTTCTGCTCTCCGATCCGACGCGGTTCGTCGGCTGGAACCCGCCCACCGACGACAGGCTGATCCACGAATTCCCCGCGTACGCGTTTTACGTGGGCGATCTGCATGCGCACCTCCTCAATCTGCCTTCGGTGCTGCTCCTCTGCGGCGTGCTGCTCGCGTGGCTGCGCGTGGCGCAGGCGGCACCGCCGCGGGATTCCGCGCCTCTACCGGGACGCGGCTTGCTGGTCGTCGCCGGCGCTCTCGTCGGCGTCTTCGCGATGGCGAACAGTTGGGACGCGCTGATGTACGGCGTGCTCGTCGGGACGCTGCTTGCGTTGCGCGGCTTCGGTGCGTTCGTCCGTGGCGCGCGCGCGGTGCGCCATGCGGTGGCGGACGGCGTGGTCGCCGCCATCGCGTGCGCGGCAGCGGCGCTGCCGTTCCTCGTGCACTTCGACGCGCACGGCGAAGGCTTCCTGCCCACGCACAGCCATACGCCGGCATGGCAGTGGCTGATCCTCTACGGGCTCCAAACCCTTCTTGCGCTTGCCGGCTGCGCGCTCGCCTGGCGTGCGCGAAGCGGTGTCGCGCGCCCCGAGCGCACGCTGCTCTTCCTGCTCGCGGCGTTCGGCATCGCGTTCGCGCTCGTGCCGGAGTTCGTCTACCTGAAGGACATCTACGGCGGCGCGTTCTACCGCGGCAACACGGCGTTCAAGTTCGGCTTCCAGGCCTTCACGCTTCTGACGCTTGCCGCGTGCGTCGGCGTCGCGCTCGTCGTCTCGAACGCGGGCGCGCGCGTCCCGCGCGCGGCAACGGCGCTGCTTTTCGAGATCGCGCTGGTGCCGCCGCTCTATTACGCGTGGTTCGTGCTGCAGGGCGCGTTCGGCGTCTGGCACGAGCGCGAGTGGACGCTCGACGGCCAGCGTTACCTGGCCCGGAACTACCCGGAAGACCTGGCGGTGTCGCGGTGGCTCGCAGGGCACTCGCCGCCTGGGGCGACGCTCATCGAGGCGGTCGGCGACAGCTACTCGTACGCCGCGCGCATCTCGACGAACAGCGGCGTGCCCGCCGTGCTCGGCTGGCCGGTGCACGAGCAACTGTGGCGCGGGAGCGACCCCCTCGTCTGGAAACGGCGCGACGACGTCAACGCGCTGTACGCGGCGAAGTCGGCGCACGACGCGCAGCGCATCATCGACCGCTACGGCGCGCGCTGGCTCGTCGTCGGCCGCTACGAGCACGAACGCTACCGCGCAGCGCTCGACGCGAACCTCGTACGCTCGCTCGGCACGGTGGCCTTCCGCGCGGGCGAGACGTTCGTCGTGGATCTCGCGGGCGGGCCGGCGGCGCTTGCCGGGCGCTGACCGGGATGTTTCACCGGGACGAAATATCCGGCTGACCCGTGCACCTCCGGCGTCAGCCCGGCTTGCGCGCCTTGAGCGCGAGGTTGACGCTCGGCACGTCGAATCCCTCGTTGCTGCGGTTGCGGTCGTCGCCAAACGACAGGAGCGCGCGCAACGCGGCGGCAATGCGCGAGGGTCGTGCCGGGCCCGCCTCATGGCGATCGATGCTGCCGGCGACCCGCGCAGGCAGCCAACCCGATTCGAGCAGCGGCTTGCCGATGCCGTACAGGAGGTTGTGCGAGAACGGCAGGCAGTGGCGCACCAGCGCGCGCTCGTCCTCGACGACGAAGCCCGCGTCGCGCACGACGCGCCGCAGCCGCGCGATGTCATAGAGACGCACGTGGCCGGCCCAGATCCCCGCGAGCGGCCCGCGGCGAATCGGCGGGCGGCGCAACGCTTCGAGCGTGCGGTTGACGGGGTCCCAGCGCCACGGATACCGCGCGTGCGGCACGGTGATCGCCGCGACCCCGCCGGGCCGAAGGACGCGAAACGCCTCGCGCAATACCGCGGCGTCGTCGTCGACGTGCTCGAGCACCTCGGAGAGAACGACGCCCGTGCAGCAACCGTCGGCGAGCGGCAACGAAGTCGCATCGGCCCGGACGATGGCCACGCCGGCCCGCGCCGCATGCGCTTGCGCCGCACGCCGTGCGAGCGCCGCATCGCGCTCGATGCCGGTCATCGTGCGCTGGCCGAGCAGCGCGTAGTAGCGAACGAAGTAGCCGCGCCCGCAGCCAATGTCGACGACGTGCGAGGCGCCGTCCGCGGACGGCGGCAGCCACGCCACGACGGTTTCCACGCGGCGCCGATACGCCGGATCGAGCTCGCGAGCAACGAGCGGCGCGAGCCGCGCGGCCACGTCGTCGGCCGTCATCGCATGCGTCACGCGGTACGCGCGTCGAGCCGCGGGGCGGCATCGTCGACGCCGGCGAAGATCGCCTCGTACGCATCGACCGTGCGCGTCAAGCTGAACGCCGCATCGACGCGCTCGCGCTGCTTCACGAAGCGGCTTCGGTTGCGCAGGACCTCGTCCAGCGCCTCCGCGAGCGCCCGGGGATCGCCCGCGCGAAACAGCCGGCCCATGGCGGTTTCGACGACGGGCACGCGCCCGCCGGGGATGTCGCTCGCCACGACCGGGGTGCCGCAAAGCATCGCCTCGACCTGCACGAGCGCGAAGCACTCGGTATCGCTGGGCAGCGCAAGCACGTCGCAGGCCGCGTAGAAATCGGCGAGCGCCTGCGGATCCTCGATCAGGCCGACGAACGCGACGAGGTCGCCCGCTTCCTCGAGCAGCGCACGGCAACGCGCGAACGTGTCCTCGTAGCGCAACTGCCGCTCGCCGGCGAACGCGACGCACAGGCCGGGGTAGCGAGCGCGGAGCAGCATCGCCGCGCGCAGCAGGACGTCGGGGCGCTTCTCCTGCACGAAGCGGCCGGCGTACGCGACGACCGGCCCGCCGCCGGGTGCGAGCGCCGCGCGGCACCGTGCCGCGGCCTCGGGATCGGGCCGCGGAATGGCGATCGGCGGATGGACGACGCGCACCTTCGCCGCATACGGCCGAAGCCAGGTGCTGTGGCGCGCGTAGTCGTCACTGTAGGCGACGAGCGCGTCGGCCGCGCGCGCGGCGACGCGGTAATTCGCGAACGTGAACGCCTCGACGAAGCGATTGAACGCGCCCGGCGGCAAATGCAGGTCGCCATGGTGCGTGACGACGAGCCGCTTGCCGCGCAGCCTCGACACGAACGCCCACAGCGCCGTCTCCAGCAGCGGTGTGCTGATCCAGACGACGTCCGCATCGCCTGCCGCACGAAACGCGTGCCAGGGATAGCCCGGCATCACCGCGCCGCGACTCACCCGCAAGGGTGCCCAAAGCCGCGACACGCGCACGCCGCCGATGGTCTCGGAGGGCGCAAGCTCCGCTCGATGGCGCGCCGTGAGCACGTCCACCCGGTGGCCGCGCGCGGCGAGCGCTTCCGCCACCCGCTGCACGTGCAGCGTGTAGCCGGTCCGGTTCGGCAGGTAGTACTGGAGGGCCGCGAGGATTTTCAAGCCGCGCGCGGCAGCAGGGCGGCGGCCTCGGTCGCCACGACGAGCGCGACGAGCACGCCGTACGAAGGGACGTCGCGCAGCGCGAACAGGATCGGGTCGTCGTGCATCGCGCCGCGCAGGGCGACTCTCCAGGCGCGCACCAGCCAGAGCGCGACGAGCGGCGCGAGCGCGACGAGCGCGAGCGGCGAGCGGTAGTAGAGCGCCGCTTCGGGACCGAACGGGTACAGTCCGAGCACGCCGACGGCGAGCGCCCCGCTCGCCGCACCCGCGCCCAGAATCGCGCGGCGATCTGGCACGCGGTAGCCGCGCGAGCGCCCGACGTCGCGGCCGTCGCGCGCAGCGGCATCGAGCTCGACGTAGCGCTTGAGGAGCGCGAGGCTCAGGAACAGGCAAACGGCGAACGACAGCAGCCATGCGGACGCCGGAACGCCGATCGCCGCCGCGCCGAGCTGCATGCGAAGCGCGTAGAGTCCTCCGAGCACGACGACGTCGACGGCGCGCATGCGCTTGAGCCACAGCGAGTACGCGACGGCACCCGCGACGTATGCGCCGAGCGCGGCCGCGAAGACGGCAGGCAGCGGCGCGGCGACCAGCGCCGCGGCGAGCATGAGGACGACCGCGATCGGCAGCGCCAACGATGCCTTCACCGCTCCGCTGGCGAGCGGCCGCGTGCGCTTCGTGGGATGCGTCCGATCGGCCGCGAGGTCGACGAGATCGTTCAATGCGTAGACCGCGGACGACGCGAGGCATACGGCAACGATCGCGCGCACCTCGGCGAGCAACGCGCCGGCGTCGGCAAGGCGATGCGCGGTCATCAGCGGCACGAACAGCAGCAGGTTCTTCACCCAGTGATGCGGGCGCATCAGGCGCAGCACGGCCTGCGCCGACGCGCCGCTGCGCCGCTCGACCGACGCGAGCGGCACCGCGGCCGCCTTGCGTGTGCGCGGCGTCACGGCGACGTCGTCTGCAGCGGCGGCGCGACCTCGCCCGCGCGCAGCAATCCGTCGAAGTACGCGATCGTCTCCGCGATCCCCCGCTCGAGCGCGACGTCGGGCGCCCACCCGAGCCGCTCGCGGGCGAGCGCGATGTCGGGACGCCGCTTCTGCGGGTCGTCGGCCGGGCGTTCCGCGCGTACGATCTTCGAGCGCGAGCCCGTCATGCGCACGATCGTCTCGGCGAGCTCGCGAATCGTGATCTCCTGCGGATTTCCGAGATTCACCGGCCCGGTGAAATCGGCAGGGCTGTCCATCAGGAGCTCGAGGCCACGGATCATGTCGTCGACGTAGCAGAACGAGCGCGACTGGCTGCCGTCGCCGTGGAGCACGATCTTCGCGTTCGTCAGCGCGGCGAGGATGAAGTTGGAGACGACGCGGCCGTCGTTGGCACGCATGTTGGGCCCGTACGTGTTGAAGATCCGCGCCACCTTGATCGAAAGCCGATGCTGCCGGTGGTAATCGAAGAACAGCGTCTCGGCGCAGCGCTTGCCTTCGTCGTAGCAACTGCGCGGCCCGATCGGATTGACGTGTCCCCAGTGGTCCTCCTTCTGGGGATGCGAGAGGGGATCGCCGTACACCTCGCTCGTCGACGCCTGCAGGATGCGCGCGCGCAGCCGCTTGGCCAGCCCGAGCAGGTTGATCGCGCCGTGCACGCTCGTCTTGGTCGTCTGAACCGGATCGAACTGGTAGTGGATCGGCGACGCCGGGCAGGCGAGGTTGTAGATCGCATCGACCTCAACGTAGAGCGGGAACGTGACGTCGTGACGCAAGAGCTCGAAGCGCGGATCGTCCAGCAGCGGCAGCAGGTTGTCGCGGGTCCCGGTGAAGAAATTGTCGACGCACAGCACCTCGTGCCCACGCGCGAGCACGGCGCGGCACAGATGCGAGCCGAGGAAACCCGCGCCGCCGGTGACCAGCACCCGCTGGCGCGCGCCGCTGCGGGCAGGCGGCGCGGACGCCGTGAATGCACCGTCGCCAAAGGCCGGTGCCGTCACGCATGCTCCGCGGAGACCGCGTGCGGCGCGGCGGCGCCGGCCGACGCGGCGTCGACGGGCGCCGCGTCGAAGCCGGTCGCCGCCAGGCGGCGCTGGACCAGATAGAGCGGCCGGCGCTTCACCTCGACGAACATGCGCGCCAGATATTCGCCGATCACGCCGAGCGCCATGAGCTGCAGCCCGCCGAGCAGCAGGACGATCGTGACCAGCGTCGGGTAGCCGCGCACCAGGTCGCCGAAGATCAGCGTCTTGACGACGACGTACGCGCCGTAGACGAATGCGATCAGTGCGGCACAGAGTCCGACATAGCTCGCGACCTTGAGCGGGACGGCGGAGAACGACGTGACCGCTTCGATGGCGAAGTTCCACAGGCGCCAATAGTTCCACTTGCTGGTTCCGGCGTGGCGGGGCGCACGGTCGTATTCGAGGGCGCGCGTCGGGTAGCCGATCCAGGCGAAGAGGCCCTTCATGAAGCGGCTGCGCTCGGGAAATCCGCGAAGCGCCTCCACGGCGCGCCGCGACAGCAGCCGGAAGTCGCCGACGTCCTCGGGGATGCGGATCGAGCCGATGCGCGCCATCGCGCCGTAGAACGCGCGCGCCGCGGTGCGCTTGAGCCACGCGTCCGCGGTCCGGTCGGAGCGGCGCATCAGCACGATGTCGTAGCCCTGCCGCCAGGCGTCGACCATGTCGGGGATGCGCTCCGGCGGGTCCTGCAGGTCGGCGTCGATCACGATGACGGCGTCACCGCGCGCGGCGTCGAGCCCGGCGCTCATCGCAATCTCCTTCCCGAAGTTGCGGGAAAGCTCGAGCAGCGCGACGCGCGCGTCCGCGCCGCGCAGGCTCTCGACCAGCGGCACGGTGTTGTCGCTGCTGCCGTCGCTCACGTAGAGCACCTCCGCACGTACGCGGAGCGCGTCGAGCACGGCGGCAAGGCGGCGGTGGAATTCGGGCAGCACCGCCTCCTCGTCGAACACCGGCACGACGATCGACAACGTGTATGTCGGAATGGGCGCCCTTCCGTTCACGCGCAGCCTCCCTGGCGGCACGATTATCGCCCGAAGCGGGACCGCCGCGCCGAGCGTCGATCCGCGGTATCCCGGCGCGCGGTCACGCGTACCCAGGCCGGCGACGGCCTCGGCGCGCATGCGTTGACCGGCGCCGGGACGATCGCTAGCCTTGGTCGCTTTCCCAGCCCACGAGCGCGAAGCGATGGCGATCGAGCAACTCAAGCGTGCAGCCAAGACGCCGGAAACCGAATCGGGCGGCGCGCGGAAGGTCGCGGCCGTGATGCTCGCCGACATCGAGGCGCACGGCTTGGCAACGGATGACGCGCGAGGCGACCCGCGACATCGCGCAGGTCACCGCGCGCATCTCGCGGCTCGAGGGCATGGAGGCGCACGCGCGCTCGGCCGACGATCGGCTCGACAAATATTTTCCCGGCGAGCGCTTCGACAAGGGCGAGCGCGTGATGCTGCGAGCGCGCCGGGCCGCCCCAGGCGCTCGCCCCCTGCGCTGGAGCGGGAGGCT
>JBLMWW010000293.1:0-8303 GCA_050257435.1 Rudaea sp.
TCGGGCATCTCGCGAAAGTGCGAGTGCAGCCAGCGTAACGGCCGTCCCCAGAGGTACCACTCGTTGAGGTCGCCCATCAGGAGCATCGGATGAGGGGTGTCGCGCTCCACCGCAGCGAGGATGCGCCGCACCTGCTCGCGGCGCTCGCCCGGGCGCAACCCCAGGTGCGTGGCGACGACGCGCAGCAGCGAAGCCCCGAGGTCGACGCAGACGTCGATCGCGCCGCGCGGCTCGTAGCGGTCGACCGCGAGGTCGAGGTGGTCGACGTTCTTGACGGGAAAGCGCGACAGCACCGCGTTGCCGAAATCGTGCCCATGGTGCTGCCGCAAAAGCCCGGCGACGACGCGATAGCCGGTCGCATGCTCGAGGTCGAGCAGGAAGCTTCGGTGCGCCTCGGGCGAGGCGACCTCCTGGAGCGCGACGAGATCGGCATCCATTTCCTTCAGCACCTCGACGATCCGCTCCGGCGCATAACGGCCGTCCATTCCCACGGCACCGTGAATGTTCCAGGTCGCCACCCGCACCGGCTTGACCGACGACGTGGCGCGCGGCGTGCGCAGGCTTGCGTGTTCAACTTCCATGGAGCGCGGCTGCCGCGGGCGGCGCGTCGGCGCGGCGCCTGACGAGCATGCGCCGGAGCGCCCACGCGAGCAACACGATCAGGGCAGCGGCGAGCGCGAGAAGCGCGAACGTCCCGGGGCCGGGGTCGCGCACGGCCGCGATCGCTCGGTCGATGAAGAACGACATCGTCAGGATGCCGGGCAACAGGCCGATGATCGTGCCGACCAGGAAGTCGCTCCAGCGGATGTGCGACGCACCGGCGACGACGTTGACGATGGAAAACGGAGCGATCGGCAGCATGCGCACGAACGCGACCGCGAGGAGGCCGCGCTTGGCGAGCCGGCGCGACAGGTCGTTGACACGCCGGCCGGCGAGCATGCGTACCGTCTCGCGGCCGAGCCTGCGGCCGATCGCGAACGTGACCGCGGCGCTCAGCGTCGCGCCGACGATCGTGTAGAGCGGACCGAGCACCGGCCCGAACACCAGCGCGGCGACGGCCACGAGGACGAGCAGCGGAAAGGCCACCAGTCCCGCGCCGACGAACGCGAGGATGACGACGAGCGGGGCCCACGCATTCTCGCGCAAGCCCTCGCCCGCGACGACCAGCCGATCGAGCGCCAGCCAATCGTGCAGCGGCGTGGTCCGCCACGCGAGCGCGAGCGCGGCGAACAGCGCGACGCCGAGCGCGAGCCCGATCAGCCGAACGCGCGTCCCGCTGCGCTCCTGCTCCTGCGGGGCGAGGTCGTCGACGATCCGATCGGGGTCGAGCGGCTGCTCGGGATCGAGCACGTGGCGGTCGGGCACGAGCGCGTCGAGCGTCGGGTCGAACTCCGGTTCGACGGCCACGAGGCTGCGTCCGGTATCGCGCCGGGAAAGCGCGGCAATTGCCGCGTGCAGTCCCCCTTCGCGCTCGATCGCCCGCGCGACGTCGTCTGCGTTGCAGCCGAGGTGCTCGGCGAGCAGGCGATTGCGCAATCCCGCGATCAGCGCAGACAGCCGGGAATCCCCGCGCGCCTCGATGGCGAGGTTGCATTCGGTGTCGAGCGCGAGCGAGCGGTCCGAGAGGTTCGCCGAGCCGATCGTCAGGAACGCGTCGTCGACGACGAGCACCTTGCTGTGCACGTTGAGGCAGCCCTCGCGCTGATCGAGCCAGCGCAGCGTGGGGTAGTAAAGCCGGTAGCGATCCCGCCGATCGGCCGCGCGCAGCGCGCGATGGATGCGCGCGCGCAGCACGCCCATCGTCGAGATCTCGAGCCAGCCGCTTTGCGTGTACGGCGACAGCACGGCGATCTCCGGCGGATCGTCGTGCTGAAGCCGCTGCGCGAACGCCTCGGTGATCGTGTGCGACGTGAAGTACTGGTTCTCGGCGAAGATCCGCGAGCGCGCGCGGGCGATGGCGTCCACGTGCAGCGCGCGAATCTCGGCGACGGCCGCGCGGCCCTCGTACGCCGGCTCGGTGCGCGCGATGGCCACCTCGACGTCCGTCGCCACGCTCTCGACGCCGTCGGGCCACGGGGCGTCGTCCCGCGCGGGCGGCAATGCGCGGACCTCGCTGCCGGTCGCGCGACGCCAGCGCTCGCGCGCGAGGTCGCCGAGCGCACGCGCGCAATCGCCGGTCACGACCATGCCGACGTCGTGAAACGGCGCATACGGCTCGCCGCGGTGATCCACGCGGCCGGGATCACGCGGCCTATGGGCGCTCGTGTCCCAGCGGCAACGCGTGAGGTCGTAGCCGCTCACGAAGGCGAGGGCGTCGTCGATGACGATCACCTTCTGATGATGCGAGGCGCCCACCGGGTGGCGGTCGTCCAGGCGGAACGACAGCCGGCGATGCGTGCGCCAGTCGAGCTTGTAGATCGGCAGCCACTCGCGCTCCATCGCGTAGAGCATTGCGAAGTCCCACGACAGCACGTAGCCGTGGAGGTCGCGCCGGCGTGCGACGACGGCGTTGAGGAATTCGCCGAGCGGCCCGGGCAGGCCGTCCCTTGCGCCGCCTGGGACGAGACGCATGCGGCTGTCGATGTCCCAGCCGAGGATGTAGATGGAATGGCGCGCCTTGGGCAGCGCGTTGCGCACGGCCCCGAAGTACTCCTCTCCGTCGACGAGGAAGCCGACGCGCGCCGCGCGCTCGATGCGCCAGCAATTGCGGCCGGGCACGAGGAGCGGCGCGGCGGTTTCGGCCGGCGTCGCGATCGTCTCGGCGGGGATGGCGCAGGACTCGGAAGGCATGGACAACCGGGGTCGGCGGGCGACTATTGTGGGCGACGATCGGACCCGCGTCTGTCGGCCTCGTCCGACACGACGCGTCGTCGTTGGAACGAGCGCCGCCCACGAACGCCTCCACGGGCGGCGAAGGCGTCGGTTGACCGCGCGCAAGGTCGCCATCGCGCAAGGGAGTACGATTCCCGGCGTCGGCCGGCGAACGGCCCCAGGCGCGGAGGCGCAATGTCCTTCAAGACGATCCTCGTTCACATCGACCACGGCAACGCGAGCGCATCGCGCGTCGACGCCGCCGTTCGGCTCGCGCGCGATTTCGGGGCGCGCCTCGTCGGGCTCTACATCGTGCCCAGCGCCGAGCTCACCCCCTCGGTCGCCGCGGTGCTGCCGCCCGGCTTGGTCGAGGAGCGACTGCGCGCGACGGGCGAAGCGCAGGACCGCGCGGAGGCGCGCTTTCGCGAGACGGCCGCCGCCGCCGGGCTCTCGGCCATCGAATGGCGGGCCCCGACGGGCGCGCCGGTCGACGCCGCCGTCGCGCATGGCCGCTGCACCGATCTCTTCCTGATGGGCCAGCGCGATCCGTCCGAAGTCGCGTTCTCCGAAGAAATCGTCGCGACCGTCCTGCTCGCAACCGGCCGGCCGACGCTGGTCGTGCCCTACATCGGCGCCGGGCCCACGCTTGGGGAGAACATTCTCGTCGCCTGGAACGGCGGGCGCGAGGCCGCCCGGGCGATCGGCGATGCGATGCCCCTGCTCGAGCGCGCGAAGCGGGTGGACGTCATCTCGGTCGAAACGGAGCGCCAGGAAACCGTCGACAAGCATCTCGCGGGCGACCGCGTCGCCGCGTGGCTGCGCGGGCACGGCGTCGCCGCGAACATCGCGCGGCAGGAGGCCTCGGGCGTCGGCATCGGCGAGTGGCTGCTGTCGCGCGCCGCCGACCTCGGCAGCGACATGATCGTCATGGGCGGCTACGCCCACGCGCGCATGCGCGAGCTGATCCTCGGCGGCGTGACGCAGACGATGCTGCGCTCGATGACCATTCCGGTCTTCATGTCGCATTGAAGTCGACGGCGGGCGCGCCGTCGCGCTGGTGGTGGCGCAGCACGCCCAGCACGCGCACGGCGAAGACCGCGAACGCGATCCACGCGACGAGCCCTCCGGCGAAGGCCCATGGACGGCTCGCCGCCGCGAGGCCTCCCACCAGCAACCACGTCCCCGCATGCGCGAGGATGAACTGTATCCACGCGATGGCGCCGCCGCGAATCGGCGCACCGGTGAAGCGCGGCAACAGGTGCTCCCCGAGCCCGAACACGAAGAAGACGACGAAGCCGAGCCCGTACGCATGCAACGCGGCCGCGCGCCAGCCCGCATCGCCGTCGATCCCGCCGCCGAATGCCAGCGCTGCGCCGGCAAGCGCGAGATAGACCGCGGCGGACGCGAGCTGCCAGCCGCTCGTCGCCTCGAAGGTGAGGCCGACGTAGTGCGATTGCGTCGTCCCCGCCGCGCGGTCGGGAGCGGCGGCGACGAAGCGCATCGCCTCGTCGAGCGAGGGCACGCCGAGATGCGCGAGCGCCCCGTCGATCACCGTCGACGGCACCGTCCGCACGCGCAGCTTCGCGACGATCTCGCGTCCCTCCGGTTGCGCCGCGTCGAGGACCTCGAACGCGATCGACTTCTTCTGCGCCACGGCGCGCCAGATCTCCTCGGCGCTGCGGCACGGCGCGCACCACTCCGAGACGAGGAGCTGGACTCTCACGTCAGTGGCGCCGGGTCGCCCCAAGCCACCGACACACCCCCTGGGGGGCCGCGAGCGCAGCGAGCGTTGGGGGACGTCTCATGCTACTGCGTGCAGCGCATGCATTGCAGCCGGTACTTGTCGATCCACGCCTTGAGCGCGTCGATCGCGTCTTGCCCGCGCGTGAGGCGCGCGTAAGCCGCCTGCAGATCGTCGGGGCGCAGCACGACGAGCCACGCGTCGGTGTACGGCGCGACGTTCACGAGCCCGGGATCGTCCCGCACGGCCGGATTGATGCGCTCGATCGTCGCGTCGAACGGCGACGGAACGCCACCCACCCACTTTCCGGATTCCAGCGTCGCGACGCTGCGACCCGCGGTCCGGTGGGTGCCGACCTTGCGAAACGTCGCCGCGACGACGCGTCCCGCCATCGTCTGCGCCGGATCGGTCATGCCCACCGTGAACGTGCCGTCCTCGTTGGGCCGCGCCCAGAGGTAGTCGAGGTCGTACCACAGATCCTCGGGCAACTCGCAGCCGTTGTACTCGGCCATGCCTTCAGCGTCCTTCCCGGCGTCGACGCGACGCGTCGCGGCCGCGCGCGAGGCCCGCGACGCTCATCCGCGCCGCGCCCACGGGCGCACGGTGGCGACGACGTTGATGGCGAACAGCACGAAGCTCGCCCAGAGCAGGAGGCCGCCCGCGCGGACGCCGGCATTCATCGCGGCGAGCCAGCCCGCCACCATCGCGAGCAGACCGAGGTTCGCGAGCGCGAACTGCGCGTCCGCGAGGCGCTCGGAAAACAGCGTCCGGCCGGTGAAGCGCGGCAACACGTGCAAGCCGACGCCGAAGATCATCATGCCGACGAAGCCGACGAGCATCAGGTGCGCGTGCGCGCGGAGCGCGAACGGCGACAGCGCACCGGGAAAGGCGAGCCACGCGAGCCCCACGAGTCCGCCGGCGAGCGCGTACGCGAGCGCGGCGGCGATGAACCAGCGATTGCGCGGCAGCATGAGCGCGACGATACCGCATGCTCGGCCAAGCGCCCTTGACGCGAGTTAATTGGTGTTGGAGCGCAAGGGCGCCATCCCTTGATCGCGCCGCACGCAAGCCGGCGCCGCCACCGCGCTCGCAGCGTTCGTCCGACCGCGCGCGCGAGCCCGGCCTTTTCGTACGTCCGCCCGTCGCGAATGCGCTAGATGCGCCGAAACGCGGGAATGATCCTCTCGTCGTGCGTGACGACGACGATCGCGGTTGCGAAGCGGTGCGCCATGTCGCCCTTGAGGTCGCGACGATGCCGATGCCATACGCTCGCCTCGAGCGGTCGCTCCTCGACCCCGGCCACGGTGACCTCGACCGGCGCCAGCGGTCCCTGGCTCACCGCGAGCCCGGCGACGGACAGCATGACCGCGCCCGCGAGGAGCGCGATCGCGAGGTGCCTGACGCGGCGTCGCATCACCGTGCGCCCGCCCCGCGGTAACCGTCGAGCAGGAGGGGAAGCATGCGCCGCGCGCGCGCTTCCATGCCGCGCTCGTCACCGGCGAGCGAGGCCTGGATCACGAGGCTTTGCACGGCGCCGATCAGGAGGATCGCGGCGAGTGCCGGGTCGAGCGCCTCCGGCAGCTCGCGCGCCGCCTTCGCATCGCGGAACAGGCGCGCGAGGCGGTTGCGGTAGCCGTCGATCATTGCACGCACCTCGACGCGCACCCGCGAATCGCCGGGGTACTGCAGCTCGTGGAACAGCACCCGCGCGACGCCCGGGTTCGCCGCGACGAAGGCCACGTGCGCGAGGAACGCGCGCTCGATCTTCGCCAGCGGCGAGCCCGCGCGCTCGAGCGCCGCGTCGAGCGCCGCGCCGAGGGCGCTGCGCACCCAGGCGAAGACGGCGAGCCAGATCGCCTCCTTGTCCGCAAAGTGGCGGAAGATCGCGCCCTGCGTCACCCCGATGCGGTTGGCGATCTCCTGCGTCGTGATCACGTCGGGTCCCCGCTCGCGGGCGAGCGCGAGCACGGCGGCGACGATCTCGGCCTGCCGCTCCTCGCTCGACAGGCGCAGGCGCGGGTGCAGGCGCCGCGCCGCGCGCTTGCCGACCGTCGGGCTCGGTGTTGCAGGCATCCCGTGTCTTCCCTTGCACCGCCGCGGAGCGTTGCGGTTAAGTAAGTAATGGATTACTATCTACCGCATCGGGCGCTCGCTGTCAAGCCGCCCACGGATAGGAGTCGGCATGGAATTTCCCGCATTCTTCGCGGCCGCACCGACGATCGCGCTACGCGATCCTCTCGCCCGCTTCCTCGGCGCCGCCGCCGACGGCATCCTCGAATACCGCTATGCCGACGCGGTGAAGCTCGCCGGCCATTCGTGCCCGACGGTCGCCTCGGCCTACCTGATGACGCGAACGGCGCTGCGCGCGCTCTATCCCGACGCACTCCCCGAGCGCGGCGCGATTCGCGTCGAAGTCTGTGCGCCCGCGAGCGAAGGGGTGGCCGGCGTCGTCGGCAACGTCGCGAGCTACTTGACCGGCGCCGCGCAGGAAGGAGGATTCAAGGGCATCGGCGGCCGCTTCGACCGCCGGGGGCTGCTGCGCTTCGCCGCGACCATTCCAGGCGAAGTGCGCTTCACGCGCGTCGACACGCGCGCCGCGGTCGACGTCGCTGCGCGGCTTTCGCGCGTCCTTTCCGATCCGCGGATGCCGGCACTGCTGCGGCGCTGCGTCACCGGCGAGGCGAGCGACGAGGAAGCGACGCTCTTCGGCTCGCTATGGCAGGAGCGCGTGCGAAGGCTGCTGCTCGAGCACGCGGACGATCCCGAGATCATCGTCGTCGTGCATTGATCCTCGGTTGACGCGCCCCTGGGCGCACGTTTTGCGTCGGCGGTACGCCGCGGCTGCGGGGGCATGCGGCGCTCGCTCCATTACCCCAGTCGCCCGCGCCGCGTAACCCGCGGGCCGCCGTGGGCCACCGGCCGCTTGCGCTCAACGAGCGGGCGGTAACGTCTCGACTCACGCACGCTCGTACGGCCAGCGCCAGTCGCGGATCTCGGGCATGTCCTCGCCGTGCCGGGTGATGTACTCGCGATGCAGCGTGCGCTTGTCGCGCATCGCCTGCTTGATGTGCGCGGCGCGGTCGGCGAGCGCCGGCACACGATCGGCGGCATCCATCACCAGATGGAAGCGGTCGAGGTCGTTCAGCACGACCATGTCGAACGGCGTCGTCGTCGTCCCCTCCTCCTTGTAGCCGCGCACGTGCAGGTTGTCGTGATTGCGGCGCCGATACGTGAGCCGATGGATCAGCCACGGATAGCCGTGGTAGGCGAAGATCACCGGCTTGTCGCGGGTGAACAACGCGTCGAATTCCCTGTCCGGCAAGCCATGTGGATGCTCGGACTCCGGCTGCAACCGCATCAGGTCGACGACGTTGACCACCCGGACGGCCAGCCCGGGCAGCTCGCGGCGCAGGATGTCCGCGGCGGCCAGGGTCTCCAGCGTCGGGATGTCCCCGGCGCAGGCCAGCACCACATCGGGTTCGGCGGTGGCGGTGCTCGCCCAAGGCCAGATGCCGAGCCCCCGCGCGCAGTGCGCGATGGCCTCGTCCATGTCCAGGTAGGCCAGCGCCGGCTGCTTGCCGGCGACGATGACGTTGATGTAGTCGCGGCTGCGCAGGCAGTGGTCGGCGACCGACAGCAGCGTGTTGCCGTCCGGCGGCAGGTACACCCGCGTCAGCTCCGCCCGCTTGTTGGCCACCAGGTCGATGAAGCCGGGATCCTGGTGCGACGCGCCGTTGTGGTCCTGGCGCCA
>JBLMWW010000294.1:0-2651 GCA_050257435.1 Rudaea sp.
CCCATGCGCAAATCGTCATTGCCGGCGGCGGCATCGCCGGCGTCTCGACCGCGTACCACCTGACGAAGCTCGGCATCACCGACGTGGTCCTGCTCGAGCAGGGCCGCCTCACGTGCGGCACGACGTGGCACGCGGCGGGGCTGGTGGGGCAGATGCGCGCGACGAGCAATGCGACGCGCATGAGCCGCTACGGCATCGAGCTCTACGCATCGCTCGAGCGCGAGACCGGGCTCGCGACCGGCTGGAAGCCATGCGGCAGCGTCAACGTCGCGAAAACGAAGGAGCGCATGCAGTTGATGCGCCGGCAGATGGCGCGTGCGCAGAGCTTCGGCGTCGAGTTCGAATGGCTCACGCCCGCCGAGATCGCCGCCAAGGCGCCGATCTTGCGCACCGACGACCTGCAGGGCGGCGTCTGGATACCCGGGGACGGCAAGGCGAACCCCACCGACCTCACGCAATCGCTCGCGAAGGGGGCACGCGGCCGCGGCGCGCGGATCTTCGAAGGGGTCGAGGTCACGGGCGTGCGGACGCACAACGAGCGCGTATCGGGCGTCGCCTGGGCGCGCGCAGATGCGCACGGGGAAATCGCATGCGAGCGCGTCGTCAACTGCGCGGGGCAATGGGCGCGCGCATTCGGCGCGCTCGCGGGGGTTTCGGTGCCGCTGCAATCGGCCGAGCATTTCTACCTCGTCACCGAGCCGATCGCCGGCATCACACCCGACCTGCCGGTGATTCGCGATCCGGATGGCTACATCTATTTCAAGGAGGAAGTCGGCGGTCTCGTGATGGGCGGCTTCGAGCCGGTCGCGAAGCCGTGGAACGTCGAGCGCATCCCGGACCGCTTCGAATTCCAGCTCCTGCCCGAGGACTGGGACCAGTTCGAGATCCTGATGCGAAATGCGATGCATCGGGCGCCCTGCCTCGAAACCGCGCCGATCAAGCTGCTGCTGAACGGGCCGGAGAGCTTCACGCTCGACGGCAATTTCCTCCTCGGCGAAGCGCCGGAGCTGCGTGGCTATTTCGTGTGCGCCGGCTTCAACTCAGCCGGCATTGCGAACGCCGGCGGCGCCGGGCGGCTCATCGCCGAGTGGATCGTGGGGGGCGACGCGCCGTGCGACGTGTGGGACGTGGACGTCCGGCGCTTCGCGCCGTTTCACGCGAACCGCAAGCTGCTGGCCGACCGGACGGTGGAAACGCTCGGCCTCCATTACGCGATGCGCTGGCCGCGCGAGGAGCTCGTTTCCGCGCGGCCGCTGCGTCGCTCGCCGCTCTACGATCGGTTGAAGGCGAAGGGCGGCGTCTTCGGCACCAAGCTCAACTGGGAGCGCGCGAACTATTTCCTGCCCCCCGGCGCGAGCGAGCCGGCGCCGACCCTGGGCACGCCTGGATGGCTCGCCTGGATGCTCGAGGAGCAGCGTGCGTGCCGCGAGCAGGTCGTCGTGTTCGATCAGACGTCGTTCTCCAAATTCGCGCTCAAGGGACGCGATGCGCTCGCCGTCCTCGAGCGCATCTGCGCGAACCGCATCGACGTGCCGGCCGGGCGCATCGTCTACACGGCGCTCCTCAACGATCGCGGCGGCTTCGAAAGCGACCTGACGATCACGCGCATCGGACACGACGAATTCTTCATCCTCACCGGCACGGCGCAGACCACCCGCGATTTCGCGTGGATCGAGCGGCACATCGACGAGCGCGCGCACGCGTCGCTCGTCGACGTCACGAGCGCCTCGTCGATACTCGCGGTCATGGGACCCTGCGCGGAGGCGTTGCTTGCGAGCCTGTCGCACGACGACTTCTCCAAACAGGCGATGCCGTTCGGCACGTCCCGAATGGTCGACGTGGGCCATACCCGCGTGCGCGCGACGCGAATCAGCTACGTCGGCGGCCCCGGCTACGAGCTCTGCGTGCCGACGGACCAGTGCGCGACGCTCTACGACGCGCTCTTCGATACCGGCGACGCGCGGGGACTGCGCGACGCGGGCTACTACACGATCGACGCGCTGCGCATCGAGGCCGGGCGCCGCGCATGGGGGGCGGAGCTCACCCCCGACGACACGCCGCTCGAAGCCGGACTCGTGCAGGCGGTTGCGTGGGACAAGCCGGCCTTCATCGGACGCGACGCGCTGGTGCGGCAGCGCGAGCGCGGAATTTCCAAGAGGCTCGTGCGATTCACGCTCGACGACCCGGCCGCTTTCGCCTGGGGCGGCGAGCCGATCATCATGAACGGGCGCGCCGTCGGCGAAGTGACGTCGGCCGGCTACAGTCGGGAGCTCGGGCGCAGCGTCGCCTTCGGCTATGTGAAGGCGCTGGGCCCGCTCGACGATGACACGCTGCAAGGCGCGCGATACCAGATCGACATCGCCGGAACGACCCACCCGGCCACGCTCCTCCGCTCCGTTGCGCGTTAGACTATCGCCCCCCGATCATGCCGACGACCGTGACCGCCCTTCATCGCCTCGCGCCGCCCACTGCCCGCCGCGGACGCACCCCCTTGCGCCCCGGAACCGAAACGGCACAGGTGCAAAGCCTGACGCGCGGGCTGTCGATCCTCGACGCGCTCGCGCGCGCCGAGGGCGGGCTGACACTCACGGATATCGCGCAACGCGTGCAGCTTCCGCCCTCCACCACGCACCGGCTGCTCGCGACGCTGG
>JBLMWW010000295.1:0-6099 GCA_050257435.1 Rudaea sp.
CACTCCTGCGCACGATGTTCGTTGCGCGCGTGTTCGTTCGCGATCGGCCATGAGGCCGAAGGTACCCTCGATCGACATGCCCTCCGTAACCGCCGTCGCCTCGTTCCCCAGCAAATCGACGCAAGCGCTCGCCGAGAAGCTCGCGCGCATCGGCGTCCTCCGCGCCGAGGACGTCGTTCTGCACCTGCCGCTGCGCTATGAGGATCACACGCGGCTGACGCCGCTTCCCGATGTCCGTGTCGGCGACACCGTGCAGACCGAAGGCGTCGTCGTCAATGCGGACATTCAATACCGCCCGCGGCGGCAGTTCGTCTGCATGATCCGGGACGCGACCCGCGGCGACGCGACCCTCGTGCTGCGCTTTTTCTCGTTCTATCCGAGCCATCAGAAGGCGCTCGCCCGCGGCGCCCGCGTGCGCGTGTTCGGCGACGTCCGCGACGGCTACTACGGTCCCGAGATCGTGCATCCGCAGTTCAAGGTCGTGCACGAGGACACGCCGCTTCCCGATCGCCTGACGCCCGTCTACCCGACGACCGCGGGGCTTTCGCAGGACGTGCTGCGCAAGCTCACCGCGCACGCGCTGGCGGAGGATCCCGCATACACCGAGGACACGCTGCCTGACGCGTTCGTGCGTCGCCGCCGCTTGTGGAAGTTCGGCGATGCCGTGCGCTTTCTGCACGCGCCGCCGCCGCGGCTTTCCGCGCCCGCGCAGAAGGCGCTCGACGCGCGCACCCATCCCGCGTGGACGCGGCTCAAGTTCGACGAGCTCCTCGCCCAGCAGCTTTCCCTCAAGGCGCATCGCAGGGCGCGCGCCTCGCGCCACGCGCCGGTACTGACCGGCACCGGAACCCTGACGCGGAGCCTGCTCGAGCGGGTGCCGTTCAAGCTGACCGGCGCGCAGCAGCGCGTATGGCACGAGATCGGTCACGACCTGCGGCGCGCGATGCCGATGCAGCGGCTGCTGCAGGGTGACGTGGGCTCCGGCAAGACGATCGTCGCCGCGCTTGCCGCGCTGCAGGCGATCGAGA
Source organism: Rudaea sp. (assembly GCA_050257435.1). Classification (GTDB taxonomy): domain Bacteria; phylum Pseudomonadota; class Gammaproteobacteria; order Burkholderiales; family Casimicrobiaceae; genus VBCG01. The sequence continues at coordinate 1,029 of JBLMWW010000295.1, forward strand.
GCGGACGCCAGGTCGCGTTCATGGCGCCGACCGAGATCCTGGCCGAGCAGCACTTTCGCAAGCTGCGGGGCTGGCTCGCGGGTGTGGGCGTCGAGATCGCCTGGCTTTCGGGATCGCTTCCCGCCAAGCAGCGCCGCAAGGCGCTCGAGACGCTGGCGAGCGGCAAGGCGCCGTTCGCCATCGGCACGCATGCGCTCTTCCAGGAAGGCGTCGCGATGCCGCAGCTCGGGCTCGTGATCATCGACGAGCAGCATCGCTTCGGCGTCGCGCAGCGGCTGGCGCTGCGCGACAAGGGCATCGCCGAGGCGCATCAGCTCATGATGAGCGCGACGCCGATTCCGCGCACCCTCGCGATGACGTTCTACGCCGACCTCGACGTCTCCGTGCTGGACGAGATGCCGCCCGGCCGCACGCCGGTGACGACGCGGCTCGTGAGCCAGAAGCGGCGCGGCGAAATCGTCCAATGGGTGGGCAAGGCGTGCCGCGAGGGACGGCAGGCGTACTGGGTCTGCCCGCTGATCGAGGAGTCGGAGAAGCTCGAATTGCAGACGGCAGTGGCATTGCACGAGGAGCTGACGCGCGCATATGCGGCGGCACCGGCGGTGCGCGTCGGTCTCCTGCACGGTCGCATGAAGCCCGACGAAAAGGCCGCGACGATGGACGCATTCGTGCGCGGCGAGATCGCCGTGCTGGTCGCGACGACGGTGATCGAGGTCGGCGTCGACGTGCCGAACGCGTCGATCATGGTGATCGAGCACGCCGAGCGCTTCGGCCTCGCGCAGTTGCACCAGCTGCGCGGGCGCGTCGGCCGCGGCTCGGCGGAAAGCACCTGCGTGCTGCTGTTCGAGGAGCCGCTCACCGAGACGGCCCGGCAGCGCCTCAAGGTGATCTACGAGACAACCGACGGGTTCGAGATCGCGCGCCAGGACCTGTTGATCCGCGGCCCGGGCGAGTTCCTGGGTGCGCGCCAGTCGGGCGTGCCGCTGTTGCGCTTCGCCGACCTCGAGCGCGACGTGGCGCTGATCGAGCAGGCACGCGACGCGGCCGACGAGCTCCTGAAGACCGATCCCGCCGCGGCCGCCCGTCACCTCGATCGGTGGCTCGGCGGCAAGCAGGCGTTCATCAAGGCCTGATCGTCGGCCGGTGTCCGGGAGCCGGTGTCGGGTCGACACCTGTCCGGCGGGGGTGTGCGTCAACCGCCGCCATGGGACAGAAGATCGAGGTCTGACCTCCGCCCCGCGTCCGGGATCCGATGTCGTGTCTGATAGGTGTCTGATTCCCGTCCGCGTTGCCGATCGTTGACGCAAATCAACGGCTTGGCTCACGTCACCGGCCCTTGCTCCGGTAAAATCGCCCCCAACTATCGGTCCGATGGGGCGGGCAGCGGGGGTCGTGACGCAACTCCGGCGGGCCCGCGACGGTCGGATTCCACACCCATGTCGCTCTTCACGCTGGGCCTGAACCACACGACCGCGCCGCTCGACGTGCGCGAGCGGGTGGCGTTCGCGCCCGACGCGTTGTCGGCGGCGCTGCGCGACCTGACGTCGGGGCGCACGGTGAAGGAAGCGGCGATCCTGTCGACCTGCAACCGCACCGAGGTCTACTTCCACGGCGGCGAGCCGCGCTCGGTCGCGCGCTGGCTCGAGAAGGCGCAGACGCTCGCGCCGTCGTCGCTCGAGCCGTACGTCTACACGCTCAACAACGAAGCGGTGGTGTCGCACGCGTTCCGCGTCGCGAGCGGGCTCGATTCGATGGTGCTCGGCGAGCCGCAGATTCTCGGGCAGATGAAGCAGGCCGTGCGCCAGGCCGAGGCCGCCGGCTCGCTCGGCCTGGTGCTGAATCGCCTGTTCCAGCGCACGTTCGCCGTCGCGAAGGACGTGCGCACGCATACCGACATCGGCAGCGCGTCGATCTCGATGGCCGCGGCCGCGGTGAAGCTCGCCGAGCGCATCTTCCCGTCGCTCGCCGAGCAACGCCTGCTGCTGGTCGGTGCCGGCGAGATGATCGAGCTCGCGGCGACGCACTTCGCGAGCCGCCAGCCGCGGTCGATCACCGTGGCGAACCGCACGCTGGAGCGCGGCCACCAGCTCGCCGATCGCTTCGGCGCCGATGCGATCACGCTCACCGAATTGAACGAGCGCGTCGCGCACTTCGACGTCATCGTCACCTGCACCGCGAGCACGCTGCCGATCATCGGCAAGGGCACGCTCGAGCGCGTCGTCAAGCAACGCCGGCACGCGCCGGTGCTGATCGTCGACCTCGGCGTGCCGCGCGACGTCGAGGCCGAGGCGGCCGAGCTCGACGACGTCTTTCTCTACAGCGTCGACGACCTGGCCGAGATCGTGAAGGACAACCTGCAGATTCGCCGTGAGGCGGTGCTGCAGGCGGAGCGGATGATCGCCGAGCAGACGGCCCATTTCCTCCGGTGGCTTTCGGGCCGCAGCGTCGTGCCGACGATCGCGACCGTTTCGTCCTACCACGACCAGATGCGCACGCGCGAGCTGGAACGCGCACGGCGCATGCTCGCCGCGGGCACGCCTGCGAACGACGTCCTCGAGTCGCTCGCGCGCGGCCTCACGAACAAGTTCCTGCACCCGTCGCTCGCCGCGCTCAACGCCGCCGGCGAAGCCGAGCGCGCCGAGCTGATCGCGCTCTTCTCGCGCATCTACGGCTGCGAGCCGCCCGCCGAGACGTAGCTGCGCCTTCGCGCCGGCAGCCCGTGGCCGGCACCTCGAGCAGCGCGCGGCACGCCGCGCCCTGCGGCACCTCCGAGTCACCCGCGCGCCGTCGCACGCGAAACGATTCCGATGAAGCTTTCCCTTCGCACCAAGCTCGACCGCCTTGCCGCCCGCCTGCAGGAGCTCGACGCGCTGCTCGCGGCCGAGGACGCAACGCGGGACATGGACCGCTATCGCCAGCTATCCCGCGAGCGGGCGGAGATCGATCCGGTCGTCGCGCGCTTCGCGGAGTTCGGCAGGGCGGAGGCCGATCTCGCGACCGCGGTCGAGCTCGCGCACGATCCGCAGATGCGCGAGTACGCCGAGGAGGAACGGCATGCGGCGCAGGCGCGCATCGAGGCGCTGGCCGGCGAGCTGCAGGCGATGCTCCTGCCGAAGGATCCGAGCGACGAGCGCAACGTCTTCCTCGAGATTCGCGCCGGCACCGGCGGCGACGAATCGGCGCTCTTCGCCGCGGACCTCTTCCGCATGTATACGCGCTATGCCGAGCGGCAGGGCTGGCGCGTCGAGGTGGTGTCCGAATCGCCGTCGGACCTCGGCGGCTATCGCGAGGTCGTCGCGCGCATCGTCGGCCGCGGGGTGTACGCCAAGCTCAAGTTCGAGTCGGGCGGGCATCGCGTGCAACGCGTGCCCGAGACCGAGGCGCAGGGACGCATCCACACATCCGCGTGCACGGTCGCGGTGCTGGCCGAGGCCGATCCGGTCGAGGACGTGACCATCAACCCCGCGGACCTGCGCATCGACACGTTTCGCTCGTCGGGCGCGGGTGGCCAGCACGTCAACAAGACCGATTCGGCGGTCCGCGTCACGCACCTGCCGACCGGCATCGTCGTCGAATGCCAGGACGACCGCTCGCAGCACCGCAACCGCGCGCAGGCGATGGCCGTGCTCGCGTCGCGGCTGGCCGATCGCGAGCGGCGCGAGCGCGAGCAGAAGGAGGCGGCGCACCGCAAGAGCCTGATCGGGTCGGGCGATCGCAGCGAGCGGATCCGCACGTACAATTTTCCGCAGGGCCGGGTCACCGACCACCGGATCAACCTGACGCTCTACAAGATCGACGCCATCATGCAGGGCGACCTCGACGAGTTGATCGGCGCACTCGCGCAGGAATTCCAGGCCGAGCAGCTCGCTGCGCTGACCGAGTAGCCCATGCGAAACGGCGCGGTCGACTCCCGGAAGCCGCGCCGTCTCGATGGCGCGGCGGCCCGCGAGGCGCGACGGCCGTGGCTTTTGACGCTGCGCCTCGCGCTGTACGAGATCACGCGCGACCATGGCAACGAGCTCTACGAGCTCGACGCCGATCCGCGCGTGATGCGCTACATCGGCAGCGGCCGTGCGTCGACGCGCGAGCAGGTCGATGCGGTGATGCGCAGGCTGCCGCGCGCGTACGCGCTCTATCCCGGCCTCGGCACGTGGCGCGCGACGCGGCGCGACAACGGCGATTTCATCGGCTGGTTCGCGCTCAAGTACATCCCCGGCACGGCCGAGGTGGAGGTCGGCTATCGGCTGCGCTACGGCGCGTGGGGCAACGGCTACGCGACGGAGGGCGCGCGCGAGCTCGTGCGCTACGGTTTCGACGATCTGGGCCTCTACCGGATCGTCGGCGTCACCCACCCCGAGAACGTCGCTTCGCAGCAGGTGCTGCTGAAGGCGGGGCTGACCGACGTCGGCTGGGGTCATTACTACGACCGGCTCGTGCGCGTGTTCGAGGCGGTGCAGGACGAGGCGTGGCAGCCGCAATGGCCGCCGCCGCGGCGAAGGGTCGGTGCCTGACGCGTTGACGGTGCGCCAGGCGCTCGCGCAGGCGGGGCTCGCGCCGGTGGATGCGCGCGCGCTCCTGGCACACGTGCTGCGACGGGACCGCGCGTGGCTGACGGCGCACGAGACCGAGCCGCTCGCGCTTACCGACGTCGAACGGTTCTTCGCGCTCGCACGGCGGCGGCGCGACGGCGAGCCGGTCGCATACCTCACCGGCGAGCGCGAATTCTGGGGCGTTACGCTCGCGGTCGACCCGTCCGTGCTGATTCCCCGTCCCGAGACCGAGACGCTCGTCGAATGCGCGCTGCGGGTGCTGCCACCTGAGCGGGCCGTCCGTGTGCTCGATCTCGGCACCGGCTCCGGCGCGATCGCGATTGCGCTCGCAATGGAGCGCCCGCGGGCACAGATCGTCGCGACCGACGTGTCGCAAGCGGCCGTCGCCATCGCGCGTGCGAATCTCGCACGGATGAAACTCGAGCGCGTGCGCGTCATCCAGTCTTCCTGGTACGAGGCGCTGCCGAGCGCGGGCGCGCGTTTCGACCTCATCGCCAGCAACCCGCCCTATGTCGCCGTGG
>JBLMWW010000296.1:0-3877 GCA_050257435.1 Rudaea sp.
CCGTAGATGATCCTGCGCCGCGGCTCGGGCACGAGCTCGGCGAAGCGCCGCCAGGCCACGCGCGCGTCCTCGTAAACCGACTGCTCCGAGGGCACCCCGCCGCCGCTCTTGCCGAAGCCGCGGTAGTCGATCGCGAGCACCGAGAACCCGAACTCGTGCAGGAGCGACAGGCGCGACAGTTGACCCGTCAGGTTCCAGCGCGACCCGTGGAAGTAGAGCACCGCCGGGGCGTCGGCACGCGCGGCGGGCCACCACCAGGCGTGGATGTGCGCAGGCGGCGTGCCGTGCGCGAGCGGGATGTCCATTTCGCGCACGCCGTCGGGCAGGCCCGAAAACCAGCTCGCGTCGCCTTGCACGACGCGAAACGTGAGCTCGCGCTCCTTCTCGGCAAGCTGCGCGCAGCCGCCGGCGACGAGCGCGACGGCCGCGGCCGCGGTCGCGATCAGCCCGATGAAACGCGAGCGCACGTCAGGATCCGCCGCCGATTTCGCGCAGGAACGCGGCGCGCTCCTGCGTGCCGATGTGCTCGGCGACGAGGGCGACGAACTCGTCGCAGTCGCGTGCCTTCTGCGCCGCCTTGCGCGCGATGATCTTGGCAATGGGCCCGACGTAGACGGCGAGCCGCGAGGTCGTGCGGTCGACGAACGCCTGGTCGAGCGGACGCGGCGGCTTCGCACGGGTGGCCGTCGTCGCGGTCTGGGCACGTGTCGCACGCGCGCCGGCGGACACGGGCGCCGTCGCGAGCGGCGGCTGATGCGACTCGAAGCGCGCGCGCTCCCTCGGGTCGTCGATGTGCGCGGCAAGGAGCGCGTACAGCTCGCGCGTGTCGTGCGCCTGGGCCGCCGCCTGCCGAACGAAGATCCTCGCCATGGGCCCGACGAAACGCACGAGCTGGCGCTCCGCGGTCGCGAGCGACGCGTCGTCCAGCGAGCGCATTCCCGCCGGCTGCATCGGCACGTCGGCGAGGTTGACGAGCGTGGTCTCGCTGCCCGGCGCGACCATGTCGCGCACGCCGTCGATGAGCGCGGAATGGAACGCACGCGCGCTGGAATACCGCAGCGCCGGATCCTTCGCGAGCGCCGTCGCCACGACACCGTCGAGCGCGGCGGACACCGGCAGCGGCGATACCGTCGACGGCGGCGGCGGGTCCTCGTGGCAGATCTTGTAGGTCACCGTCTCGATCGTTCCGTCGAACGGCTTGCGCCCGGCGAGGAGCTCGTAGAGCACGACACCGGCGCTGAAGAGGTCGCCGCGGTGGTCGCTCGGCAGGCCGCGGCACTGCTCGGGCGCCATGTACGAGGGCGTGCCCATCACCATTCCCGTCATCGTGAGGTTCGTCTGGTCGATGCGCGCGATGCCGAAGTCCGCGACCTTGAGCGCGCCCGCCGACGTGAGGATCAGATTCGCCGGCTTGACGTCGCGGTGGACGACGTGCTGCGCGTGCGCGAAGTCGAGCGCGAGCAGGAGCTGGGATACGATCGCGACCACCTGGTGGAGCTCGAAGCGCGCCTTGCGGTTCAGGTATTCCCGAAGGCCCGTGCCGTCGACGTATTCCATGGCGATGAACGCGATCGCGTCGTCCTCGCCGTATTCGTAGATCCCGACGATGTTCGGGTGCGCGAGGCGCCCGGCGGCGCGCGCCTCGTTGCGAAAGCGGGCGAGGAACTGCGCCGCGAGGTCCGCGTCGAGCAGGTCCTTGCGCACCGTCTTGATCGCGACGGTGCGCTCGATGTGCGGGTCGACCGCCTTGTAGACGACGCCCATCGCGCCCTTCCCGAGGACGCCCTGCACTTCGTACTTGCCGAGCCGCGAAGGTTCGCTCAAGCGGCTACTCCAGCATCTTCATCGCCTGCACGAGGCTCACCTTCATTCGGCCGAGCGCCTCCGTCAGCACGCCGATCTCGTCGCGGCTGCGCGTGCGGAAATCGCCGGCGTCCATGTGGCCGAGGCTCACCTGGTCCGCGATGGCGGCGAGGCGCGTCACGCGCCGGATCACCATGACGTGCAACATCGCGTTCAGCAGCACGAACGTGACCGCGAATACCGCGGCGAGCGACAGCATGAACGTGCGGAACGTCTGCTCCGCGCGCCGGATCGGCACTGACATCGGCACCGAGACGATCTGCGCCCCGATGACCTCGTTCATCTTCCAGCCGAAGCCGTTCGCCGGGCCGTAGAGGTCCACCATCGTCTTCGGCGCGGCTTCGATCGTGCTGTGGCACACGAGGCAGGTGGGGCTCGTCACCTGGATCGGCCGCGCGAGATAGAGCGCCGGCCCCGTCGGCGTGTCGCGCTCGCCGACCATCTCCACGTTCTCCGGCGACTGCCGGAACGCGTTGATGATGTCGGCTTCCCAGTCGCTCGCGCGGTCGCGCGGGTTCGACGGGTTGAGCGTCGCCTCCTTGTACCCGTAGTCGGGATGCTTCTTGCGCATTTCGTTGAACACCTCGGTCGCCGCATAGGCCGGCACCGACTGCGGCAGGAACGCGTACTTGAGCTGCGTCTCGAGCAGCGGCTTCACCTGCGTCGTCGTGTACGTGCGCGAAGACAGCGCCGCTTCCATCATGAGCCGCGCGTTTTGCACGATCTCCTCGCGCGCGTTGGCCTGCAGCTCGCGCCAGGAGACATAGCCCGCCACCGCCAAGCCCAGCAAAAAGATGCCGAGCAGCACGAGATTGAACTTCCAGATGAGCTTCATGGCCAGGACCGTTCGTAGTCGGGCCGCGCGCGGCGCGGCGGTGCAATGGCGTCAGTCCGCGGCCGACGCGGGCGGCCGGTAACGTTCGGGGTGCAGCGTGCGATCCCACTCCGGGATCGTGTGCGCCGCAGCGGCTTCCGCCCGAAATGCCGGATCGCGCAGGCGCGATGCGAAGCGGCGGGCGAACACTCTGCGGGTCGGGCCCGTAAGCCAAGGGGCCGCCTCGACGAACGTCACCTCGCGCCCGGCGGGCAGTTCCGGAGGCGGGCCCGGGAAATGCGCGGCCAGCGCCGGCAATGCGTCGCGCAGGTCGCGCGGCATCGCGGCGACGAATTCCGCAGTCGGACGATCTTCCGTCTCCAGCGCGCGGTCGCCCGCGCGTCGCCAATATTCGCCCTCGCGCGCCTCGCGCGGGCTGCTCTTGCCGCGGACGACGCTCGCGGCGATCCGCGCGCCGCCGCTCTCCACGTAGATTTCCGCCAGGCCTTCGTTGCCGTGCACGACCACCACGCCGTTGGCAACCTGTACCGAGACGGCGGGCAGCTGCAGCGCGAGTGGGCGCGTTCCGGGCGTGGCGGCAACCTTGCACCAGCCGCGCAGCAGCGTGAACTCGGCCGGAAGCGCCGGCTTGTCGGCGGGCTGCGGCAGCGCCGCCGCGTGGAGGAGCGCGGGCCCCTGGACGTTGAGCGTGCCGCCCGGCGTGAGCTCGAGCTGCGCGGCGGCATGCGCCGCGACATCGACGACGTCGCCCGGCTCGATGCGCGCGCCGGGCGCGAGCCGATACCAGGTGATCGCGCGCAGAACGCGCACATCGCCGTCGGCCAACGTGTAGATGCCGCGCGCGGCAGCGTGCGCGGCCGTGCCGGCCAGCGCGAGCCACAGCGCCACACCGGCGCAAAGCACCTTCATCGGCGCGCTCGTCCGTGGGTCCCGACCGATACTAGGCGTGCGATGCGCCGCGCGTCAACGCGAATACTCGCCGCGGGCGCGCGGACCCCGCAGCGCTTCCGGGCACCGCCCGCGCCGGCGCGTCATATACTCACGTCGGCAGCCCACACCCCGATGACATCCGCCTCGTCCGAACTCGCCGTGCTCTTCGCCGACGTGAGCGGCAGCACGCGGCTGTACGAGACGCTCGGCGACGAGCGGGCGTTCGCGACGGTGGGGCGCTGCATCGCC
>JBLMWW010000297.1:0-5216 GCA_050257435.1 Rudaea sp.
CAGCAGGGCCGCATCACGGCGGCGCAGGCCGGTTATCGGATCCCTCGCGTCGGTGCGCGCTTCGACGCCGCCCGCGCATTGGGCGATGCCGTCGCGAGCGGGCGCGTCGAGGACGCCATCGCCGCGGCCGAGCCCGGGTTTCCCGCCTATCGACGGCTGATGGTCGCGCTCGCGAGATACCGCGCGCTCGCCGAAATGGATTGGCCGCCGCTGCCTCCACCCGGCGCACGCAGCGTGCACTCCGGCGAGTACTACCGTGGCGCACCCCTTCTCCGCGCTCGTCTGCGCTGGCTCGGCGATCTGAGCGACGACGCATCGGACGCGCGGGACGAGCGCTACGACGACGCGCTCGCCCGCGCCGTGACGCGCTTCCAGGCGCGCCATGGGCTCGCCGAGGATGGGATCCTCGGTCCCGCGACGCGCACCGCGCTCGACGTGCGGCCCGCAGCGCGCGTGCGCCAGATCACGCTGTCGCTCGAGCGCCTGCGTTGGCTGCCACCGCTCCCGCCAGGCCCGGTGGTCGCGATCAACGTGCCCTCGTACCGGCTATGGGCGTTCGACGGCGCGTCGACGACGCGTGAGGCGCAATCGATGCCCGTCATCGTCGGGCGCTCGGTCACGGGCATGCAAACGCCCGTGTTCATCGCCGAGATGCGATCGATCGAGTTCAGCCCTTATTGGAACGTGCCGCCGAGCATTGCGCGTAACGAGATCGTCCCGCGCCTGCGGCGCGACCCCGGCTATCTCGCGCGCGAGGCGATGGAGATCGTCGGGTCGCGCGACGATCGTGTCCTCGACCTTCCCCTCGACGCGGCAACGCTCGCGCGGATCGCCGGCGGGGAGCTCCGCGTACGGCAGCGCCCGGGGCCGCAAAACGCGCTCGGCGGGATCAAGTTCGTGCTGCCGAACGCGATGAACGTCTACCTGCACGCGACGCCGCAGGTGGTGCTGTTCGCGCAGGCGCGCCGCGATTTCAGCCACGGCTGCATCCGCGTCGCCGAACCGGTCGCGCTCGCCCGATTCGCCTTGCGCAACGACCCGGCGTGGACCGAGTCGAGGATGCAGGCGGCGATGCATGCCGAGCGCCCGGAACGCGTGCCGTTGCCGCGGCCGATCGCGGTGGTGATCTTCTACACGACGGCGATCGTCGACGACCAGGCGCGCGCGCACTTTCTGCCGGACATCTACGGCTTCGACGAGCGGCTCGAGCGTGCACTGGCCGCGGCACGTGGCGCGGCGAGCGGCAACGTCGATCCGCGGGAGCACCTACCAGCGGCGCACGCGTCCGGTATCGACGTGAACGAAATCGGAGGCTGGGTAATACCCGACGCCACCGGCACGAAGCGATAACGCCGCATCGCGCAGGTCGGCGAGGCGCACGCCGGCCACGCGGATGTCGATCGCCCGGCCTTCGAGGTGCAGGCTTTGCGTCGCGACGCCGTGGCTGCGCTCGTGCAGCATCCGGTTCGTCGCCGGCGAGCGGTACCCGGAGATCACGTCGATCGTCGCCGCACCGGCCGCGACGCTCGTCAATGCGTGCAGCTGATCGAGGAGTGCGGGATCGATGGCGTGCATTTCGCCGTTGCGGAAGTCGCGCAGGAACTGCGCGACGCGATCGAGCGCATCGGGCACGTAACGATCGCCGATCGCGTACATGACCGCGAGCCGCTCCTGCGAGTGCGTATGCCGGAACGCGAGACTGCGGGGACGCGCGCTCGCATGCGCGCGTCGCGGCAGGATCAGCATCGCCGCCGCGATGCCGCCGGCCCCGAGGAATCCGCGCCGGCCGAGCGACACTGCCGGCGACTCGGGCGTGCGATCGCTGCACACGAAAGCGAAGCGCTCGTCGTTCCGAGCAGGATCGCGGCACTTCGACGTGCGATCGCACGCGGGGGATGCGATGCCGCCCTCCTCCGAGGTGGGCGCGGTCGGGGCGCGCACGTTCTGCGCGGCTTCGTGTGACGGCAAGGTTGACAGAATCCCGCAAATTGGCCGAAATGATGATACCCGCGTACCCGCCCGGTCCCGCGACCGCATGCAACCGCCGTTCGATTTCCAGCCGCTCACGCCCACCGCCTTCCTGCATCGCGCGGCACAGGTCTTCGGCGACCGCATCGGCGTCGTGGACGGCGCGGAGCGCTTCACGTACGCCGAGTTCCTCGATCGCTGCCTGCGTTTCGCTGGCGCGCTTCGGGCCATGGGCGTCGCGCCCGGCGATCGGATCGCCGTGCTCGCCCCGAACTCGCACGTGCTGCTCGCCGCGCATTACGCCGTGCCGTTCGCCGGCGCGGTGCTGGTCGCGCTCAACACACGCATCACCGCCGACGACGTCGCCTGGATCCTGCAGCACGCGGACGCGCGAATCCTGATCTACGACCACACGCTGGCGCCCACGGCCGAGGCGGCGACGACGAGGCTCGTCGGCACCGTGCGGCGCGTCCGTGCCGGCGGCGACGGCGACACGCTCGAGCAGGCGATTGCGCAGGCGGCAGCCTTCGAGCACCCGGTGAGCGACGAGCGGGCAATGCTCGCCATCGATTACACGAGCGGCACGACCGGGCGGCCGAAGGGCGTCATGTATCACCATCGCGGCGCGTACCTGCAGGCGCTCGCGATGGCGTTGCACATGGGAATCACCAGCGACTCGGTGTACCTGTGGACGCTGCCGATGTTCCACTGCAACGGCTGGTGCTTCCCCTGGGCCGTCACGGTGATGGGTGGCGTGCACCTCTGCCTGCGCAAGGTCGAGCCGGCGGCGATCTGGCGGCACATCCGCGAATCGGGCGTGACGCACCTCTGCGCAGCCCCGACGGTGCTCACGATGACGACCTTCGACCCGGCCGCGGGCGCGGTGACGCGAAGCGTGCGCATCGCGACCGGCGGCGCGCCGCCGGCACCCGCGCTGCTCGAGCGCCTCGAGGCACTCGGGCTTTCGATCACGCATCTCTATGGCCTCACCGAAACCTACGGCCCGGCCGTGATCTGCGAATGGCGCCGGGAGTGGAACGCGCTGCCGATGCCCGAGCAGGCGCGGCTCAAGGCGCGCCAGGGCGTCGCCAACGCGATCGGCGAGCCACTGCGGATCGTCGACCGCGAGGGCCGCGACGTCCCGGCCGACGCGACGACGATGGGCGAGATCGCCATTCGCGGCAACAACGTGATGCTCGGCTATTACCGCGACGAGGCGGCGACGCGGGCGGCGTGCCCCGACGGCTGGTTTCGCACCGGCGACCTTGGCGTGCGCCATCCCGACGGCTACGTGGAGCTCCGCGACCGCGCGAAGGACATCATCATCTCGGGCGGCGAGAACATCTCCTCGGTCGAGATCGAGCGTGCGCTCACGCAGCACGACGCGGTGCTGGAGGTCGCGGTCGTCGCCGCGCCGGACGAGAAGTGGGGCGAGACACCCGTCGCGTTCGTGACGCTGAAGGAAGGCGCGAGCGCGACCGAGGCCGCGCTGCTCGAGCACGTGCGCGCGCGGCTCGCGCACTTCAAGGCGCCGCGGCGCGTCGTCTTCGGCGCGCTGCCGAAGACGGCGACCGGCAAGGTCCAGAAGAACGTGTTGCGCGAGCGCGTGCGCGGCCGTGGGCACGAAGAGTGATGCGATGATCGATTTCGCGCTTTCCCCGGAGCTCGCCGCGCTGCAGGCGCGCATTCGCGCCTTCATCGCCGAGGAGATCATTCCCCTCGAAGGCGATTCCCGCCGCACGCGTCACGGGCCCAGCGAGAATCTTCGCCGCGAGCTGCAGGACCGGGCGCGCGCCGCGGGATTGCTCGCCCCGCACGTCGCACGCGAATACGGCGGGCTCGGCCTCACGCACGTCGGGCGCGCGATCGCGTTCGAGGAGGCGGGCTATTCCCCGCTCGGTCCGGTTGCCCTCAACGTATTCGCGCCCGACGAGGGCAACATGCACCTGCTCGAGGCGGTGGCGACGCGCGGGCAGAAGGAGCGCTGGCTGCGGCCCCTCGCCGCGGGGACCGTCCGCTCGTGCTTCTGCATGACGGAGCCTCCCCCCGGCGCCGGTTCCGACCCCTCGATGCTCGCGACGACCGCGCGGCGCGACGGCGACGCCTACGTCATCGATGGGCGCAAGTGGTTCATCACCGGGGCGCACGGCGCGGCGTTCGCGATCATCATGGCGAAGGTCGAGGACGCCGGCGCGACGATGTTCCTCTCCGACATGAACGCCCCTGGCATCCTGCTCGAGCGCGCGATGGACAGCCTCGACGAATGCTTCCCCGGCGGCCACGGCGTCGTGCGCTTCGACGGCTTGCGCGTCCCTGCCGATGCGGTGCTGGGAGAGGTCGGGAAGGGCTTCAAGTACGCGCAGGTGCGCCTGTCGCCGGCGCGACTCACGCATTGCATGCGCTGGCTCGGCGCGGTGCGACGCGCGCACGACGTCGCCGTCTCGTACGCGCGCAACCGCCAAGCGTTCGGCAAGCGCATCGGCGAGCACGAAGGTATCGGCTTCAAGCTCGCGGACAACGAGATGGACCTGCACGTCGCGCGGCTTTCGATCTGGCATTGCGCGTGGATGCTCGACCAGGGCGAGCTCGCGCTGCACGAATCGAGCCGCGCCAAGGTCATCGCCTCCGAGGCGGCGTGGCGCATCGCGGATCGCTGCGTCCAGGTGCTCGGCGGCCAGGGGGTGACGGGCGAGAGCATCGTCGCGCGCATCTTCGCCGACGTCCGCGCGTTCCGGATCTACGACGGGCCCTCCGAGGTGCATCGCTGGAGCATCGCCAAGCACATCCTGCGCGGCGCGCGCCCCGCGAACGCGACGCGATGAGCGTCGCCGGGCCGCCCCAAGACGCGAATTGCGCCCCCTCGGGGGCAGCGCAGCGGCGAAGCCGCAAGCGTGGGGGGGACACACGAGCGTCGCCGGGCCGGGCGGTTCGGGCGCCTCGGCTCGCGCCGAGTCCGGCGTGAACGCCGCGAAGCCCGCGGACGGCGAGGCCGTGCGGGCACTGGCCGGGTGGCTGCGGACGCAAACGCAGGCGCAGGCCGTGCGCGTCACCGGTTACGCGCGGATGCGCGGCGGCGCGATCCAGGACAACTCGATGCTCGACGTCGAGATCGACGGAGGCCCGTGGCAGGGACGACGCGCGTTCGTCTTGCGCACGGACGCGCCGTCGCGCGTCGCGTCGAGCCTCACGCGGCGGCAGGAATACGCGGTGCTGCAGGTCGCGCACGCAGCCGGGGTCAAGGCGCCGAG
>JBLMWW010000298.1:0-18006 GCA_050257435.1 Rudaea sp.
GTCGCGGCGACGTCATTCCGCCGGCTGGCCTGGGTGCCCCGGAGCGCAACCTCGCCTGGCGCGCCGCCGCGGCGTACGCGTCGGCGACCGGCTGGCCTAACGATTTCGCCGTCGAGATCACGAAGCGCATTCCCGTCGGCGGCGGGCTCGGCGGCGGAAGCTCGGACGCGGCGTCGGTGCTCCTCGGGCTCAATCGACTCTGGTCGCTGGAGCTCCCGCGCGAAAGGCTTGCCGAGATCGGGCTTGCGCTCGGCGCCGACGTGCCGTTCTTCCTGTTCGGCGCGCCGGCGTTCGGAAGCGGCGTCGGCGAGGTGCTGCGCGCGGTCACGCTGCCCGCGACGTGGGTCGCGGTGATCGCGCCCCCGGTGGCCGTCTCGACGGCTTCGATTTTCGCGGCGCCCGAATTGACACGCGACACGCCGTCGGCGAAAATAGACGTCTTTTCCGAGGGTTATGGCCGGAACGATCTCGAACCCGCCGCGTGCGCGCGGCACCCCGAGATCGGGGCGGCCCTGGCCGGGTTGCGCAGGCGCTCGCCGCATGCGCGGATGACGGGATCGGGGAGTTCGGTGTTCGCGTCGTTTGCATCGGGCGAGCAGGCGGAAGACGCCGTCCTGGCGCGACCGCCGGGCACGCGCGGATTCGTCGCGCGAACGCTCTCGCGCCACCCGCTCGCGGCGTTCGCGTGATCCTCGGAAGACGTTCCACGCGGGACGATCCGCGCCGCATGCGATGCGGGCGCGACGGTTTCCTCCGCTGGGGAGTCGCCAAGTTGGTTAAGGCACCGGATTTTGATTCCGGCATTCGAGGGTTCGAATCCTTCCTCCCCAGCCCTTTCATCCGTTGAGCGCCGGGCAGACTGTTCCCATGGCAGCCTGCCCGCGCGTCGTCTGCTTCCTCCGCGGCCGCGGCGTCCTCCGGCATGGGCGCACGCGGAGCTGATCCGCTCCATCCTCTCTCCAGTCGACCGATGGCCTTCGAGCGAATGCGCATCTTCACCGGCAACGCGAACCCGAAACTCGCCGAGGCGGTGTGCAAGCACCTGAACATCAGCCTCGGCCGCGCGGTCGTCGGCCGCTTCTCCGACGGCGAGGTCATGGTCGAGTTGCTCGAGAACGTGCGCGGGCGCGACGTGTTCGTGCTCCAGTCCACGTGCGCGCCCACGAACGACAACCTGATGGAGATCCTCGTCATGGTCGACGCGCTGAAGCGCGCGTCGGCCGCGCGCGTCACCGCGGCGATCCCCTACTTCGGGTATGCGCGCCAGGATCGACGGCCGCGCTCGGCGCGCGTGCCCATCACGGCGAAGGTCATCGCCGACATGCTGACGACCGTCGGCGTCAATCGCGTGATGGTGATGGACCTGCACGCCGACCAGATCCAGGGTTTCTTCAACATCCCCGTCGACAACATCTACGCGACGCCGGTGCTGCTCGGCGACCTCTGGAAGCGCAACTACGACAACCTGCTCGTCGTATCGCCCGACGTAGGCGGCGTGGTGCGCGCGCGCGCGATCGCCAAGCGCCTCGACTCGGACCTCGCGATCATCGACAAGCGCCGCCCGAAGGCGAACGTCGCCGAGGTGATGAACATCATCGGCGACGTGAACGGCCGCAGCTGCGTCATCATGGACGACATCGTGGACACCGCGAACACGCTCTGCAAGGCGGCGACCGCGCTCAAGGAACACGGCGCGCAGAAAGTGGTCGCCTATTGCACGCACCCGGTGCTGTCGGGGGGAGCGGTCCCGAGAATCGCGGCCTCCGACATGGACGAGATCGTCGTCACCGACACGATCCCGCTGTCGCCGGAAGCCCAGGCGTGCCGCAAGATCCGGCAGCTATCGTGCGCGCAGCTCCTCGCCGAAACGATGACGCGCATCTCCAACGAGGAGTCGGTTTCCTCCCTGTTCACCGAGTAACGCCATGGCCACCACGCTTGCACCCGATCTCGCCGGCAAGTCCGTCCTCGTCACCGGCGCATCGACGGGCATCGGCGCCGCCGTCGCGCGGGCGTTCGCGCGCGCTGGATGCCGCGTCGCGATCCACTACAACGCGAGCCTCAATCGCGCCGAGGAGGTCGCCGCCGACGTTCGTTTCGCCGGTGCGGAGGCGTTTCTCGTGGGCGGCGACCTGCGCGGGTCGGGCAAGGCGCGCGAGGTCGTGAACGCGGCCGCCGCGCACTTCGGCGGCCTCGACATCCTCGTGAACAACGCCGGGGGCCTGGTGCGCCGCGTCCCGATCGCCGAGATCGACGACGCGTTCTTCGACGAGGTGATCGACCTCAACGTGCGCTCGCTCGTCGCGTGCTGCTCGGCCGCGGTGCCGCACATGCGGCGTGCCGGCCGCGGGAACATCATCAACGTGACGTCGGTCGCGGCGCGCAACGGGGGCGGCAATGGCGCGGTCACGTACGCGGCGGCGAAGGGGTTCGTCTCCACGTTCACGCGGGGCCTCGCCAAGGAGGTCGTGCGCGACAACATCCGCGTCAACGCGGTGTCGCCCGGCGTCATCGTCACGCCGTTTCACGAGCGTTACTCGACGCCCGCGATGCTCGAGGCCTTCAAGTCGGCGATTCCGATGAACCGGCTCGGCACCGCCGACGAGTGCGCCGGCGCATTCCTCTACCTTGCGTCCGATGCGCTGTCGGCGTTCGTCACCGGGCAGATCCTCGAGGTGAACGGGGGACAGGTGATGCCCTGAGGGCGAGGGACGAGGGGCGAAGGGCGAGGGAGCGGCGGGGTCGGTGGAAGGCGCAGTGGAATAGGGATCGAGGATCCGGAGATCGGAGGCCAAAGGTGAGCAGCGGGGCGGAATCGAAGGCGCAGGTCGATGCGGTCGCGAAGGCGCTGCGGGAGCTGCATCGCGTGCTCGCCGAGCGTGCGCGGCGCGATCTCGAGGCCGAGCGGGGCACGGTGATCGAGCCGGGGGCGTGGCTCTCGACGCTCGTTTCCGACACGCGCTACGCGTGGCTGCGGCGGCTCTCCGAGCTCATCGTCGACCTCGACGTGTTCCTCGAGGCCGATCCGGCGCCGGCCGAGGACGACGTTTCGGCGATTCGCGCGGAGATCGAGCGGCTGGTCGCGCCCTCGACGGCGACGGGGTCCGAGAGCGAATTCGCGCAGCGCTACTGGGCGTACGTCCACGACGAGCCGCACGTCGCGATCGCGCATGGCGCGATCCGCCAGGCGCTCGACCGGCTGCCGGAACCGAAGGACGTCGACGAAGGCGACGCCCTGCATCAGCGCCATGTGTGGGCCGAGGTGCGGCGTCACCGGGACTGATTGCGCCGCTTGCTATAATTCAACGCTTTTTTCGCGCGGCTGTCGGCCGCGCGCGCGCCGACCATCGCGGACGACCGGTATCGATCCCGGAAGGCCGCAGACACCCCAAAGGAGTCGCCAACCATGGCCACGATCGAGTTCACCGCATTCCCCCGCGCGACCGAGGGCCGCGCCGCGTCGCGCCGCATGCGCCGCGCCGGCAAGGCGCCCGGCATCGTCTACGGCGGCACCGCGACGCCGCAGCCGATCGAGCTCGATCACAACGCGCTCGTCCACGCGCTGCGCAACGAGGCCTTCCATTCGTCGATCCTGACGATGAAGCTCGACGGCGCGTCCACGCAGGTGCTCCTGCGCGACGTGCAGATGCACCCGTTCCGCAACGAGGTGCTGCACGTCGACTTCCAGCGCATCGACCCGTCGCGCAAGATCCACATGAAGGTCCCGTTGCACTTCGTCAACGAGGACGAGTCGCCGGCGGTCAAGACGCAGGGGGCGATCGTCAGCCACGTGATGACCGAGATCGACATCGCGTGCCTGCCGAAGGATCTGCCCGAATACATCGAGGTCGATCTCTCGGCCCTCGACACGGCGCATTCGCTGCACGTCTCGGGCGTCAAGCTGCCGGCGGGCGTCAGCGTCGTCACGCATCGCACCGGCGATCCGGTCGTCGCGACCGCGGTGGTGCCGAAGGCGGCCGTCGAAACCGAGGCGGCAGCGGTCGAAGGCGAGGCCGCGGCCGCGCCGGCCGCCGAGGCGAAGCCCGTCGAGGCGAAGGCCGAGGAAAAGGCCGGCAAGAAGGAATCCGGCAAGGAAGAGAAAAAGAAGTAACCGGCGCGCCTCGCGGGCGCCGTTCACCCGACGATGGCGACACCGATCCGTCTCGTGGCGGGCCTCGGCAATCCCGGCCGAGGCTACGCCGCCACCCGACACAATGCGGGCTTCTGGTTCGCCGACGAGCTCGCGGCGAAGCTCGGCGCGGCGTTCTCGCACGAGGCGAAGTTCGCGGGCGACGTGGCAAGGGCCGGTGAGCTGCGCATCGTGAAACCCACGACGTTCATGAACCTGTCCGGTCGCCCGGTCGCGCAGCTGGCCCGCTTCTTCGGCATTGCCCCCGAGGCGATTCTGGTCGCCCACGACGAGCTCGACCTGCGACCGGGTGACGCGCGTCTCAAGCTGGGCGGCGGCGTCGCCGGCCACAACGGTCTGCGCGACATCCAGGCCGCGCTCGGGACCGCGGAGTTCTGGCGGCTGCGCCTCGGCATCGGGCATCCGCGCGACTCGCAGATGCCCGAGCGCGACGTCGTCGACTACGTCCTGAAGCCGCCGTCGGCCGACGAGCGCACGGCCATCGACCAGGCGATCGAGCGCGCGCTCGCGTCGTGGCGCGACATCGCCGCGGGCGACATGGAGCGCGCGATGATGGCGCTGCACGCGCGCCCGCGCACGTCCACGCCGGGGCCGCCCGCACCCTCCCTCGGAGGAGCGGGCTGACCGCGATGCGGCCGGCTTCGGAGGTGACCCCATGAGCCTCAAATGCGGCATCGTCGGCTTGCCGAACGTCGGCAAGTCGACGCTCTTCAATGCGCTCACCAAGGCGGGAATCGCGGCCGAGAATTACCCCTTCTGCACGATCGAGCCCAACGTGGGCATCGTCGAGGTGCCCGATCCGCGGCTCGCGGTGCTCGCGTCGATCGCGAAGCCGCAACGGATCGTTCCGGCGACCGTCGAGTTCGTCGACATCGCGGGCCTCGTGGCGGGCGCGTCGAAGGGCGAGGGCCTCGGCAATCAGTTCCTCGCGAACATTCGCGAGACCGACGCGATCGTGCACGTCGTCCGCTGCTTCGAGAATCCGAACGTCGTCCACGTCGCGGGCAGGGTCGATCCGATCGCCGACGTCGAGACGATCGCAACCGAGCTCGCGCTCGCCGACCTCGCGAGCGTCGACAAGCAGATCGCGAAGGTCGAGAAGCCGGCGCGCGCGGGTGGCGACAAGGCGGCACAGCGCACGCTCGCCGCGCTCTCCAAGGTGCGCACCGTGCTGAACGAGGCGCGTCCGGCCCGCACGGCTGGGCTGACCGACGAGGAGCGCGCGCAAGTCGCGCCGTACTTCCTGCTCACGATGAAGCCGACGCTCTATGTCGCCAACGTCGCGGAGCACGGCTTCACCGGCAACGCGATGCTCGAGCGGCTGCGCGCGCGCGCCGCGGAAGAACACGCGCCGGTGGTCGCGATCTGCGCGTCGCTCGAAGCCGAGATCGCCGATCTCGCTTTCGAGGACAAGGCGCTGTTCCTCGCCGACATGGGCATGACCGAGCCCGGCCTCGACCGGCTGATCCGCGCGGGCTACGAATTGCTCGGGCTGCACACGTATTTCACCGCGGGTCCGAAGGAAGTGCGCGCGTGGACGATCCCGTTCCATGCGACGGCCGCGCAGGCCGCCGGCGTCATCCACACCGACTTCGAGAAAGGCTTCATCCGCGCCGAGGTGATAGCGTACGACGACTACATCGCATGCAAGGGCGAGCAGGGCGCGAAGGAGGCGGGGAAGATGCGCCTCGAGGGCCGCGATTACGTCGTCCGCGACGGCGACGTCATGCATTTCCGGTTCAACGTATGACGGGGGCGCAGCGCGCGCTGGCGCGGTTCGCTGCAGTTGCGCTCGCGCTCGTCGTCGGCGCGTGCGCGTCCCTCGTGCTGCGTGACCCGCCGCGGATCGACGTCGTCGGCGTCGCGCTCGATCGTGTCGAGGGCCCGGACGCGTACTTCACGGTGCGCGTCAGGCTGACCAACCGCGTTGTCGACGACCTCGAGATCGAATCGCTTACCGGGACGCTGTCGATCGAGGGCGAGAGGGTCGCGCAGGCTGCGCTTGCGAGCGCGCCCGTGCGGCTTCCCGGCAACGGCAGCGCGGAGGCCGACATGACGGCCCGCACCGGCATGGACGCGGTGCTGCGCGCGATCGCAAACGCGATGCGGAGCGGCGCCACGATTCTCGCACCCGGCGCGCGGCCGGCGCTGCATTACGCGATCGAGGGCAGCGCAAGACTCGCCTATGGCCTGCGCGTGCCGTTTCGGCACGCGGGCGAGATCGGCGAGTCCGCGCATTGAAGGGCGCGTGGCCGAATCGATGAAGAAGCTGCGATTCACGAAGATGGAAGGGCTGGGCAACGATTTCGTCGTCGTCGATGCCACGCGCACGCCGTTCGCGCTCGCTCCCGCCGACATTCGGCGCCTCGCCGACCGGCGTTCCGGGGTCGGTTGCGACCAGGTGCTCGTCGTCGAGCCGGGTCGCGCCGGCGCCGATTTCCGTTACCGCATCTTCAACGCCGACGGCGGCGAGGTGGAGCAGTGCGGCAACGGCGCGCGCTGCTTCGTCGTGTTCGTGCGAGAGCATGGAATGACGGACAAGCGCGAAATCCGCGTCGAGACCGCGGGAGGCATGATCGTGCCGAGGCTCGAGGATGACGGCGAGGTGAGCGTCGACATGGGCGTCCCGCGTTTCAGACCCGAGGACGTTCCGTTCACCGGCGGAACGGGCGCGATCGTCGAGCCGCTCGAGGTGGGCGGCACGATCGTCGAGATCAGCGCGCTGTCGATGGGCAACCCGCACGCGGTGCAGGTCGTCGACGACGTCGACGCCGCGCCGGTCGCGCTGCAGGGGCCGTTGATCGAGCGTCATTCGCGCTTCCCGCAACGCGTCAACGCCGGATACATGCAGATCGTCGATCGCGCTACCATTCGACTGCGCGTCTACGAGCGCGGCGCGGGCGAGACGCCTGCATGCGGCACGGGCGCATGCGCGGCGGTCGTCGCCGGCGTGAGGCGCGGCCTTCTCGATTCGCGCGTGCGCGTCCACACCCGCGGCGGCGCATTGGCGATCGCGTGGGCAGGGGAGGGCGCGCCGGTCGTCATGAAGGGCCCCGCGCACACGGTGTTCGAAGGGGAATGGCGGTACGGCGACCACTGAAGCCGCGCCGGGAACGCAAAGGAAGTCGATGGAAGCAAGCGCGGTTGCCGAATACCTGAAGCAGAACCCCGCGTTCTTCGAGGACTACGCGGACGTCGTGGCGCAGATCTTCGTGCCGCACCCGCACGGCGGACACGCGATCCCGATCGCCGAGCGGCAGATGCTCGCGCTGCGCGACAAGGTCTACGATCTGGAGCACAAGCTGCGCGAGTTGATCCGCCACGGCGCGGAGAACGATCGCATCGGCGAGAAGCTCCATCGATCGACGCTCGCGCTATTCGCCGCGCCCGATCTCGAGACGACACTCGCCGTGCTGTCGCACAGCCTGAGGGAGGACTTCGGCGTCCCGAAGGTCGCGATACGGCTTTGGCCGGACGGCACCGCGGGCACGACCCTCCCCGAGCTCGCGCAGACGAGCGCGGAGCTTCGCGAGTACGCCGAGCGGATGCGCGAACCGTATTGCGGGCCCGAGCCGGCGCCGCAATCACGCGCCTGGTTCGACGGCGGCGACGCGGCGCAATCGTTCGCCTACCTGCCGCTACGCACCGGCACGACGTTCGGCCTGCTCGCGCTCGCGAGCGACGATGCGCAGCGCTTCCATGCGGAAATGGGTACGGTCTACCTGCTGCGGCTCGCCGAGCTCGCGAGCGTCGCGATCGCGCGCTTCCTCCCGGCCGCATAGACGATATGTCGCGCGCGCCCGTCCCCGACGCTGCGCCCGCCGGGAACGCGGCGCTCCAGGACGCGTTCGCGCTTCACGTCGCACCGCGGCCGGCGCATACGCGCCGGGCGTACCTGCGCGACGTCGCGCAGCTCTTCGCACTGGCGGGCGACACGCCGGTTGCGCGCCTTTCGCGCGCGCAGCTCATGCGATTCATCGCCACGCTCCACGGCCGCGGCCTCTCCGGCCGCAGCCTCGCGCGCATGCTGTCCGCGTGGCGCGCGTTCTATCGCTTCCTGACCGAGCGCGACCGCTCGCTCGCGGAGGATCCGTGCGCCGGCATCAAGGCGCCGAAGTCGCCGCGGCGCCTGCCCTCGGCGCTCTCGCCCGAGGAGGCCGCGCGCCTCGTGACGATCGAGCGCGACGATCCGCTCGCGTTGCGCGACCGCGCGCTCTTCGAGCTGGCGTACTCGTCGGGGCTGCGGCTTTCCGAGCTCGCGGGGCTGGACGTCGCGGGCTGCGACCTGGCGACGGGCGAGGTGCGGGTGCTGGGCAAGGGGAGCAAGGAGCGCATCGTCCCGGTCGGGAGCGCCGCGCGCGGCGCGCTCACGCGCTGGCTGGGTGTTCGCAAGGCGGCGCCGGGCGAAGCGGCGATGTTCGTCGGGCGAAACGGGCGGCGGCTCTCGCCGCGGACGATCCAGCAGCGCCTCGCCGAATGGGCGGTGCGCCAGGGGCTGTCGCGCCACGTGCATCCGCACATGCTGCGCCATTCCTTCGCCTCGCACGTGCTTCAGTCGTCCGGGGACCTGCGCGCGGTGCAGGAAATGCTCGGGCATGCGTCGATCGCCAGCACGCAGGTGTACACGCACCTCGATTTCCAGGCGCTCGCGAAGGTCTACGACGCGGCGCATCCGCGGGCGAAGCGCAGGCGGGCGAAGGCGAAGTCCTGAAAAAAATTGGGCGCCGGAGATGGCGCCCAAACCGGGAAGAATCGCAGGAACGAATCACATTCGATACGCCGATTCCCCGTGCGACGTGATGTCGAGGCCCTCGCGCTCCTCCTCCTCGGGCACGCGCAGGCCGACGACGAGGTCGACGATCTTGTACGCGACGAATGCGACGATCCCCGACCAGAGAATCGTGATGCCGACCGCCTTCGCCTGGATCCACAGCTGCGGCAAGTAGCCGGGGAAGTCGGTCTTCCCCGTCACCCAGTCGCTCACCACGCCCGGCCCTCCCAGGGCGGGCGACACGAAGATGCCCGTCAGCAGCGCGCCCAGGATGCCGCCGACCGCGTGCACGCCGAAAACGTCGAGGGAGTCGTCGACGCCGATCAGGCGCTTGAGGCCGTTCACGCCCCACAGGCAGACGAGGCCCGCCGCGAGCCCGATGACGAATGCGCCGGGAATGCCGACGTTGCCGGCGGCGGGCGTGATGGCGACGAGGCCCGCGACCGCGCCGGACGCCGCGCCGAGCATCGACGGCTTGGCCTTCAGCCACCACTCGCCGAACGTCCATGAAAGGACGGCGCACGCCGTGGCGAGGAAGGTGTTCATGAACGCGAGCGCCGCGGAGTTGTTCGCCTCGAGCGCCGAGCCGGCATTGAAGCCGAACCAGCCCGTCCAGAGGAGCGACGCCCCGATCATGGTCATCGGCAGGTTGTGCGGCGCCATCGATTCGCGCCCGTAGCCGACCCGCTTGCCGATGACGATCGCGCCGACGAGACCGGCGATGCCCGCGTTGATGTGCACGACCGTGCCGCCCGCGAAGTCGAGCGCGCCCATCTGCCAGATCCAGCCCGCCTTCGCGTTCTGCGCGTCGGCGACGCTCGCACTCGTGTACGCGTCGGGTCCCGGCCAGAACCACACCATGTGCGCAATGGGCACGTAGGCGAACGTGAACCAGATCACGGCGAAGAGCAGCACGGCCGAGAAGCGCACGCGCTCCGCGAACGCGCCGAGGATCAGGCACACCGTGATCGCCGCGAACGTCGCCTGGAACGCGACGTAGACGAGCTCGGGAAGGGGAGTGCCCTTCGAGAACGTCGCCGCCATCGAGAACTCGCCCTTCGCCGCGTCGAACGTGCCGTTCAGGAACAGCCGGTCGAGGCTGCCGAAGAACGCGTTGCCCTCGGTGAACGCCAGGCTGTAGCCGTAGATGCACCACAGCACCGTCACGAGCGAGAACACGACGAACACCTGCATGAGCACGGAGAGCATGTTCTTCGATCGCACCATGCCGCCGTAGAAGAGCGCGAGCGCCGGCACGCTCATCATCAGCACGAGCGCGGTCGATACGAGCATCCACGACACGTCGCCCTTGTTCGGCGCGGGGGCGGCGGTTGCGGCCGGTGCCGCGGTGGCCGACGGCGCCGTCGCGGCGGCGGCTGGCGCGGGCTGCGCCTGATCCGCCTTGCTGTCGGGCGCCTTGGCCTCGGAGGCCGGCGGCGTCGCGGTCTCGTACTGGGCGAGGACCTGCGGTGCCCCGCTGAGCGCCGCGAGAAACGCGAGCGCGATGACGATTTTTTTCATTCCGGGCTCCCTCTAGAGCGCGTTCGCGCCGGTCTCGCCGGTGCGGATGCGCACGACCTGCAACAGGTCGAATACGAAGATCTTCCCGTCGCCGATCTTGCCGGTGCGCGCCGCCTTCTCGATCGCTTCGATCGCGCGGTCCAGCAGATCGTCCCCGAGCGCGGCTTCGATCTTCACCTTCGGCAGGAAGTCGACGACATATTCGGCGCCCCGATACAACTCGGTGTGCCCCTTCTGGCGACCGAAGCCCTTGACCTCGGTGACCGTGATGCCTTGCACGCCGATCGACGAAAGTGCTTCTCGCACCTCGTCCAGCTTGAAGGGCTTGATGATGGCGGTGACGAGCTTCATGGATGTCCTCGCAGGCTCGAGATGATCAGAACGTCTTCTTCACGTAGACCACGCCACGATCCTTTGCGGTGTCGTAGCCGGAGAGGTCCGTGTAGAAGCGCGACTTCGCGTCGTTGCCCGTGTAGTAGGCGCCGATCTCGACGTTCTTGAAGAGGCCGTCGGGCACCGTGTAGGAGGCCCCGAGCTTCCAGTCGGTGTACGAAACCTTCCCCAGCGTGGCGAGGTCGCTGTCGCTTCCGTCGTGGCGCACGTCGAGATGCCCGACGTGCGCGAGCAGTGCGATCCCGGTGTCGCCGACGGGGTACGCGGCGGACGCGTCGATGTACCACGTCCCGTCGGTCTTGCTCTGGCTCGCGTTCGGACGGGCGCCGAAGTAATCGGTCAGGCTGTAGGAGAACTTCACGCTGACCCACTTCCACCCGAGCGCGCCGTAGAGCTCCCAGGTGTCCGCGCTCGGGACCCCCGGGTTCCTGCTGCCCGGATAGACGTAGCCGTAGGCGCCGACGTCGTAGAAGAAATCGCTGTCGGGAAAGTTGTTCTTGAACCCGCCATAGAAATCCCATTCGAGGCTCGAGCGGTGATAGGCGCCGAAGTCTTCCAGCCAGCTGATGTTCGAGGCCCACGTACCGGCGTAGAAGCCGCTCGCGTGCGCATAATCGAACCCGCCCTGCACGGCGGGCTTGCCTGCCGTCTGCGCAATGCCGCGGAAGATGTACTCGCTGAAGAGCCCGACGTTGGCGGTCAGCGCGTGCTCGGGCGGCGGAGGCGATGCCGGCGTTTGAGCCAGTGCACCGTGCGCGAACGGCACGGCGATCGCGGCGGTCAGTGCAAAGGCATTGGCGCGGATGGCACAATCGAACCTCATGGACGTTTCCCCTCGAGGCACGGAAGGGGCCTCGCGCCAAGCGCTTTGCACGGCGCGTGCCGGTGCGGGAAAGGACGGTATCGTCAAAGACTTAGGCTCGTTTTCGCGCGCGGCGGCGCGGCCGCCGGGCACCTCGTCCGCACCATGGTCGAGCGCCCGCGGGGTGCGGATGCACGCCCTTGGGGCGAATCGGCCAGGCGCAGGAAAGGATCGGGAATGGTGAATTCGAAAACGCTCGACGAGCTCGCCGCGCGCATCGGGAAGGCGCTCGAAGCCTCGCCCGCCAAGGACATCGAAAAGAACGTCAAGGCGATGCTGCAAAGCGGGCTTGCGCGCCTCGATCTCGTGACCCGGCAGGAGCTCGACGTTCAGCTCGAGGTGCTGCGCAAGACGCGCGAGAAGCTCGAGCGACTCGAAGCGCGCGTGGCCGAACTCGAGGCGCGCGCGTCGCCGGCCGAACCGCTCTGACCGGCGGCTCGCTGGGCGACCCGCGCCGGCGTCCGCGCGCTTTTCGCGCGAGCGCCCGTATCGGTCAGCCATCGGTCAGTCGGTCGCAAGCGATCGGCTCCCGGCGGAGGGGCGGCGCCGGGTGTCCGGAAAGGCGCCGCGCGCATCGAGAAAATCGTCACGGCATCAGAGCGTTAGAGCGATACCGCTCACGCGGCGCGCAAGCGGTCGCGCCGCGCGCCGCGCACGGACATCCGTCAGTGATCGGCAAGAGGGTGCGCTGCAAAGTGGCAACGTGCCCGCGAGGAACGCGGATTCCCACCGGGCACCCGACCCACGACAGCGCATCGAGGAACCGCCGTGCTTACCGCTGCCCTGAAACTCTACGAAACGCTCAAGGCGTCGTCACGCAAGCTCGGCCCGTACGTGCTCCTGGAGCTGCTGCTGCCGGGCGGGACGCTCTTCGCCCTCGCGCTTTTCCTCTATCGCCGCCAATCGACGCTCGCGTCGGACGTCGGCCGCGGCCTGGCGGCGATGCGCCGCGCATGGCGCCGGGCGCGCGTGTCGATCCAGCGCGCCCCGCTGGTGCGTGCCTCGATGCGTCGCGCCCCGGTCGTCCGAACGGCCGAATGCGGCGCGTGCGAAGCCCGCGCTAACGTCGCGCTGCCGGGTCGGCGTGCGCGGTCGTGCACGCGAGAGCCCGGGGTACGGAGGAGCACGGCGTGGCGGTTGCCGTCGTCCATTCCCGCGCGCTGTCCGGCGTTACCGCCCCCGGCGTAACGGTCGAGGTTCATCTCGCGGGCGGGCTGCCGGGCGTGCACGTCGTCGGCCTGGCGGATACCGAAGTGCGGGAGGCGCGCGAGCGCGTGCGCGCCGCGCTGCAGAACGCGCAGTTCGAGTTTCCCGCGCGCAAGGTGACCGTGAGCCTGGCCCCCGCCGATCTGCCGAAGGAATCGGGCCGCTTCGATCTGCCGATCGCCGTCGGCATCCTGGCGGCGAGCGGGCAGTTGCCGCGGGATGCCCTCGACCGTTACGAGTTCGCGGGCGAGCTCGCGCTGACCGGCGAGTTGCGCGCGATTCGCGGCGCGCTGCCGATGGTGCTCTCGGCGCGGCACGACGGGCGCGCGTTCGTCCTGCCGCAGGCGAGCGCGAGCGAGGCGGCGCTGGTGCGCGATGCGGTCGTCGTGCCGGCGCCGACGCTGCTCGCCGTCTGCGCGCACCTGAGCGGCCGAAGCGCGTTGCCGCCGCTTGCCGCCGAGCCGCCCCTCGTCGATGCCGACGATGCTCCCGACCTCGCCGACGTGCGCGGGCAGGCGGCGGGCAAGCGCGGGCTCGAGATCGCGGCCGCCGGTGGGCATTCGCTGCTGCTGATCGGCCCGCCGGGAACGGGGAAGTCGATGCTCGCGCAGCGGTTGTCGCCGCTGCTGCCGCCGATGACCGAGGACGAGGCGCTCGAAGCGGCGGCGATCGCGTCACTCGCCGGCCGGTTTCGCCTCGAGCGGTGGGGTCGGCGGCCATACCGCGCGCCGCATCACACGGCGAGCGCCGTCGCACTCGTCGGCGGCGGCAGCGTGCCGCGGCCGGGGGAAATTTCGCTCGCGCACCACGGCGTCCTGTTCCTCGACGAACTGCCGGAATGGGACCGGCGCGTGCTCGAGGTGCTGCGCGAGCCGCTCGAATCGGGCGAGATCCACGTCTCGCGCGCGGCGCGCCAGAGCGTGTTTCCCGCGCGGTTCCAGCTCGTCGCGGCGATGAACCCATGTCCCTGCGGCTTTCACGGACACACGATCGAACGCTGCCTCTGCACGCCCGACCAGGTGCGCCGTTACCGCTGGCGCATCTCGGGGGCGCTCTACGATCGCATCGACATGGCGATCGAGGTTCCCGCGCTGCCGGCGAGCGAAATGTTGGCGAAGGCGGCGATCGCGGCCACGGCCGAGTCGAGCGCGCAGGTCCGCGAGCGCGTCGTGCGTGCGCGCATGCGCCAGCTCGAGCGGCAGGGCAAGCCGAATGCGCGGCTCGCGCCGCGGGAAGTCGAGCGTCACTGCCGGCGGTCGGCGGCGACCGACGCGCTGCTCGCCCGGGCGATGTCGCGGCAGGCCTTGTCGGGGCGCGGCTATCACCGCGTCCTCAAGGTGGCGCGCACGATCGCCGATCTCGCGGGCTGCGCCGACGTCGACGCGCCGCACGTCACGGAGGCGATTGGCCACCGACGCGAGTTCGCGATCGCATGATCGCCCAGCGCGCGATCTGCAGTCGTGCGAGCGCCGACGCGCGACGGAGCCGTGGCGCGGCCGCGAATTGCGTCGAAGCGCGCGCCGATCCGGTGCGATGTCCGGGCTATGCGACCTGCAGCATGGCGCCTGCGCGCGCGAAGAGCCACCGATTGAGGCGGCTCGCGGGCCGGCGTGCCCTGCGCTCGGCTGCCAGCGCCTGCGCGAGGGGCGTGTGACGGCCGCGCAATGCCGACTCGACGAACGTGAGGTGGATGAGATCGCACTGCGCGATGCTGCCGCCGCAGTGCTCGGCACGTGCCCGCACCGCGGAAAGCCGGTCGACGGCACGCGCATAGTCGCCGCCGGCGAAGGCGCAAAGCGCCTCGCAGAAGGGCACGGCGAGTGCCAAGTCCTCCGAAAGGTTGGCCTTGCGCGTCGCTCGATCTTCGCGCAGCAGCGCGGCGACGCTGCGCGCGCCGGCGGCGTCGCCGGCGGCCGCGAGCGCCATCACCGCATGCGCCAGCGTGAACGCCCGCGCGCCGCGAAGCACCTTGCCGCGCCAGGCGCTGGCGAGTGCGCGGAAGCGGTTCTCGACGTCCACGCCGCGCAGCACGAGGCGCCACAGCAGCGCCGAGCCGTCGATCAGCGCCGACGTCGCGCTCGCGGCCGGCGGCCGCAGCACTTCGTCGTGGATCGCGAGCGCGGCCGCGGGCGCGTCCCGGTCGAGGTGGAAGAGCGCGAGGTGCCACGCGTTGTGGATCGCATAGGCGCTCTCGCGCCACACGGCGCGCGTCGCCTCGAGCCACGCGACGCCTTCGCGTGCGCGCCCCTGCATCTCCAGCACGTGCGCGATGACATGCATGGCGGCGGCGTTGTCGGGGGCCGCCTCCAACGCGCGGCGCGCCAACGCCTCGGCGCGCGCGTAGTCGCCGGTCTCCTCCAGGCCGAACGCGTACATGCCGAGCACGTAGCCATATCCCGGCAGGGACGGATGCCAGTGCGGCAGCACCCGTGCGACGCGGTCGCGCATCATTTCGCGCTGCCCGAGACGGAAATCGAGCGCGTGCGCCGCGCGCAGCGCCAGGCCGTCGCGCGGATGCGCCACGAGGAGCGCGTCGTACAGGTCGAGCGCCGCGCGTGCCTCGCCGCGATGCCAGGCGCGAAGCGCAGCGGCGTGCGCGCGCTCGCGTTCGTTCGCATGGCCGAGCCAGCGGTCGAGTGCGGCCAGCGCCGCGCCGACGTGCGGATCGTGCGCGAGGTCGCCGTTCAGCAGCCGTCCCGTCGCGCGCAGGCAATGCGCGATCACGCACGAGGGTTCGCGGCGCAGCGCCGCATCGACGTGGGGATCCACGCTGCCGCGACCTCCTTGCAGGGCCGCGAGCGCGCGCTCGAACGCGTCGACCGCGGCGGCATCCCGGGTCGAAACCGCGAGGTCGTGGCGATCGTGAAGCGCTGGCATGACGTCTCGACTCGAAGTGCAACGTCATGCAGTCTCCGCGCTCGCGCGCGCGGCGGCCATGACCGATCGGCCGCGCTTCTTGCCCCTGCGTCCTCGTTCTCGCGCCGGGCGCGGCCTCAGACCACAAGCGCCCGAGCGCCGGCGGCGGGTGCGGGTTGCGGTGGCCCCGTGCGTTTCGTGCGCGTTCGCCGCCACGTCGCGGGCGGCATGCCGACGAACCGCTTGAACGCGCGGTTGAAGGCCGCTTCCGATTCGTAGCCCGTCTCGAGCGCGATCGACGCGACGTTCATCGTCGATTCGAGCAGCAGCCTCGACGCGAGCTGCATGCGCCATTGTGCGAGGTACTGCATCGGCGGCTGGCCGACGAGCTGTGCGAACCGCTCGTGCAGCGCGGAGCGCGAAAGCCCCACCGCCTCGCCGAGCGCGTCGATCGTCCAGTGCTGCGCCGGGCGCTCGTGCAGCAGGCCGAGCGCGCGTCCGACGAAGCGGTCGCGAAGTCCCGCGAGCCATCCGGTCTGCTCCGCGGGCAGACGCTCGAGGTAGCGGCGCACGACGTCGACGAACATCATCTCGGAGAGGCGCTCGAGGACCGCTTCGCCGCCGGGACGCTTGCGGTTCGCCTCCTCGACGGCGACGTCGATGAAGTGCCCGATCCAGCCGCGGCGGTCGCCGGCGCCGGGCATGTGCAGGAGCCGCGGCAGCGCGGCGAGGAGCGGATTGAACGGGCGCGCGTCGCAGCCCAGGAACCCGCACACGACGGTCGCGCGCTCCTGCCCGCCACCGTCGAGCCGAGCGGTGGTCGATACCTCGTCGTCGAGTTCCGCGGTCGGGAAGGTTCGCGCGCCGTGCTGGGTCAGCACGAACGGAAGCTGCGGCGGACGCGGCGAGAAGAACAGCGCCTTGTCGACCTCCGCGAGCCGCATCCCGGGGGCGCTCGACATCACGTGCGCGTCGCCCTGCGGGAACATGATGATGTCGCCGGCGGAAAGCGCCACCGGCGCCTCGCCGGCGATCGCGCCCCAGCAGTTGCCCTGCGTGACGACGTGGTACTCGATCAGGTGCTCCGCGCCCGGCAGGATCGCCGGCGCGATCTCGCGGGCGGGCGGCGCCTCGGCGACCCACGGCGCGATGCCGTCGACGTAATAGAAGATCGCGCCGCGCAGGCGCACCGCGCGGAGCAGCTCGGAAAGCGGGTCGGCACTCATCGAAGACGGAGTTTCGGGCAAGCGGACCGGACCATCAAGCAACGCGGCGCAAAAGCCGGACGCCGAGGCAAATCTTCCGGATTCCCGGGCGAAGCGCGGGGGGCGAGGGCTGCCGACAATGTCCTCGCCGGCGAAGCACCTACCGCTGTCGACGACAATCATTCCCCGTGTTTCCAAGGAGCATTCCATGCAAGTCATCGAGAAGACCAGCACCCCGGCCGCCGCGGGCCCGGATCTCACCGCCATCAAGGTGCGCCAGGAGGCGACGTGGGCGTCCGGCGATTACGGCATCATCGGCACGAGGTTGCAGATCGTCGGCGAATCGCTGTGCGAGGCCGTCGACCTCTGCTCCGGCGAGCGCGTGCTCGACGTCGCCGCCGGGAACGGCAACGCGACGCTCGCGGCGGCGCGGCGTTTCGCCGAGGTGACGTCGACCGACTACGTGCCGCACCTGCTCGAGCAGGGCAGGCGGCGCGCCGAAGCCGAGCGCCTGCCGGTGACGTTCGAGGTCGCCGACGTCGAGAACCTGCCTTATGCGGACGGCACGTTCGACGTGGTGCTGTCCACGTTCGGCGCGATGTTCGCGCCCGACCAGGCGCGCACGGCGCGCCAGATGCTGCGCGTGACACGCAGCGGCGGTCGCATCGGGATGGCGAACTGGACGCCCGAGGGCTTCCTGGGCGATCTCTTTCGTCTCGTCGGCGGGTTCGTGCCCCCGCCGGCCGGCCTCGCCTCGCCGATGCGCTGGGGCACCGAGACGGCGCTCGTCGAGCTCTTCGGCCCCTACGCGAAGGACATCCGCTGCGAGCGGCGCTACTACCAGTTCCGTTACCGTTCAGCGCAACACTGGATCGACATTTTCCGCAACTATTACGGGCCGACGCACAAGGCGTTCGCGGCCCTCGCCCCTGCGCGGCAGGAGGGGCTGCATCATGCCCTCGTCGACCTGCTCGAGCGACACAATCGTGCGAACGGCCGGGACGCGCTGCTCATTCCCGGCGAGTACCTCGAGGTGGTGATC
>JBLMWW010000299.1:0-3738 GCA_050257435.1 Rudaea sp.
AAACGAAGCGGCTCCCGGCTTGGCCCCGCGATACTACACATAGTCCGCGCCCGCTCACAAGGGCGAACGCGGCCCGGCCTTCTATAATCCGCCTCGCATCGACGCATCGCGCGGCGCGCCCGCGCGAACGCGCAAAGACAACGGAGCGGGCGTGAGTTCGACAGCCGTGCAATCGCTGGTGTACCACCCACGCGCCGGCGACACGCCGTGGCGACGCCTGCGCGCCGCGATCAAGGGCACGCTGCTCACCGATGCCGCGTCGCGCGCGCGTTACGCGACCGACGCGTCCATTTATCAGATCGAGCCGCTCGCCGTGCTCGTGCCGCGCGACGACGAGGACGTTCGCGCCGCGATGGAGGTCTGCGCCGAGCTGCGCGTGCCGATGCTCCCGCGCGGCGCCGGCAGCTCGCAATGCGGCCAGACGGTGGGTGCGGCCCTCGTCATCGACCACAGCAAGCATCTCACCGCGATCAGCGCGTTCGACAGCGAAACGCGCACCGTCACCGTGGAGCCCGGCGTGGTCCTCGACGCGCTGAACGCCTGGTTGCGCCCGCGCGGCGTCTGGTTCCCCGTCGACGTCAGCACGTCGGCGCAATGCACGCTCGGCGGCATGGCCGGTAACAATTCCTGCGGCTCGCGCTCGCTCGCCTACGGCAACATGGTGCACAACGTCGTCGCCATCGAGGCGCGGCTTGCCGACGGCACGGCTGCACGATTCGGGCGCAGCGACGAGATGCGCGATGCGCCGGCGCGCGTGCGCGAGATCGTCGGCGCGCTCGACGCCCTCGCCGCACGCGAGCGCGACGAGATCGCGCGCACCATGCCGAAGGTGTTGCGGCGCGTGGGCGGCTACAACATCGACGTCTTCCATCCGCAAAGCGAGCGTCCGTATACGGGCGACGGAACCGTCAACTTCGCGCACCTGCTCGTGGGCAGCGAGGGGACGCTCGCCTGGTCGCGCGCGCTCACGCTGCAATGCGCGCCGCTGCCGCCCGCACGCGTGCTGGGCGTCGTGAATTTCGACTCGCTGCACCAGGCGATGGACGCGACGCGCCACCTCGTCACGCTGGGGCCGTCGGCGGTCGAGCTGGTCGACCGGACGATGATCGAGCTCGCGCGGGGCAACCCGGCGTTTCGCCCGGTGATCGAACAGGTGCTCGTCGGCGAGCCGCAGGCGATCCTGCTCGTCGAGTTCATCGGCGACGACGCGGGCGCGCTCGCGCGCAGGCTCCTCGATCTCGATGCCCTGCTCGGCGAGATCGGGCTCGCCGGACGCCTCGTCAGGCTCCTCGAAACCGGGCGGCAGAAGGCGCTGTGGGAGGTCCGCAAGGCCGGCCTCAACATCATGATGAGCCTCAGGGGCGACGGGAAGCCGGTCTCGTTCATCGAGGATTGCGCAGTCCCGCTTGCGCACCTCGCCGACTACGTCGACCGCCTGACTGCGATCTTCGCGCGGCATGGGACGCGCGGCACCTGGTACGCGCACGCCTCGGTCGGCACCCTGCACGTGCGCCCCATCCTCGACATGCGCCGCGATGGCGCCGCGAAAATGCGTGCCATCGCCGAGGAGGCCTCGGCCATCGTCCGCGAGTACAAGGGCGCGTTCTCCGGTGAACACGGCGACGGGCTCGTGCGCAGCGAATGGGTCGCATGGCAATTCGGGCCGCGGCTGGTGCACGCCTTCGAGACGATCAAGGGCCTGTTCGATCCCGCCGGCCTCATGAACCCGGGGAAGATCGTGCACGCGTCGCGGATGGACGATGCGACGCTGTTCCGCTTTCCCCCGACGCATCGCACGTTG
Organism: Rudaea sp.; assembly: GCA_050257435.1. Taxonomy (GTDB): domain Bacteria; phylum Pseudomonadota; class Gammaproteobacteria; order Burkholderiales; family Casimicrobiaceae; genus VBCG01. The sequence continues at coordinate 1,802 of JBLMWW010000299.1, forward strand.
CCGCTCGATACGGGACTCGACTGGTCGGCGTGGGACGTGCAGAGCGACGCGGTCACCGGCGCGCTCACGGCGCCCGGCACCGGCGGCGACCCCGCGCGCGGGTTCGCGAAGGCCGCGGAGATGTGCAACAACAACGGCCACTGCCGCAAGTTCGACGCCGGCACGATGTGCCCGAGCTATCGCGTGACGCGCGACGAGATCCACCTCACGCGCGGCCGCGCGAACACGTTGCGCCACGCGCTTTCCGGACGCTTCGGCGGCTTTCCGGCACCGGCCGTGCGTGACGCGCTGGAGCTTTGCGTGAGTTGCAAGGGCTGCCGGCGCGAGTGCCCGACCGGCGTCGACATGGCGCGCATGAAGATCGAGGCGCAGTACCAATGGCAACTGCGGCACGGCGTGCCGCTGCGCGAGCGGCTGATCGCATACCTTCCCCGGTACGCGCCGCTCGCGGCGATGCTCGCCCCCCTGCTCAACCTCCGCGACAGCGTCCCCGGCCTGCCCTCGCTGCTCGAGGCGCCCACTGGCATCGCGGCGCGCCGGTCGCTTCCGCGCTTTCGCTACGACACGTTCCTCCGCGCCTATCGCGATCTCGAGGGGGATGATCCTGCAGCCGCGGACGTCGTGCTGTTCGTCGATACGTTCACGAACAGCTTCGAGCCCGAGAATGCGCACGCGGCGCTTCGGGTGCTGCGTGCCGCGGGTTATCGCGCGACGGTCGCGCTGCCGCCGCCCCCGGAGGGCCCGCGCGCACGCCCGCTTTGCTGCGGCCGCACGTTCCTTGCGTACGGCCTCGTCGACGAGGGGCGGGCCGAGGCGCGGCGCGTCGTCGAGGCGCTCTCTCCGCACGTCGCGCGCGGCGCGACCATCGTCGGCCTCGAGCCCTCCTGCCTTCTTTCGCTGCGCGACGAATTCCTCGCGCTGAAGCTCGGTGAGCCGGCCGAGCGGCTCGCCGAACGTGCGCTCCTCGTGAGCGAGTTCCTGGTCCGCGAGCGAGCGCTGGGAAGAGCGAGCCTGCCGCTGTCGCCGTTGCCGCAACGGCGCGCGCTGGTGCATGGCCACTGCCATCAGAAGGCGTTCGACGCGATGGACGCGACGCTCGCCATGCTGCGCTTCATCCCTGGTCTCGCCGTGGAGGCCATCGAGTCGAGCTGCTGCGGGATGGCCGGCGCGTTCGGCTACGCCACCCGCCATTACGACGTCTCGCTGCGCATGGCGGAGCTGGCGCTGCTGCCTGCCGTCCGGGACGCGCCCGAAGACACGCTCATCGTCGCCGACGGCACGAGCTGCCGTCATCAGATCGCGGATGGCACGCGCCGCACCGGTCGCCGCGACGCGGTGCATGCGGTCCGTGCGCTCGCGCAGGCACTCGACGGCGACACGGTGCCGCGCAGCGGCTGGCGTGCAGGCGTGCGCCGCAAGCGCCACGCGCGATGACGCGCGCCGACGATGTTCCGCCGGTGTCGCGGGCCACGCTCGCCTACTACGAGCGGCAGGCGCAGGCGTTCTGGGAAGGCACGCGCGACCACGACGTGCGCCAGAACATCGACGCGCTGCTCGCGCACATCGAGGCGGCACCGCCGTTCACGCTGCTCGATTTCGGCTGCGGACCCGGGCGCGACCTGCGCGCCCTCGCCGCCCGCGGCCACGTCGCGATCGGGCTCGACGGCGCCGACAGCTTCGTCGCGATGGCGCGCGCGTACAGCGGCTGCGAGGTCTGGCAGCAGGATTTTCTCGCCCTCGCGCTGCCGCCTGCGCATTTCGACGGCGTCTTCGCCAACGCGTCGCTTTTCCACGTGCCGAGCCGCGACTTGCCGCGCGTCCTGCGCGAGCTCGCCGCGGCGCTGAAGCCGCGCGGCGTGCTCTTCGCGTCGAACCCGCATGGGCACAACGAGGAAGGCTTTCATCGCGGCCGCTACGGCGCGTATCACGACCTCGAA
>JBLMWW010000300.1:0-3132 GCA_050257435.1 Rudaea sp.
CGGCTGCGGCCGTAGTGGCAGCGGCAAGCGCAGCGGCGCTGCAACCGTGCGCGTCGTGAGCCGTGCGCGCACGCTCGCGAGCACGCGATCGGGTGTCAGTTTTTGCGCGCAAGGATGGCCAATCGGGCAATGGACGTGAGCGCAAGGCCGACACGCGACCGGGTGATGCAGCACCTCGTGCAGCGCATGATCGAGCGGAGCGAAACGGTGCGGATCGGCGCCGCAGCACACGATGACGCTTGGCACGCGCAGCGCGGCCGCAACGTGCGAGACGCCGGTGTCGTTGGCAATGAGCAGCCGCGCATGATGCAGCAGTGCACCGAACGCTCCGAGCGTCGTCTGTCCGGCGAGGTCGACGCCGCTTCCGGCGGGCATCTCGCGCACGATCCGGCGCGTAAGCAATGCCTCCTCCGCGCTGCCGGTGAGCACGACCCGCCATCCGTGCCGCGCGACGTCGCGTGCGACGGCGGCGAAATACTCGGTCGGCCAGCGCCGTGTATAGAGCCGCGCGCCGGGATGAATGCAGACGAAGCGCCCTGGGGCGAGCCGGTGACGCGCGAGCAGCGCCTCGCCCTGCGCGATCTCGTCGTCGTCGAGCGGGAGCTCGAGCCGCTCTTCGGCGCGCGGCAGCCCGAGAAAATCGGTGAGCGCGAGCAGGCGATGAATTTCCGTGCCGCTTTCCGGCCACGGCAGGAAGCGCAGGGGGTCCGGACACGGGCCGTCCGGTGGACAGAACCCCGCCGTGGCGCGCGCGCCGAGCGCCGCGACGATCGAGTTGGTGAGTTCGCCGCGCCCGTGCAGCTGGAGCGCGAAGTCGTAGCGGGCGGCGTGCGCGGCGGCGAGGAATCCCGGCAGTGCGGGAAGATCGGGCTCGCGTTCCGGCAGGCCCGGGAAGCCGGGAAAGGCGACGAAACGATCGACCAGGTGCGAAAACCGCTCGACGAACGACGCGGCCCACGGCAGGCCGATCAGCGTGATCTCGGCCCCGGGGAAGCCGTTGCGGATCGCGCGAAGCGCCGGTAGCGCGCAGAGCATGTCGCCGAGCTGCAGCGCGCGGAAGACGGCAATGCGACGTGGCGCGCCGCGCCGCGATGCGAGCTCGATCACGGGCGACGCCGGAGGTCGTTTGGCGTTCATGGTCGCGTCGTCTAGAACGTTCCCCGGTAGAGCGAGCAGGAGCGGCAGATGGTCGCCGGTTGGTCGTGCGCAAGCCGCTGGCGGAAGCGCTGGTACGCCGCGCCATCCCAGATCGCGGCGACGCCGTGCTCGAGCATGTTGCCGAAGCTGATGCGATCGGGAGTGCTCACCATGCAGCACGGCATCGCTTCGCCGCGATAACTGACATACGCGCCGCGCCACGGCCAATCGCACCGCGGCAGGCGGCGCGCTTGCGGGGCGCGCTCGAGCGGCGGCAGGCGCAGGGCGACGCCCGACGTCGCCGCAACCTCGCGCGCCGCGGCGAACGCCCGCTGCAGCGCCTCGCGCGGGTAGCCGTCGAGCGCCTGGTCGTGGATGAAATCGCGCATTGGACGGTAACCGGCCGGGAGCGACCGCTCCTCGAAGTCGTGGCAGAGGTATTGCACGAACATGTCGCCAACACCTTCGGCGGCTGTGAGACGCACGATGGCGGGCAGTGCGTGCAGGTTCTGGCGCATGAGCACCGTGACGATGCGCACGTGCAGCGACGAGCCGCGCTCCCGCTTGGCGCGCATCACCCGGCGCAGGTTGCGGATCACCTTGCCGAAATGCGCCCCGCGCCGGATCCGCTCGTAGAGCTCGGGAGTGGCCGCGTCGAGGCTCACATGCAGCGCCGCCAATCCGCTGTCGATGCACTGCCGCGCGCGGCGCCGCGACCAAAGCGTCAGGTTCGTGTTCGTCGAGACGCGGATGCCGCGTGCGCTTGCCCAGGCGACCATGTCGAAGAAGCGCGGATGCATCGTCGGCTCGCCGAGCCCCTGGAGCTGCAGCTCGTCGATGTCGCCGAAGCCCTCGACCAGCCGCTTGAAGTCGTCGAACGGCAGGAACGCGAGCGGGCCGTGCGGCGGGCCGTCCTTGCGGAACTGGATCGGGCACATCTGGCAGCGCAGGTTGCACTGGCCCACCGGCTCGATCTGCACGAACCGCGGAAGCGGCGGCGCCTGCAGCGCGCGCGTCGCAAGCGGGGCGTCGAGGAGTGTCATCGTGCCGTCCCCTTGGAATCTGCCCTCGAGCCGACTGCCGCGCGGTCGCAAGGGGCGACCCGCGCGCTCATACGAACGGGACGCGGAAACGCCACGCACCGCGCGCACGCCAGTAGACGGACACCCACGGGATCAGCAGCGAGGTGACGAGCATTTCGGCGACGTGGCGCGGCGCGCGGCTCGTGTTGGCGAGCCGGCGCAGCGCGAAGGCGACACCGATGCCTACCCACACGGCGAGGCTCGCGATCGCCAGCGCATGCAGGCCGGCGGCGACGTAAACGACCGCGCACAGTCCCGCCGCCACCGCCGCGTAGTACTCCCACGGCGGGCGCGGCCGAACGTAGCGCCGGTAGCCCTGCGGAAATTTCTTGTAGAGCAGCGCGTCGAACATCACCTTGCGCTGTTGCGCGAGGCTCACGCCCCAGCGCGCCGGGCGCACCGGATGCACGACGCGCGCCGCATGCGAGGCGCGCACGGTCGCGCCGCTCGCGCGCAAGCGGAAGTAGAGGTCGGTGTCCTCGCGCCACGCCGAGCGGAAGCGCTCGTCGAAGCCGCCGATCGCGGTGAGGACGTCGCGGCGCACGAACGCGTTCGCCGTGACGAAGCCCGCATTCGACAGGCCCGCGGCGTCGCGCTCGTAATCGGTCGGGACCGCGGGGAGAGGCACCTCGACCGCTCCGGCGACGGCGTCCGCGCCGGCCGCGATCGCCGCGAGCCCCGCCTGCAGCCAATCGGGGCGCGGCAGGGTATCGTCGTCGGTGAATGCAACGACGTCCCCGCGCGCGGCGAGGATGCCGCAATTGCGCGCGGCAGCGGGCCCGCGATTGGCCGGCATCCAGAGGAAGCGCAGCGTGGGCGCGCGGCGCCCATGCCGCCGCGTCGCGAGCGCCGCCATGACGCGCTCGCGCGTGCTGCGCGACGAGCCGTCGTCCACGATGACGATCTCGTAATC
>JBLMWW010000301.1:0-3503 GCA_050257435.1 Rudaea sp.
CCATCGTCACCGAGATCGCCGGACCGGCGACGTTTTATCCGGCCGAGGGATACCACCAGGACTATTTCGCGCGAAACGGCGGGCAACCGTACTGCGCGTATGTCGTCGCGCCCAAGCTCGCGAAGTTTCGCAAGGCGTATGCCGACCGGCTGAAGCCCGCCGTCGCGCGGTGACCCCGCGCGGCGCGCGGGTGCCGCCGCCCTGCATCAGGCGCGCGCGCCGCGGGTGAGAAAGCCGCCGGTGGCGAGGAACACGCCGACCGACCACAGCACGGGCGCGAGCCCGATCGAGCCACCGACGGCGCCGAACACCACCGGCACCGCGACCGCCATCGAGTTGATGAGCGACATCCGCACGCCGGCCGCCTCGCCCATCCGGCCGGGCGGCGCATGGGTATGCAGCAATGCCATCACCATCGGCTGGCCGGCGCCGAGCCCGAGGCCGAGGCAGAACGACAACGCCATCAGCGTCGGCGCGTTGCGCGAGAACGGCAGTGCGAGATAGACGATCGCACCGACATAGAGCGCAAACGTCAGGACCGCGTGCTCGGACGCGCGCCGCGCGAGCAGCGGCATGGCGAGGCGGACGGCGAACGTCGCCGCGGCGAATGCGGCGAGCACCATGCCGACGCCGGAAGCCGAGAGCCCGATGCCGTGGCCGTAGATCGGGACGAACAGCGTGTGCAGCTCCCATGCCATCGAGATCAGCCCGTTGATGATGAAGACGCGCCGCATCTCGGGATGCGCGATGAGCTCGAGCGCGCCGCCCCGAACGCTCGCGGCTTTCGCGGGATGCGGACCGGGAAGAACGATCATCCGCCCGCCGAGGACGACGATCGGCAACAGGGGCAGGAGCGCGAGCGCGGCGAACGCCGCGCGGAAGCCGGCATGGTCGATCATGAAGCCGGCGATCAGCGGCCCGGCGATCGACGACGTCGAGTAGCCGAGCGCGAGGAGGCCGAAATTGCGCGTGCGCGCCGCCTTGCCGCCCATCTCGCCGGTCGCGTATTGCGCGGCGACCTGGAACAGCATGAAGGAAACCCCGCTCACCATCGCGCTCGCGAACAGCGACGGCAGCCCGGGAAACAGCGTGACGATCGCCGCGCCCGTCGTCATGCCGATCGATCCGACGAGCATCGGACCGCGCACGCCAATGCGATCGGCGAGGCGGCCCGCCGGGATCGCGAAGAACATCGGAAGAAGCGCGAAGAAGGCCATCAGCCCGCCGACGGTCGCCGCGCTCGCACCGTACGCGAGCGCGTCGAGCGACACCGCCACGCGCGAGCCGGTCAGGACGACATGGTTGGCGACGCCGAGCGCGATCAGCACCGCGAACGGCGAGACCGGCGGCAGCCACCTCACGGGGCGAGCCGCTCGATCTTCCACCGGTCGCCTTGCCGCGCGTAAACGAGCCGATCGTGCAGCCGCGACGGACGGCCCTGCCAGAACTCGAAGCGGTCGGGCACGACGCGCACGCCGCCCCAGTTCGGCGGACGCGGCACTCCGGCCACGAAGCGCGCCTCGGCGGCGGCGACTTGCGCCTCGAGCCAGGCGCGATCGGGAATCGGCGTGCTCTGCGGGGAGGCCCACGCGCCGACCTGCGACGCGTGCGGGCGCTGCGCGAAGTACGCATCGGACTCCTCGGCGGTGACGCGCGCGGCAAGCCCGTCGATGCGCACCTGCCGCTCGAGGTCGGGCCAGAAGAAGAGGAGCGAGACGGCGGGATTGCCGGCGAGGTCGCGTCCCTTGCGGCTCTCGTAGTTCGTGTGGAAGACGAGCCCGCGGGCGTCGAACGACTTCAGCAACACCACGCGCGCCGAGGGGCGCCCCGCGCCGTCCACCGTGGCGAGCATCATCGCGTTCGGCTCGGGCACCGCCGCGCTGACGGCCTCGTCGAGCCAGCGCGCGAACTGATCTTGGGGATCGGGAGAAGCCTCGTGCTCGCTCAGGGCGGCGCGCCGGTAATCGACGCGCAATTGCGCAAGATCGGTCGTAGGAGCGGACATCGAAGGATCGGACGCTTGCATTCTACTCCGCGCGGGTCCGTTTCCGTGCACGCCGTCGAGCGGAAACGACGCGATGCGACGCGCGAGCGTCGCGCGTTCGCGTCGCCGCAACACCCGCTTCGCCAGAGTGAAATTTCCCTCTGGCGACCCCTTACTCCCTACGGAAAATGCGGTATAGTCGCCCGCGATGGAGCGTCGTGCCCAGGACAGGAAGGCGCGTCGAAGACGCTACAGCGTAGTCCGCCCGCACAACTGACAGGAAGGAGACACATGGCTACTGCCAAGAAAGCTGCGAAGAAGTCGGCGGCCAAGAAGCCGGCCGCGAAGAAGACTGCTGCGAAGAAGCCGGCCGCCAAGAAGAGCGCAGCGAGGAAGCCCGCCGCCAAGAAGTCCGCCGCGAAGAAGCCGGCCGCGAAGAAGACGGCCGCGAAGCGCAAGCCGAATGCGGCCTTCATGAAGGAAATGACGCCCTCCACCGTGCTCGCGGCCGTCGTCGGCTCGATGCCGATGCCGCGCACCGAGGTCACGAAGAAGATCTGGGACTACATCAAGAGGAACAAGCTGCAGGATGCGGTCAACAAGCGCCTGATCAACGCCGACGAGAAGCTGCGCGCGGTATTCGGCGGCAAGAACAAGGTGTCGATGTTCGAGATGACGAAGCTCGTCTCGAACCACCTCAAGTAACGCGCGCCTCCCGCGCAGTCTCACGCTTACAGGCGGCCGGTACGCCCCGCGGGCGACCGGCCGTTTTGCTTGGTGCCGCTACTCCATCGCCGCCATGCCGCGTGCGATGGCGGGACGCGCCGCCAGCTCCTCCGCCCACCGCGCCAGATTGTCGAGATCGCCGGCGCGCTCGACGAGCGCGTAGCGCACGCGGACGATCGGGTAGAGGGCGAAATCGGCGATGGACAGTTCCTCGGCGAGGAAGCGGCGCGAATCGAGCCGCCGGTTCGCCACCGCGAAGTGGCGGGTCAGGCGATCCTCGTAGTAGCCGAGGTTCGCCGGCGACTTGTCCGGCAACACCGCGTTGCACAGGAAGATCGACGTCGACATCGTCGCGCAGTCCGACGTCGCAAACATGAACCACTCGAACGCGCGTGCGCGCAGGGCCGGGTCCTTCGGGAAGAAGCGGCCGGTCTTCATCGCGAGGTAGAGCAGGATCGCGCCGGACTGCGTCAGCGTGAGCGAGCCGGCCGGCGCCGACTTGTCGACGATCACCGGCACGGCGCCCGCGGGATTGAGCGCGAGGAACGCCTCGCTGCGCTGTTGGCCGGCGCCGAGATCCACCTTGTGCACGAGGTATGGTATGGCGCACTCCTCGAGCATGATCGAGACGCGCTGGCTGTTGGACGTGTTGGCGGCGTAGAGGTCGATCATCGCGTGCCTCATGGCTTCGCCGCCGGGCGCCGTGCCGGCCAGTCGTCCTCGTCCTCCAGGATGCGGATCACGCGCGTGCGCTTGCCGCCGGCGTATTTCTCCATCTGGACGAGGATCGGGA